>JBEKLJ010000030.1:0-21414 GCA_050010255.1 Bryobacteraceae bacterium
TATTCTGCTGCAACAGCCGGTGCTGGGCGACGCGGCGGTCTTTCTGGCTCAGCTCGAGCAACTGCGTTTGGACGTGCTGCTTCTGGACCTGACCCGGCTGGATGAACCGTTCGATCAGGTGATCCGGCGCATCAAGAACTGCGCGGCTCCGCCGCAGGTTATCGTTCTGAACGACACGGCGGATGCCGAGATCATTTTGGGCGCGATCCGCGCGGGCGCCAACGAGTTTCTCTATCCGCCGCTGGAGGCGGCGCTGCAGAAGGCCCTGGAGCGGCTTTCGGGCGAGCGCGCCAAGTCCCAGCCGGAGTCGGCGCGGCACCGCGGCCGCACGCTCGGGTTTGTCTCCGCCAAAGGCGGCTGTGGAGCAACCACGATCGCCTGTCACGTCGCGGTGGAGATCCAGAAGGCCACTACGCAGGAGGTGCTGTTGGCCGACATGGATCTGGAGGCGGGCCTGGTCGCCTTCCTGATGAAGGCCAAGACCCCGTACACGATTCTGGATGCCATCCACAACGTCCATCGGCTGGACCTAAGCTATTGGAAGGCCCTCGTCTCCAACGGCCACGCGGGCCTGGATGTGGTCACGGCTCCGCTGCCGGCCGCGACTTTGGGTGAGATGCTCGATCCCGAGCAGTTCCGGAACGTGCTCCGGTTCCTGCGCTCCAGCTACGACTGGATCGTCACCGACCTCGGCCGCAGCCTCAACGCGGTTTCCATGCACGTGCTTGAGGAGCTCGACGAGGTATTCCTGGTCGCGACTCTGGATATGCCGGCGCTGCACCAGGCCAAACAGGTGGTGCAGGCGCTGATGGACGCGGGATACAGCCGCAACCGTCTGAAGTTGATCCTCAACCGGATGCCGAAGCGGCCCGACTTCGAGCCGGGGGAGGTGCAGCGCGTGCTCGGCCTGCCGATCTACGAGACGCTGCCGAACGACTACCCGGAGCTGTTCGAGGCATACGCCGAGGGCAACCTGCTGACGGCCGGCAGCGAGTTGGGCAGATCGCTGGGCGCGCTGGCGGGCAAGATTGCGGGAGTGCAGACTGGTAAGGACCGGAGCAAGCAGAGGCTGAGTCTATCGATCTTTTAGCCGGCCTGCCGCGCTGCGACTGCGGGCGCGCCGGAGGGGCCCGGGGAGGCCCTCTCGCCGCGGGATTCGCCGGGGCGACGCAGGATGAGCGCGCCTGGCGGTTGCTCGCGGCGGAGTTTTGCTGAGGAGGACTTGGCGGGACATGGGAACGAACTATGCGGTGACGAGCCGGGCGGCAGACTCGGGATGGGTGAATCGCCTGTTCACCTCGGCCGCCCCCACGCCGGAGTACCAGGAGCTGAAGTTCGCGCTGCACCGCAAGCTGCTGGAGCGGATCAACCTGGAAGTGCTTTCCTCGCTGGGCGGCGAGCGTGTGCGCGGCGAGATCCGCGCCGCGGTGGCCAGGCTGCTGGAGGAGGAGAGCACTCCGCTGAGCCGGCTGGAGAAGGAGCGGATCACCGAGGAGGTGCTCAATGAGGTTTTCGGATTGGGGCCGCTCGAGCCGCTGCTTCAGGATCCGACTGTGTCCGACATCCTGGTGACCACGCCGAAGCTGGTCTATGTCGAGCGAAACGGCAAGTTGCACCGGACGCCGGTGGAGTTCAAGGACAATTCCCACCTGCTGCGCATCATCGAAAAGATCGTCTCGCGCGTGGGGCGGCGCGTGGACGAGTCTTCGCCCCTGGTAGACGCACGTCTGCCGGACGGCTCCCGCGTGAACGCGGTGATTCCGCCGGTTGCGGTCGATGGTCCGTTGCTTTCCATCCGGCGGTTCCGCCGGGACCCCATTCAGCCCGAGGAACTGGTGCGGAACCTGACGCTGACCGAGAGCATGCTTCAGATCGCCCAAGCCTGCGTCAAGGCCCGGCTGAACATCATCATCTCCGGCGGCACCGGCGCCGGTAAGACGACGCTGCTCAACGTGCTGTCCGGCTACATCCCGGAGGACGAGCGCATCGTGACGATCGAGGACGCGGCCGAGCTGCAGTTGCGGCAGACGCACGTGGCGCGGATGGAATCCAGGCCGCCCAACATCGAAGGCACGGGCGCGATCCACATCCGCCAGCTCGTCATCAACGCCCTGCGAATGCGCCCCGACCGGATCGTGGTGGGCGAGGTGCGTTCCGAGGAGGCGCTGGACATGCTCCAGGCCATGAACACGGGTCACGACGGGTCACTGACGACCATTCACGCCAACAGCCCGCGCGACGCGATCGGCCGCCTGGAGGTAATGGTGGGGATGGCAAACTCTAACATGGGCGTGCGGGCCATCCGGCAGCAGGTCTCGTCGGCCGTGGATCTGTTCATTCAGATCGCGCGCTTCAGCGACGGCAGCCGCCGGATCACCCACATGACCGAATGCGTCGGCATGGAGGGAGAGCAGGTGACGACGCAGGACGTTTTCGTGTTCGACAAAACCGGAGTGAGGGAAGACGGCAAGGTGACCGGCAAGTTCCGGCCAACGGGCATCCGGCCGAAGTTCTACGAGCGGCTGAGGGCCGCCGGCATGCAGCTTCCGGCAGCTGTCTTCCAGACGACGGTGGAGATCCATTGAGGCACAAATGTCGGGCCTTCTCTTCCTGATGTTCGTAATCGTGTTCCTAGCCGTTGCGCTCACGGTCGCGGTGGGTTCGAACCTTCTGCAAGTGCAGAAGAAGAAGAAAGTCACCGAGATGCTTCAGACCGCTGTGGGGGACGCCCAGCGGGTGGAGACGAAGGTGCTCATCGACCGTATAGTGGACACGGGCACGCTGACGCGATTCTTGAGCCACTTCAACGTCGTCCGGCGTGTCGAGGAACGGATCGTGCAGTCCGGGATGACCATCAGCATGCAAACGCTGATCTTCCAGATGATGCTGGGCCTGGTGGTGGGCGCGCTGCTCGGCCTGCGATTCAACGTCCTCATGTACCCGGGGCCCAGTGCCGTCGGCCTGGGGCTGCTCGGGTGCATGCTCCCCTACCTGTATGTGATGCGGACCCGGTCCAAGCGCATGGCGGCTTTCGAGGAGCAGTTCCCGGAGGCGCTGGACTTCCTGGCGCGGGCCATGCGCGCCGGGCACGCCTTTTCGATCGGGCTCGAGATGCTGTCGGAGGAGTCGGCCCCGCCGCTGGGCCCGGAGTTCCGGAAGGTGCACAACGAGCACAACCTCGGTCTGCCGATCGAGACGGCTCTTGGCAATTTGGCGCGCCGGATGCCGCTACTCGACGTCAGCTTCTTCGTGTCGGCGGTGCTGCTGCAGCGTGAAACCGGCGGCAACCTGAGCGAGATCCTGACCAAGCTCGCCTACGTCATCCGCGAGCGGTTCAAGTTGAAGGGGCAGGTGCGGGCCGCCAGCGCGCACGGCCGGATCACCGGCACGATCTTGACGCTGATGCCGATCGCGCTGATGTTCGGGCTGATGCTCATCGCGCCCGGTTACTTGCAGAGCATGGCCGCCGATTCCGACGGCCGGCTGATGATGGCTGGCGTGATCGTACTGATGATAGTCGGCCATTTCACGATCCGGAAGATTGTGAAAATCAAGGTGTAATATGGCAGTCGCCCTATCGATCGCGGTTTTTCTGTTGCTGACGATAGCGATCTCGGCGTATGGGTACCGGCTGTATGCTAAGCCGGCGCGCATCCAGGCGCGGCTCGGCGCCGCCCTCGAGCCCACGCTGGAATCGGCCGCGGCGCCCAAGCGCGGGTTTCTGGTCAGCATCGCCCAGTCCATCGGCGAGAAGGTGCCGATCTCTCCGGGGGATGCCGGGCTCGCGCGCCGCTATTTGATCGCGGCCGGTTTCCGCTCCGATCGCGCGGTGAAGGCCTACTACGGCGCGAAGTTCCTGGGCGCCGCCATCGGGTTCGCCGCGGCCATCGCGCTACGGACACAGATCGACAACCCAGTGCTGAGTGTCCTCGTGTTGCCGGCCGGGGCGGCGGCTGGATTCTTCTTCCCCAACTTCATTCTCGAGAGGCTGGTGGGCCGCCGCCAGGAGAGGATCCGGCTGGCGCTTCCAGACGTTCTGGACCTGATGGTGGTTTGCATGGAGGCGGGCCTCGGGTTGGACCAGGCGCTCACCAACGTCAGCCGCGAGTTGCTCCGGACCTATCCGGACGTTAGCCAGGAATTGGCTTTGGTCAACCTGGAGATGCGCGCCGGCAAGCGCCGGGTCGATGCCCTGAAGAATCTGGCCGACCGGGCTGACGAGCCGGAGTTGCGCAAGCTGGTGGCGACCCTGATCCAGGCGGACCGCTTCGGCACCAGCCTCGCCGAGGCGCTTCGCACTCATGCGGACTTCATGCGCGTTCGCCGGCGGCAGGACGCGGAAGAGCGGGCGGGGAAGGTCGGCGTGAAGCTGGTATTCCCGATCTTTTTTTTCATCTTGCCGGCCATGCTGGTTGTGGCCGCCGGGCCGGGTCTGCTGCAACTGTTCAAGAACCTGTTCCCGATGATGAGGGGTTTTCAGTAGGTCGATCGGAGAGAAGAACTCAAGCGCGTCATCTCAGAAAGGAGAAATAGCGTAATGGATCTGACTATGCTACCGGCGGTTCTCTGGTTCGCCGATGTGATCGCCGATAACAAGCAGTTGATCACCACCATTCTCTGGATTGCGGCCGGAGCCATCCTGATCCTCTGGATCTTGCGCCGGCGAAAGCGCAAGATGCAGGGCTAGTAACTCGCGGCGAAAGCCGGCCTCGGGCCTAAGCAGCGGCGCGAGGTGCTTGATTCGCGGGCGGTCGCAGCGTCTGCGAGACTTTCGTCAAAGGTTCCCAGGGATCGAAACTGCGTGGCCGGCCCCGTCTGACCGGAGCCGGCCGCGCCCGCCAGACTGAGCTCGCCCCCGCTGTGAGTGCCGGGCTGGGCGGGCCGCCAGGCGGCGGGATGGAGGGGCATTCCCTCTCAACGGACTATTGGCGCAACGGAGGCGTCGCTTTCCATGGTCAGGAAATTATTTGTCAGGGTCATCTGGGTTGTGATCAGCCTCATCGTGCTGTGGACGCTGGCGTTTGAGGCCGTGGCAGTCAAGCCCACCCTGGTTGTCGACATAGTTTACCTGTTGAAGCCCAGCCAGCCCTGTCCGCAGAATGAAGCGCGGGCGGGCTACCTGAACTTCCTCACCGAAGGCAGCCTGAGCTCGGATTTCAGGTCCAAGATTCGTCTGGTCGAAAGGGACGCTTCCGGATACTACCTTTGGGAGACGCCTCGCGGCCGGTTCTGGATGCCGAAGTCGGACGACTTCCTGCTGCCGGACCTGTTGGCCGAGCAGCAACGCGGAATCTACCGCTACGAGGCAGCCCGCGTGCTTGCGGGCGACGTGGTGCTGGACTGCGGCGCGCACGTCGGATTGTTCACTCGGGAAGCGTTGTCCCAGGGCGCCGGGCTGGTGATCGCCATCGAGCCCGCGCCGGATAACATCGAGTGCCTGAGACGCAACTTCGCTGCGGAGATCGCCGCCGGCAAGGTGATCGTGTATCCGAAAGGCGTGTGGGACCGCGATGCCACGCTGGTGCTGCACGAGGTCGATGGCAATTCGGCACGCGACACCTTCGTCATGGACAGAGGGATTTCGACCAGACCGGTCCCCGTGCCGCTGGTTCCCATCGACGAGCTCGTGAGCGAGCTCGGGCTCCAGCGCGTCAGCTTCATCAAGATGGACATCGAGGGGGCCGAGCGAAAGGCCGTGTTGGGGGCCAGGGACACGCTGCGGCGGTACAAGCCCAGACTGGCGCTGTGCGCCTACCACGTGCGCGGCGACCCGGAGGCGATCTCGGCCGAGGTGCTGTCCATCGTGCCCTCCTACCGGCGCACGTGCGGCTCGTGTTTCAAGTCCCCGTCCCGGTTGCGGATGGTGCCCGAGGTCCTGTTCTTCTACTGAGACGGCAGCAGGGCGTGGAGGCCGAGCAAGGCGAGCGCGCCCAGGGCGATTACGGCGCCGTGGGGCAGCGTGAAGGCGCCGGGATTCGAGACATCGAGCTCCTCGCTTCGCAGGTGCGGGGCGCGCAGATGAGCCATCTCCCAGACGATGTAGCCGGTGTTGTATAGCGTCTTGCGCATGCGCCCCTTGGCGAGCATGAGCACGACCGCGAGCACCCCCCCGATGATCCCGCTGAAAATGAAGATGGCCAGCCAGTCGCGCCATCCGACCAGGCTGCCGATGGCCGCCATCAGCTTCACGTCGCCCGCGCCCATCCCGCGCAGCAAATACAGCGGGAAATAAACCAGCATCGCCACAGCTAGACCCAGCGCGGCATTGCGGAGCAGCGTGCTCCGTCCCAGGTGCAAGGATAGGAATGCGTTGAGCGCGAGCCCGACCAGGACGCCGGGCAGCGTGAGCCAGTTCGGGATGCGCCGGTAACGAAGATCGAAGTACCCGGCCGTCAGCACCATGACGGCCAGCAGCAATTGGATGATCCAGGGCAGGCGTAGCAGCATGGTCGTGGTTCCCCGCAAGTATACCGTGTGTGCCGGGCCGGCGGCGCAGCTCGGTCCTGGACACTAGCCCGCATTTCTCACCAACAACCTGCTGCGGCGCGCGATAGGGCCGCATCTACTGCGTTGCGCTCGGCCGGCGTCCTCGACGTACTGTTCAAGTACGCCTGCGGGCGCCGGCCGTCGCGCGCCTTGTATCTGCAGCCCTCTCATCGCGCCTCGCTACGGTCGTGGCGAGAAAAGCGGGCTAGTCGATCTCGATCAGCTTGGCGCGCGAGGCCAAACCGGAGCGGATGCGCACCTGCGACTTCGCCACGCCGAAGTGGCCGGCCAGCCGGGCGACGAGCTCCTGATTGGCTCTTCCCTCGACGGGCGGCGACTGCAAGTAGGCCGTGAGACCGCCGTCCTGGCCGCGCTCGATGCGAGGGTTCTTCGAGCTCGGCTTCACTTTGATCCGGATGAGCATGCTTGTGTACTGTTATGCGCCCGGCCAGCAGCGGAAGTAAAGGCGCCCTTGCCCGGATGTCTCGCCAGCAATCTGCTGCGGCGCGCGTTTACGCCGCTGGCGGTCCCTGCTAAGATCGTAGATTCCATGACCAGAGCTCAGATTCTATCGTTCATCGTCGATATCGGGATCGTGCCGGTGATACGCACCCAGACCTCCGAAGGGGCGCTGAAGTCCATCGAGGCGATCTACAAGGGCGGCATCCGGGCAGCGGAGATCACCATGACGGTGCCTGGGGCGCTGAAAGTACTCGAACAGGCTGCCGACGCCTTCGGTGACAAGCTGGTGCTCGGCGCCGGTACCGTGCTCGATCCGGAGACGGCCCGCGCGGCGATGCTGGCAGGGGCGCAGTTCTTCGTCACGCCCGCACTGAAGCTGGCGACCGTCGAGATGGTCCGGCGCTACTCCAAGGTCATGATCCCCGGCGCGCTGACGCCCACCGAGGTGCTCACGGCCTGGGAAGCCGGCGCCGACGTCGTCAAAGTCTTCCCGTGCGGCAACGTAGGCGGGCCCAAGTATATCCGCGCGCTGAAGGCGCCGTTCCCGCACATCGAGCTGATTCCCACCGGCGGAGTGAACCTGGAGACGGCGGGCGAGTTCCTCAAGGCGGGCGCGTGCGCGGTGGCGGTGGGCGCGGAGCTGGTGGACGCAGCCAGCGTCCGCGAGGGGCGCTTCGAGGTCATCGAGCAGCGCGCCGGCCAATATCTGGAGGTCGTCGCCAGGGCCCGGGCCGAGATCCGGGGGGCGTAGCGCCCGCTGGCATACCGCCGGGACGGCGCCTGCGGATCGCGGGCTGCCTCAGCCGCCAGGCGGGCGGGCCAAAACTGCTACACTGTATGTCCGGTTAACGTATGGCTATTAGCAAGGATCTGCTGGACATCCTCGTGTGCCCGCTGTGCAAGGCGGCCGTGGAGTTGAAGCCCGACCAGAGCGGACTGAAGTGCGTGCAGTGCAAGCGGGTCTATCCGATCCGGGACGATATCCCGGTGATGCTGATCGACGAAGCGAAGATCGAAGAGTAAGCCCGCGGGCATGACGACCGTACTCGAGCAGCTTCCCGGCGGGGCGCGGGCGGGAGTGATCCGTCTGCGTTCCCTGGGTGACTGCGTGCTGACCACGCCCGCGCTCGAGCGCCTGGGGGTGGCGGCGTGAGCGATCTGCGGCGGTTGGTGCGCTTCGCTGCCCCGTATTGGTGGGCCGTCGTCCCGTCCGCCTTTCTGATGGCCTGCGCCGGCGCGGCGCACGGCATGACCGCCCTGCTGGTGGGCACCGTGTTCGGACGGGTGCTGAAACCGGAGGCGCCGGACCTGCCCGTGGAGCTGTTTACCCTCCCGGTTTTCCACCAGAAGGTCTACCTGGAACAGTTCATGCCGGGCTGGATCCACAACGTCTGGACGATGATCGCATTCGCCATTCTGGCCACCTTCGTCACCAAGGGCGTCTGCGATTACATCGGGAACGTGGCCATCAACTATGCCGGGCTCTCGGCGGTGACGGATCTGCGGCAGCGCGTGTTCGAGAAGGTGCTGCGGCAGGGAGCGCAGTTCTTCGAGACGCACTCGACGGGCCGGCTGATGTCGTCGATCATGAACGACATCGAGAAGATCCAACTGGCGACCTCCTCGATGCTCGCCGACTGGCTCCGGCAGTCCTTCACGGCGGCGTTCCTGCTGTTGGTGATCGTCTCGAAGGATTGGAGGCTGGCGCTCATCAGCCTGACGCTGCTCCCCTTCGTGCTGCTGCCCACGGCGCGTATCGGCAAGCGCATCCGGAGGACCACGCGGCGGGCGCAGGACCACCAGGCCGAGGTCAACCAGATCCTGCAAGAGGCGCTGAGCGGGCACCAGGTGGTGAAGTCGTTCGGCGCCGAAGGGTACGAATCGCGGCGGTTCCGGGGGGCGGCGCGGCGGCTGAAAGGGAGCAACCTGAAGTACATCGCGCAGCAGGCGCTGGCCTCGCCGCTGATCGAGTTCTTCGGCGCGCTCACGATCGTCGGCCTGCTGGCTTACGCGCGCAACCAGATCAAGACGCAGCAGATGACGATTGACGGCTTCACCGCGTTCGTCGTGGCGCTGCTGATGCTCTACGAGCCGGTGAAGCGTCTCACGGGCATCCACAACATCTTTCAGCAGGCGGCGGGGGCCTCCGAGCGTGTGTTCGAATACCTGGCGCGGCGCGACGACATCTCGAGCCGGCCGGGCGCGCGCCGCCTGACGGAATTCAAAGAAGCCGTTCGCTTCGAGAAGGTCTCGTTCCACTACCCGAACGCGCCCGACGGCTTCCTGATCGAGTCCATCGACCTGGAAGTGAAGGCCGGTGAAGTGGTCGCGCTAGTGGGGTCGAGCGGGGCGGGTAAGACGACGCTGGTCAACCTTGTGCCGCGGTTCTACGATGCCTCGGGCGGCCGTGTGCTCATCGACGGCGCCGACGTCCGCGACCTGGAGCTTGCCTCCCTGCGCGAGAAGATCGGCATCGTCGCCCAGGATACGTTCCTTTTCAACGACACGGTGGCGGACAACATTCGCTACGGCCGCCCCGGGGCATCCCTGGAGGCGGTGCGCGATGCGGCGCGCAATGCCCTGGCCGAGGAGTTCATTCAGGCGCTGCCGCAGGGCTACAACACCGTCATCGGCGAGCGCGGGGTCAAGCTGAGCGGCGGACAGCGGCAGCGGCTGGCCATCGCGCGCGCGCTGCTGAAGAACGCGCCGATCCTCATCCTCGACGAGGCCACCTCGCACCTGGATACCGAATCCGAGCTGCTGGTGCAGCGCGCGCTGGCGAACCTGATGGCCGACCGCACCGTCATCGTGATCGCTCACCGGCTCTCGACGATTCGCCGCGCCGACAAGATCGTGGTGCTCGACCAGGGGGGGGTTTCCGAGATCGGCACGCACGAGGAGCTGGTCTCCGGCGGCGGCATTTACCAGCGCCTGCACGCCCTGCAGTATCTGGAGCCCGATTCGGCGGTGAACCCATGAGCGCCGCTCCCGTTTCCTCCGTGCCGCGGGCGCTCAGCCTCGATCGGCCGCATTTCCGTTTTGCGGATCGGTTTCGGACCTGCCGCCGCGCGGCGTCCGGCGCCGGCAGAAAAGCCGGTATGACAGCCTGGAAAGGCCGCTCCACGGCTTGGTTGGAGCCTTCCATCATCCTATGAACACTTCTCTCCGCAGCATGACCGGCTTTGCCCGGGTTCGAAAGATCGACGGCGACCGCGAAGTCGTGGCGAGCGTCAAGAGCGTGAATCACCGCGGGCTGGACGTGCACTTTCGCATGCCCCCGGCGCTCGACCCGTTCGAGAACGCGCTGCGCGCGGCGGTGAAGCGGCACGTCCTCCGCGGGCACGTGCAGGTGCAGATCGCGTATATGAGCGCGCGGGAGGGAGCCTCCGCGACGGTCAACTCGACGATGGTCGAGACCTATCTCACCGTCTTCCACCGCGTGTCCGCCATTCACGGCCTGCACGGCGAGCCGGACTTGAATCTCGCCTTTCAGATCCCGGGCATGTTCGAGCCCGCCGAAGCGGAGCCGGACCCGGAGTTGGAGCCCTGGCTGGTGGGAGCGCTCGAGGAGGCGCTCTCGCGGCTGGACGAGTTCCGCGCGCGGGAAGGGGCCGAGATCGCCGCCGACCTGCGCCAGCGCAACCGGGCCGTGCTCCAGAGTGCGCACCGCATGGAGGAACTGCGCGCCCGCGTCCTCACGGAGTTCCACGCGCGGCTGGCGGAGCGGATGCGCGAGCTGCTCGGCGAGGCCGGCCTGGACCCGCAGCGGCTGGCCCAGGAAGCCGCCTACCTGGCCGAGCGCACGGACATCAGCGAGGAGCTGACCCGGCTCAAGGTGCACGCCGTACACCTTGATGACCTGCTGGCCGGGGGCGGCGAGGTCGGCAAGAAGCTCGACTTCCTGCTCCAGGAGATGCAACGCGAGGCCAACACCGTCCTTTCCAAGTCCACGGGCGTGGGCGAGCTGGGCCTGGAAGTCAGCTACCTGGCGCTGGCGGCCAAGGCGGAGATCGAGAAGATCCGCGAACAAGGACTGAACCTGGAATGAGCATCCTATTCGTCCTCTCGGCGCCCTCGGGATCGGGCAAAAGCACGCTGGTGCGGCGGCTGCTGGAGCAGGATGCAAACCTTTTGTTTTCCATTTCGTACACCACCCGCACGCCGCGCGGGCATGAAACCCCGGGCCAGGACTACATGTTTGTCTCGCGCCAGGAATTCGAGGCCGCAATCGCGCGCGACGAGTTCCTGGAGTGGGCTGAGGTCTTCGGCAACTACTACGGGACGCACCGCAGTTTCCTGGAGCGGGCGCGGGCCGAAGGCAAGGACCTGCTGCTCGACATCGACGTGCAGGGTGAGCGACAATTGAAGGCTAGGGTCCCGGATGCTGTAGCTGTTTTTGTGCTCGCCCCCTCGCGCAGCGAGCTCGAGCATCGTTTGCGCGCGCGCTCCGAAGATTCCGAACAGGTTATCGAGCGCCGGCTCCAGGGGGCGGCCGTGGAGATCCGCAACTTCAGCGCGTACGATTACGTGTTGATCAATCGGGAAATCGAGAAATCCGTGGACACGCTGGCTTCGATCCTCAAGACCGAGCGTGTTCGCCGCGCCAGGATGGAAGAAGAAGTCGGGAACGTCCTGGCGACGTTCGAGTGATGAGGTCTTTCAATGTCTGACGCGACGCCTCGCAACAGTAACCTGGCCGCGATTCCGGACGACCCGGAACAGAGCGCCTACCGCTTCATCATCGTGGCCGCCAAGCGTGCCCGGCAACTCCAGGGCGGCGCGCGGCCGGTCCTTCCCACCACCTCCAGGAAGCCCACGGTGACGGCGATGGCGGTGGTGCGCCGCGGCCTGGTGAAGTCCGAGGACCCGGCCGCGGCGCCGCCGGTCCCCGAAGAGCCGGAGCCCGAACCAACCGTCTGAGAAGTGCCATGAACGTGGTGCTCGGCATCGGCGGCGGCATAGCGGCATACAAGTCCGCGGAGCTGGCCCGCGCGCTGATGGAGGGCGGTGCGGCCGTCCAGGTGGCGATGACGCGCGCCGCGCAGGAGTTCGTCAAGCCGCTCACCTTCGCGGCCCTCACCGGGCGCAAGGTGATCACCGAGCTGTTCCCCACGGGCGGGGGCGATGAGACACTGGCCAGCGCCATCGAGCACGTCCGCACGGCCCAGGAGGCGGACCTGCTCGTGGTCGCGCCCGCCACCGCCGACCTGCTGGCGAAGTTCGCCCATGGGCTCGCCGACGACTTCCTCTCGACGCTCTACCTGGCCTTCACCGGCCCGGTTCTGCTGGCGCCCTCGATGAACACCAACATGTGGCTGCACCCGGCCACGCAGGCCAACCTGGGCGTGCTGCGCGCGCGCGGGCACCTGATCGTCGGCCCCGACGAGGGGCCGCTGGCGTGCGGAATGACCGGACCGGGCCGGCTCGCCGAGCCCGAGCGCATCGCCGCCGCCGCCCTCTCCCTGCTGCGCCCGCGGCGCGATCTGGAGGGCGAGGTGGTTCTGGTGACCGCCGGGCCGACCCAGGAGCCGCTCGACGCGGTGCGCTACCTCTCCAACCGCTCCAGCGGGAAGATGGGCTACGCACTGGCTGAGGCCGCCGCGGCCCGCGGCGCGCGCGTGATTTTGGTTTCCGGGCCGGTGAGCCTGCCCGAGCCCGCCGGCGCCGAGATCGTGCGCGTCCGAACCGCCGCTGAAATGCGGGACGCGGTGCTGGGGCGGCTTCAGGAGGCGACCATCATCATCAAGGCCGCCGCCGTCGCCGACTACTACTTGCCGAATCCGCCCGCCGGGAAACGGAAGAAGACGGGCGCGCCGCTGGCGCTCCAGCTAGAGCCCACGCCGGACATCCTGGCCGAGGCCGGCCGGCGCAAGGGTGGGCGGCTGCTGGTGGGTTTCGCGGCCGAGACTCAGGACCCGGTTGCGGAGGCCCGGCGGAAGCTCGAGGCCAAGAACTGCGATATGGTCGTTGGTAACCGCGTCGATCGGGAAGGCGTGGGCTTCGGCGCCGAGGAGAATGAAGTCGTGCTGGTGCCGCGCGCCGGAGACGCCATCGAGCTGCCGCGAGCCTCCAAGCGCGAGATTGCCGGCCGGATTCTGGACGAGCTGCTGAAGCTGCGGGCGGCGCTCCACGCCACGCGATGAGCTACGACGAGCTGCGCCGCCACCTCGAGTATTTTCAGGATCTCGGCATTCGGACCCTGTACCGCCGCAGCCCCTCGCCGCGCCCGGCGGCGCCGGTCCGTGCGGGCGCCGCGATAGTGCTGGAGGGCGCGCCTCAGCCCGCCTCGCTGTTTGAAGCCGCCCTGCCCGAGGGGGAAACACTCGAGCAGATCCGCGAGGACCTGGGGGAGTGCACGCGCTGCCGCCTCCACCAGGGCCGCAACCGCATCGTCTTCGGTGTGGGCAATCCGCAGGCCCGGCTGGTCTTCGTCGGCGAAGGTCCGGGCGCCGATGAAGACGCCCAGGGGATTCCCTTCGTCGGCCGCGCCGGGCAGCTTCTCACTCAGATGATCGAGAATACGGCCAAGAAGGAAGGCATACCGCTGGTGCGCGGCGACGTCTACATCTGCAACATCGTCAAGTGCCGGCCGCCGGAGAACCGCACCCCGGAGCCGGACGAGATGGAGATCTGCGGCCAGTTCCTGTTCCGGCAGCTGGCGGCAATTCGCCCCCGGGCCATCTGCGCGCTCGGCGCCACCGCGGTGCGCGCGCTGCTGAACCGCAAGGAGGGCGTGACCAAGCTGCGCGGGAAGTGGTACGAATGGCGCGGCATTCCGGTCATGGCGACCTATCATCCCTCCTATCTGCTCCGGCCCTACAACCAGGACGCCAAGCGCGAGGCCTGGGAAGACCTCAAAAGGGTGCTGCATTATGTCTACGACTAAGCGTTCAACCCGCCGCGGCGGCCTCTTCACGAGCTTCGAGGGCGGCGATGGCTGCGGAAAGACCACGCAGATGCGCCTGTTGGCCGAGCGGCTGCGCGCCGGGGGCTACTGTGTGATTGAGACCGTCGAGCCGGGTGGCACATCTATCGGTGATCAGGTCCGCCGCATCCTGCTCAATTCGGCCAACCAGGAGCTCTCGTCCGTCGCCGAATTGCTGCTCTACTTCGCCTCGCGTGCGCAGAACCTCGAGGAGCTGATCTGGCCCGGCCTGGCTCGGGGCGCCGTGGTGCTCACCGACCGTTTCACCGATTCGACCATGGCCTACCAGGGCTTCGGCCGCGGCCTCGGCCAGGAGGCCGTTGTGAAGCTGGACCGCATGGTGTGCCGCGGCCTGAAGCCGGACCTCACACTGCTCCTCGATATCGATCCCCAGACCGGCCTGGAGCGGGCGCGAGGCCGCTGGCTCAGCGGCCTGGAGACGCGGATGGACGACCAGGCCCTCGAGTTCCACAACCAGGTGCGCAAGGCCTACCTCGCCATGGCCGCCCGCGAGCCGAAGCGGTTCCGCGTCATTGACGGTCACCCCGACGTCCAGACCGTTGCCCGCGCCGTCTGGGAGGCGGTCCAACCCGCGCTCGGCAGACTCCATGTTTGAGGGATTCCTCGGAAACCGCGCGGTTCAGGAAGCGCTCGAGCAGATGATCGCCTCGGAGCGGATCACTCAAACCCTCCTGCTAGCCGGCCCCGAGGGCGTGGGCAAAGCCACGCTGGCGCGGCGGTTCGCCGCCCGGCTGCTCGGCGACCCGCGCAAGATCGAGAAGGATGACCTCAGCCGGCCCGAGAACGCCGCCTCGATCGCCGAACGCGAGAAGTGGCCGGCTGACAAGCGCAACGAGGACCCGCTGCTGTTCGCCTCCCACCCGGACTTCGTCACCTTCGCGCCCGACGGCCCGCTGCGGCAGATCACCATCCCGCAGATGCGGCTGCTCAAGGAGCGCGCGCAGTTCAAGCCGCTCCGGGGCGCGCACCGCGTCTTCCTCATCGACCAGATCGACCGGGCCAACGAGCAGGCCGCCAACTCGTTGCTGAAGACGCTGGAGGAACCCCCCGAGCACCTGATCCTGTTCCTCACTGCGGCCAACCCCTACGACCTGCTGCCGACCATCCGCTCGCGGGCGGTGTGGCTGCCCCTGGCGCCGCTCGGCGCCGAGGAGATGCGCGAGTTCGTCTCCGCCCGCGGGCTCGAGGACGCCGAGCGCAGGATTGCCCTCGCCCGCGGCAGCCCCGGCGTGGCCATCTCGCTCGATCTGGAGGCCTACGACCGGCGGCGCGCCGTCATGCTGACTCTGCTCGAGGTGGCCTCGGGCGCTTCGCCGTTCGAAGAGTGGGTCCTGTGCGCGGAGTCGGCGGCGAGCCGGCAGGAGAAGCTCGAGGCCCTGCTGCGTACGCTCTACGGTTTGCTTGAGGACGTGCTGGTGCTCGAGCAGGGCGCCTCCGGCATCCGCAACGCCGACATCCGCGAGCGCCTCGCCGCCATCGCCCGGCGGGTCGACTATTCCTGGATCCGCCGAGCCGTCGGCAAGGTCGACGAGCTGGCCGACTTCGTCCGCCGGAACATCCAAAAGAACATCGCCCTGGACGCGCTGATCGTGGAGCTCCGTCCGGTCTGAGCGGTGTGCGCGACACAAGTGTGGAACCCGAGCCGCCGGTGCTAGAATAGCCCCCACATGTGGAGGACGCATGCCCTGGTCCTGGGCCTTCTTGCCGCGCTGGCGATTGTCGCCTACCTGCCGGTGTTCACGCAGCCGCTCATGCAAGATGACTATCCGCTCATCGAGCAGGCGCGCCTCTACGGATCGGCTTCGGGCTGGCACAACATGCTCGCCGACCGCGCGTTTCGCTACCGCTCCACGTTCTTTCTGCTGACCGGCGCGCTCGACCGGCTGTTTGGCCCCTCTCCGCTGCCGTTCTACATGGCGGCTCTGGCGCTGCACATCCTCTGCACGTGGCTGGTCTACGCGCTCGGCGCCTGGCGCGTCGTGGGCGGGCGCGTCGCGGTCCTTGCGGCCGGGTTCTTCGCCGTCTGCGAATGTCACCAGGAAGCCATCATGTGGTACTCGGCTGTGCCCGAGTTGCTGCAATTCCTATTCGGCGTAGCGGCTCTGCTGTGCTGGATATGGTTCGTCGAAAAGGGCGGCGGATGGCGCTGGTATGCGGCCTCGCTGGGCCTGTTCGTGCTGGCGCTCGCCTCCAAGGAATCGGCGGTCATTTTCGCGCCGCTGTTGCTGGTGCTCGCCTGGGCCTCGGGGACGGGCCGGCGGCGACTGGCCGCCTGGCTGCCCTTCGCGGCGCTGGCCGGCGCCGACGTCTGGCTCATCTTCTGGGCGCAGCCGTTCTCGTTCCGCCTGGCGGACGGCAGCTTCTCGTTCCACGCGCCCTTCTGGATCACACTGCCGGTGAGCTATATGCGGCTGCTGTGGTTCTGGGGCCTGCTGAGCCTGTTGCTGCTGGCGATCCTGCGGGCCCGGCTACAGCGCCAGCTCGTGCTGACCGCGCTGGTCTGGATGCCGGTCGCACTGCTGCCCTACAGTTTCCTCACTTACATGCACCGCGTGCCGAGCCGCCAGACGTACCTGGCGAGCCTGGGTTTGGCCTGGCTGGTCGCCGCCGGCTTCTGTGCCTTCCGGGCGCGGCTTCAGCTTCACCGCAGGTCGGTGACTGCGGTCGTGGTGGCGATTGTGCTTGTGGCGAACATCGGCTACCTGTGGACCAAGAAGCGGCGGCAATTCCTGGAGCGAGCGGCGCCGACCGAGGCGCTGCTGGCGCTGGTCCGGAAGGTGGACGGGCCCATCTACATGCGCTGCTACCCGGGCCCGCCGCTGGTCTACGAGGCGGCGCTGCGGGTGAAGACGGGCAAGCCCGCCTCGACGCTCATCTGGGACCCTGCGCGCGCCGGCGCCGCCGCCGCGGAGTTCTGCTGGACGAAGCCGTGGTAGGTGGGGCGGGTCCTCTGACCCGCGCCGAACCCTCTGGTTCGGCCTAGCCGGGCCTGGAGGCCCGGTGGCGGCTCTGGAGAGCCGCCCTACCCGGCGCCAGCCGGTCTCCAGACCGGCCCCGGCGCACCGCCTTCGGCTTGCGGGGCCACCCGCAATGTGCTATCCATGAACATAAGTTCTGACTTACCGCCCGGCTCCCAACCTCGAGTTCCGTGTGCGTGTTTGTCAAAGTCTGTCGACAAAGGAGTGACCTCCCATGGAGCCCGCCAACCGCAAGCTGATCCGCCCGGCGCTGATTGAGATTAAGGAGCAGCCGAACGCCAGCCGGCGCAACAACAGTGCGCCGAAGAGGATGATTCCCCCGGAGCAGACCAACGCGGAGAACTTCTACTACGTAAAGCAGATGCAGGCCCGCACGCCGATGGTGTTCGTCCTCGGGGACGGCGAGACGATCGAGGGTACCATCGAGTGGTACGACCGGACCTGCCTAAAGATCCACCGCGAGGGCGCGCCCAACCTGCTGCTCTACAAGCCCAGCATCAAGTACATGTACAAGGCCGAGGGCTGAGGCTACCCGGCCGCTGCCTGGCCGCTACCTGGCCGCCCGGTTCTTCAGGGCCAGGCGATGTTCCCTGCGCTGCCCTGCTTCCGCGTACCGGCGCTTTTCCTCGTCGCTCTCCGGAATCACGGGCGCGACGGGGATCCGCTTGCCCTCCGCATCCAACGCGACGAAGGTCAGGTAGGCGGAGGAGGTGTGCAGGCGCTCGCCGGTCACGAGGTCCTCAACCAGCACTTTCACCCCCACTTCCATAGAAGTGCGAAACACACGGTTGACCGAGGATCTCAGGATCATGAGCTGCCCGATGTGGACCGGGTGAAGGAAGCTCATGTGATCGATCGCGGCCGTCACCACGGGACAGCGCGTGTGACGCATCGCAGCCAGCGCCCCGGCCATGTCCACCAGGTGCATCACGCGGCCGCCGAGGAGGTAGCCATAGACGTTGGCGTCGTTCGGCAGGGCGATCTCGGAGTATTCCGACGCCGACTCGCGCACCGGCCGCCCTTCGGCAGGCGCGTTCTCTCGCGGCAGCTTTCCCTCGGGCATGGAATTCAAGCTCGGCTTCACGGCGTAAACTCAGCGCCGGCGTGGACGGCGAAGCGCTCCACCGGATAGAAGTAGGGGCACGCCATCGCGAGTATATTAGCATAGAGATTGCCGCGGTCCTCTCGCTGGGCCAGCGGGACGCGGGCGGGTGTGGTCCAACTCCGATGACGAAACGGCTGGAAGCCCTTCGGCAGATCCTGGCGCAGAATCCCTCGGACGGCTTCGCCCGTTACGGCCTGGCGATGGAATTCTCGAAGGCGGGCCGCTTCCAGGAGGCGGTCGCCGAGTTCCGTGCGCTGCTCGATCTCAAGCCCGACTACGCCTACGCTTACTATCACGCCGGGCAGGCGCTGGAGCGGCTGGGCCGCCTCGAGGAGGCTAAGGACTTCTACCGGCGGGGCATCGAGCTCACCGCGCGGCTCGGCGACGAGCACGCGCGGAATGAGCTGCAGCTGGCCCTCGATCTGCTGGAATGAACACTGGAGGAACCACATGCCAATGATTGACGCGATTCTCAAGGAACTGGAACAGGAGTCGGCCATCACCCGGCGGGTGCTCGAGCGGGTGCCCGAGGACAAGCTGGGTTGGAAGCCGCACGAGAAATCGATGACGCTCGGCCTGCTGGCTACGCACATAGCTACGGCGCCCGGTAACCTGGCGCGCATGATTTCCTGCGACACGTTCGAGTTCGCCGAGGACTACAAACTCACGCCGGCGGCCTCCCATGCGGAGTTGATGCAGGCGTTCGAGACCAGCCTCGCCGAGGCGAAGCGCACTCTCGCGCAGTTCGATGACGAATCGCTCGGCAGGCTCTGGACCGCTAAAAAGGGCGGCGTTGTGGCGACGCAGATGCCGCGGATGACCTGCCTGCGGATCATCCTGCTGAACCACCTCTATCACCACCGCGGGCAACTATCGGTGTATCTGCGCCTGCTGGACGTGCCGGTGCCTGCCATTTACGGCCCGAGCGCCGACGAAAACCCGTGGAAGAAGTGAGCGGCGCGGCCCCCCGGGTCCGCGCGGGGGTCCCCTGACCCCGCCGCGGCCGGCCCGGGGGCCGGCCGCGGACGAGGGCGTCCGCCCTGCTTTGGGAACGGACCCGGCGCCGGCGGCTAAAACGGCACGTCGTCGTCGGTGATGGCCTCTACGTCGGGGCCTTCTTCGGCCGGGGCCGCGGCTGCGGGCACGCGCTGCGGGCCGCGACCGGAGGCCGCGGACGGCTGCTCGCCTCCGGCGCCAGCGGCGTCGGTCCGCCCGCCCAGCAGCAGAATCTCATCGGCGACGACCTCGGTCACGTAGATCTTCCGCTTGTCTTTGTCTTCGTAGTTGCGGGTCTGCAGCCGGCCTTCCACGTAGATCTGCTTCCCCTTGGTCAAGTAATTGGAGACGTTCTCCTGGCGCCACACGATGATGTTGTGCCAGTCGGTCTCCTCCTTCCACTCCCCGGTCTGCTGGTCCTTCCAGCGGCGGTTGGTGGCCAGGGTGAAGGTGGTTCTGGCGGCGCCGCCAGCCGTGAACTTGGTCTCGGCGTCCTTGCCCAGGTGCCCGATCAGAATGACCTTGTTGACGCTTCTGGATGCCATAATGCCTTGAAATGTAGCACGTTTCAGCGAGAAAAAGGAGAGCGTGTCTGCAATGTGCCGCACCGTAATCCGTCCGCAAGCAGAACCGAGCTGCAGCCGGGAGCCAGATGAAAGGGGGCGCGGGAGGAAGGAGGGGTCGGTCGTGTTGCTTTGGGTCCCCGCGGCTTGGTAAATTAGGCTCTCTTTCCCAGTTGGCCAGAGCGGGCGCGGGGCCGGGCGCAGTGCTGGCCCAGGGCGCCGCTGGCTGACGGTGCACCGGTGGGTCTTTTCGGTCGCGGTAAATCCGTTTGTGAAGGGACCATGCCCTTGAGAGTCATTGTTCTTGTCAAGCAGGTGCCGGACACCAAGAACGTCACCGGCGAAGTCATGAAGCCGGACGGCACCGTGAATCGCGGCGCGCTGGCCGCCATTTTCAACCCCGAGGATGTGAACGCGCTGGAGATGGGGCTGGAGCTGAAGGAACGCTACGGCGGCGAGGTGATCGTCCTCACCATGGGCCCGCCGCGCGCCGCGGAGATCCTGAAGGACTCGCTGTGCCGGGGCGCCGATCGCGTCATTCTGCTCAGCGACCGCCGCTTCGCGGCCTCCGACACGCTGGCCACCTCCTACACCATCGCGCAGGCCATCACCACGCACCTGATGCCCTACGACGTGGTCCTGTGCGGCCGCCAGGCCATTGACGGCGACACGGCCCAGGTGGGGCCGCAGGTGGCCGAGAAACTGGGCATCGCCCAGGTGACTTACGCGAGCCAGGTGCTGGAGTTCGACGGCGCCAAATTCCGCGTCCGCCGCGACCTGGGCCGCGCGCACGAGGTGGTGGAAACCGTCACGCCGGTGCTCATGACCGTGCCCAAGACGGCGAATCTGCCGCGCTGGCCCAACGCCCGGCTGCTGCTCAAATACCGCCGGGCGCGTTCGGCCTTCGAAGTCGAGGCCGAGGCCAAGGCGCAGGGCCGGAGCGTCGATGAGGTGGTCGCCGGCTTGCGCTCGCGGGGCCTGTTCATCGAGACCTGGGGCGCCGAGGACATCGGCGCCGACCTGGCCCGCATCGGCATCTCGGGCTCGCCCACCAAGGTCAAGAAGATCGAGAACGTGGTTTTGGCCGGCCTCAACCTGAAGATGTTCCGGGCGGACGATGATGGGGTCCGCGCGCTGGTCAACGAGCTGGTCGAAGAGAGGACGTTCGGCTGATATGTCGCAGCACGGCGAGGTCTGGGTTTTCGCGGAAGTGGACGCAGGCAGGATCGCCGAGGTCTCGCTCGAGCTGCTGGGGAAGGGCAGGGAACTGGCCGGGACGCTGGGCGTCAAGCTGGCCGCGGTGGTGCTCGGCGATCGCGCCAAGGCGCTCACGGGCACGCTGTTCGCCCACGGCGCGGACATTGTCTACTCGGCCCAGGACGAGCGCCTGGCGCGCTACACCACGCTGCCCTTCGCGCGGGTTCTGACTGATTTGGTGGCGGAGAGGAAGCCGGAGATCGTGCTCTACGGCGCCACGCCGACGGGGCGCGACCTGGCGCCGCGCGTCGCCTCGGCGTTGAAGACCGGTCTCACAGCCGATTGCACCGACCTCCAGATCGGCACCTACGAATCCGGCGGCCGCCTCTACCAGCAGAAACTGCTCCAGATCCGCCCGGCCTGGGGCGGCAACATCATCGCCACCATCGTCAGCCCGGACGTGCTGCCCGAGATGGCCACCGTGCGCGAGGGCGTGATGCACGTGCCCGAGCCGGCAGACGGCCGCACGGGCGTGCTCATCGAGGTGCCCGTTAAGCTCGACGGCGAGACCGAGGCGGTGAAGGTGCTCGAGCGGCAGACGCACCCGCGGCGCGTGGATCTGAAGGCCGCCAACGTCATCGTCTCGGGCGGCTACGGCCTGGGCTCGAAGGACACTTTCCA
>JBEKLJ010000031.1:0-21352 GCA_050010255.1 Bryobacteraceae bacterium
CCCGGCACAGGGTGACGTTGAAGACCGAGGCCAGAGAGTCACAGCGCAAGCGCTAAATCTCTGACGACTTAGGTCTGAGACGGCGCGAGAAACACAAACAGAGACCCACTGCCCCAATACAGCTCCTCGTGCGCACTCACAACATCCAACCGGTCATTGGGCGTATTCCACTCGTCCAACTCGTCTTCGGCCCCGAGGACTAACAACAACGAGCGATCCGCGAACACAACCACGCACGGATAGCCGAGCGCCTCTTGGCTGATGAACTTCTCCCGAAGCAGAAGCCCTACCCGCGCCGGCGACTTCCGGTACTTGCGGCGATCCGCTTCCGCCTGGATATCCAGGATGCTGCGTTCTCGACCGGTGGGGAGTTCCTCCCCACGAATGCCGACGAGCGGGTATTTCGTTCCCTTCGGAGGAACTGGCTCATCCGAGAAGGCTTTCGCCAAAGCGGACACCCTTCCGCCTTTTGCCTCGATGCTCGCGATGATCTCCGCATTGCTGCGGCCGTCGTCGACGAGCGTCCAGATGATGTTTGGAGTAGCTGGCTCTTCGGGTTCTTTCTTGGCCGAAACCATTGTCACACTTCTTTCATCCAGAGTTTCCATTCTGAGCTTTCAAGGCACAACCAGTCTGTTCATCGCTCGTCCTCCACCTGAGTTCACTCTTATGCACGACAGCTTTTCGTCAGCCAGGGTCGCACCGCGGTTTCACCTGCTGGCGCAAAGTGAACGCCAGACGGATCAGTCACGTACCGTTACGGAATCGATTACTAGCGTACCGGTCCGGAGCTGTGAGTTAACACGGCAGGCTTTGTCGACGACGTCGTTCCGGAATACGCGGAGGAGTTGCTTTGCATCTTGCTGCCCGATTTTAAGAGAAGGGCGTTCCTCCAGAGAACTCCAGACCAGGAAGACTTGAAAGAGCCCGGCGCTCCCGGCAAGCAAAGCAAGCCACGCGAGCTTTATACCGCGCCGGCCCGGATCGTCGTCCCTGGAGGGTAGATACCATTTCCGGCGTTCAGCGTTGCTCCAGATCTCCTTGAGGCGGGCAACGGTGCCCACAGCCTCCAGTAGCCGCGACCGCATCGGATGGCCCTTGGGGATTAGTTCCAGCATTTTGTTTGCTGAGTCCGGCAGGACTAACTCCATCTCCAGCAGCGGCTCAAAGCTAGGATAGGAGGTGCCCCCAATGTATTGACCACGGTAGCCGGCTCGGACAAGCTCGGACGCGAGAAGGCTTTGGTTATCCTGAAGGAACTGCTCACATCTGCTGACCTCGGCCATCCGCGCCCTGTCCTCACGGACTCTTTGAATGATCCCCCCTGGGACCCACAACAACAAGGCCAGCGTCGCGATTTCCACCGCCAGGACCACGAGTCTCTTCACCAGGCCGCTTCGCCAATCCTCGCGCGCGAGGCCAGTCCAGCGCCGAAAGCAGTCGCCACAAACGTTGAATCTGAAACGCGTGCTCTCGCGAGCCTTGAGGACGGTCCTCTCGCGCCGCCAAGCGAGTTGCCTCCACGGGCCGGCGGAGACAGTCCGCTCGGTGGAGGCAACGAGACTGACGTCTATCGCGTCGTCGGACGGGCCCTTACAGACATCGCACGTCATAAGGCTCTTCCTCCTAGCATGCCGCCGCACTTACCCTTTCAGGGACCCGTGCGACTCCGCTCAATGCTCCGGCCACTATAGTTAACCAGGATCTCCTTTTTCGCACCCTGGACGCCATCGATTCTACACCCGACGGCCTCCGCCGAAGCCGTTTCCATCATCCTGCCTCTCCCGAGCGACTCCGGCGGCCCTGGAAGGGGCCAGCTTTCCCACCTCCCGGTCCGTAAAGACCGGGAAGTGCCTCATTTCAAGCAGTTTATCAGACACCTCTCCGTCCCCTCCCTAGCTCGCCCGCTTCCCTTCCCTGCCGCAGCCTATCCGGCCGCCACCGGCAGAGCCGGGGTGCCCTCTGGGCCCCGCCGCCCCTGGTAGCTGAATGCTGGTCGCTGATAGCTGGTAGCTAGTAGCGGGAAGCTGTTCTTCGTGGCGCACGTCTTTGCCGCCGTTTGGCATCCGCCAACGGACAGCGTGCAGCGTCGGCTTTCCGTTTTTTGGATCCGCCCTCGGACAGCCGACGATCTGCTGAATATCATCGCTGACGTCTGAGAGTCTGAGCCTCTTGTCGGGCGATCGTAGCTATCCCGTGCTCTTCTGTCCAAGTAGCGCCGTTTTCCACGCCTTGCCGGCGTCTCTTCCCTCAGCGATCTCGCCACACAGCTCAGCTACTTTCACTGCCGCCTTTATGACATCGTGAGTGCGTGGTTCGGGCCACTTAGCGTTCTGCGGCTCCAGGAATGATAAGCGGTAGCGGACGCTGCCAACGACGACAATAGCGCCGCCGCTGAAGTAGTACCAAGGGAAGACTACCTGCGTGATCTGCTGCAGCGGTACGTCGAATATCTGCACGTCCTCACCGCGTTCCAGGCGATCTGCCAACCCCGGCTGCTGTGCCATTTCCTCCAACCTGCGAAGTTGGGGCCCCCACAGCGTTCCAGAGTCAATCGCCGTGAAAGATAACCGCTCACCGGAGAGTTGTAGAATCCCAGGCACGCTTCCGAGAAGCCCTCTGAGCAGCCACGCCTTACTTCGCAACTCAGATGCTGGGATGGAGTCGCTCATGTCTTGTCCCATGATAGTGAGCCAGGATTTCCCTTTTGGCCTCCTGGCTGCCATCAATTGTACATCTAATCGCCTCCATTTGAGCCGCTTGGCTGATTCTTCCCATGCCGAGCAACTCCGGCGGCACAGAATGGACTACTTCTCGATCCTCTTCGGCAGCACCAGCCAGCGCCGCTTTCTGAACAGCCCCCGCCAAACCCCGCATTCTCCCCTACTCCGGCGCGGCGGCGAGGCCGGCGACCCAGGCCGCGATCAGGGCGTTAACCGGGATGTGCAGGCTGAAGTCCACCCCGCTGTGCAGCAAGATCGCGGTCAGCGACCCCAGACAGCCGAGCGCCACAAAACTCGCCGGAACTCTCGCGCGCCCGGCCGCGCGCCGCGCCGTGGACACGATGATCACCACCGCCGCCATCAGCGGGAGAAAGCACACCACTCCGCCTTCGGCAACCAGTTGCAGATAGTCGTTGTGCGCGAAGTCCACCGCGTTCATCGGCGCGGCGGTGTTGTAGCGCGCCATCACCGACTCATAGGCGCCCAGACCGCATCCAAACAGCGGATATACGGCCACCAGCCGGCCCGTGTCGCGCCACACGGCCGCGCGCGTGTCGGCTGAGAGCTCCGAGACGCCGGCCAAATCGCCGAAGCGCGCGATCAGCGCGTCGGTGGGCAGCAGGATGAAGCCGGCCAGCGCCGCCGCCAGCAGCGCGGGAATCGGCAGCCAGCGCCAGGCCGGGTGACGGCCGGCGCTCCAGGTCACGACCCCGATCAGCGCCAGCGAGAACAGCGCGGCGATGAAACCCATCCGCGAGAGCGAGTGGACGATGGCCACCAGCAGCAAGGCCGCTGTGGCGAACAGGAGGCAGGCAAGCAGCGCCGGCCGCAGCGGCGAGGAGTGGCGGCTGCGGTTTCTCAGCAGCACCCGCAGACCGCCGGCCAGCGGAAACGGCGCGCACATCTCCAGCAGGCCGGCGTAGTGGTTCCGGTTCACGAAGGTGCCGCGGGCGATGCCGTCGCCCCCCGCGGAGTAAGCCTGCACCAGCCCCAGCACGGCCTCCAGCACCGCAATCACTACTAGCGGAGCCACCGGCAGCCAGGGCGAGCCCTCCCAGCGCCATGCCAGTTCCCTAACCAGCAGGAACATCACCACGCAGCCCAGCGCGGTCAGTAGCAGACCGGCCGTCGCAGCCGGGGCGGCGCTCAGCGTCAACCATGTCGAGCTGCCCGCGACTGGCGCGGCCGCCTCCTGTAACTCCACGCGCGCCGGTGATAGAACGCGCACTAGCCACACCGGCAGCGGTACCACCTGGAGCGCAATACTGAGCGGGATGCCGGCGAGCAGCCAGCGCAGCAGGCGGCCGGGCGGCGGGGCCAGATCGATGCGCCTCACGGCCACCCAGTAGACGGCAGCCGTCACCCCCAGCGCCAGGAGGCAAGGAAACCAGTCCGCCGGCCACACGCCGCCGCCCGCGAAGGCCGCATAGCCCAGGATCAGGGAGAGAGCTGTGAGAATGAAAGCGGGCACGATGACGCCCCGCGCGCTATGGTGCGGCTACCGCCGCCGCTTGAGCAGGAGCAGCCCGAGCAGGCCGGCGCCGCCCAGGACAAACGTCGCGGGCTCGGGGACGGGAGGCGGTTCGGAGCACACAGTCGTGCCGCCGTTGGAAGTCGTGCCGTTGACCGTGTAGTGGAGCGCGTAGCAGGTCGTGACGATGTTGGCGCCATAGGCATCGCGGTACTCGGCAATGGCGGCGTCCAGGCCGGCCTGTCCCGAAGTGAAGCCCGCATCGGTGCCGGTCCTGGCATCGTAGGCGCCGGCGATGCCGACGTAGACTAACTCGTCAATCACACTGTCCATCGCCAGCGGCGTAACTTCCGTGCCGTCCAGGTATCCGCGCATACCGGAAAGAGAGGAGGCCGACAAGTAGAACGGGCCCCAGTGCCACGGATCAATGGGAACATCGGTGCTGAACTGCCAGACGTATACGTCCGCGGGGTGGAACGTGGCGTTCTCATCAACCAGGATGTGGGTGCCGACGAAATACGAGGTGCCCGACTCGGCGTCGTAGGGCGGGGCGGGATCGGCCGTACCGCGCCAGGACGGGTAGTTGGTGACGGTTGCGTCCTCAAAGTCGAAGGTATAATTGATGCCGTAAAAAGACGGACCAGAGCCGATCCCGGACGTCCCAGCGAGCAGCTCAGTCAGGGCGTTGTCCGTGTACGCCCCGAAGCTCGGCGAGGCCCAGGGATTCGGCCCGAGCGACGGGACGACGTCGATCGTGATCGTGGTCGCGCCCGCGACCATCACCACCATCATCACCAAACCGATGAGCCGCATGAACGAACTCTCCTCAGGCGCTCCTCAACGCCACCGGCTGAGGGGCGGCAGGGCCTGGGTCTTGACTCGCCCCGCCGAGGGGCTCGGGCCGGCCACGGGAGTAGCACTGGCGGAAAACGTTCCCGCCGTGCCGGTCTGTAGCGCTTCCCGGTTGTAGATGCGGACCTTCCCAGCGAGCGCCAGCCGGAACTCGAGCGCGCCTGCCAGCAGGCGGAAGATCACTTCCGAATCTTTGGATTCGACCTTCGCGCGCGACTTGGGCGAAAGAACGACTCGGCTGCCGTCGGGAAACATGACAATCGCCGGCGCCCCGTACGTCACAATCTCGTCGCCTTCCACCAGCGGCCATGCCCGCAGTCCCGCCACGGGCACAGCATCGCCCTGGACCTGGAACGACTCGCTGCTTCGGATGGAGGCCAGCGGTTGGGCAGCCCAGGCAATGGCGCTAGCCATTACCAGGAGACCCAGGCCGACAAAGATCCTCCTACAAGCCATAGACGTCTCTCGCTCTGTCATTATAGGAGGTCTCTGTCCTCATTTCAATAGCTCACAGTCCCAGAACCTCATGGTACTAAACGACTTCGTACCAGTCCCAGTACCAGCCTTAGTTATACATTGTAAGACACAATCTACCCGGCGCCGGCCGCCACATCCGGATCCGGCGCGCGCAATTTCGGAGAAAGGGAACGCCGCAGCACATCGGCCAGCGGCGCGACGACCAGGGGCTGGGCTCCCGAGCGGAACTCCTGCCCGATGGTGACGTACTCGGATTCCGACAGCGGTACGTGCACCGTCCAGTAGGCCCCATCCGTCTCCCGGAGCAACTGCTCGAAGCCTCCGGAGTCCACCCTCATCGCCACATGGACGAATCCAAAGTCGCGGCAGGCGTCGCGGAGGGCCTCCCAACACGCCTCGACGGAGTTGGCATCGGTGAGTGACTGCTCGAGTGTTCGCAGCCGGAGCTCCGCATTCAGCACGCGCAGAAAGGTGCCCGGAACCATCAGCCTGCCCGCGACGCCGAGCTCGGCGTAACCCAGGTGCTGGATGCCGACCCAGGCAGCCAGGCAGAACAGGACGACGATGAAGCCGGCGACCTGATTGCTCACCACGCTCTGTAAGAGCGAGAAGGCCGCCGCCAGCCCGCACAGGCCGTAGAAGAACAGCGCCACCCGGCGCGGCGTGAAGCCGCGGTCGAGCAGCTTGTGGTGGATGTGGGCGCGGTCACCGGAAAAGAGCGGCTGGCGCCGCAGAATCCGGCGCACGACGGCCAGCGCCGTGTCGAGCAGCGGGATCGACAGAGCCATCAGCGGGGCCGTCATGCCGAGCAACGTGGCGGACTTCTGCGACCAGATCACGGCGTAGCATCCCAGCAGAAAGCCCACCGTCAAGCTGCCGGAGTCGCCCAGAAAGATGGATGCCGGGTTGAAGTTGAAGCGCAGAAAACCGAGCAGCGCGCCGGCCAGCGGCGCCGTGGCCAGGGCTAGGCCGTAGTGCCCCATCAGCAGGGCGGCCACCAGTGTGGTCAGCGTGGCGAAGAGGCCCACGCCGCAGGCCAGGCCATCGACGCCGTCGATCAAGTTGAAGGCGTTCGTGCAAGCCACCAGCCAGAGCACGGTCAGGGCGATTCCTACAGCGGCGTTGACTTGAAACCGCGCCACGCCGTATATGCGGATGCCCGCCCAGCAGGCCAGCCCGGCGGCGAAACACTGGCCCGCGAACTTCTCCCAGGGCTTCAGCCCAATCAGGTCGTCCAGCAGGCCCGTGGCAAAGACCACTAAGACCGCTGGAATCAGCTTCCAGACTAGTGGCCAGGCCTGCTGGAGGACTACCTTGCCCTGGAACGGCATGAGCGCCAGCAGGGCGAAGGCGCACACGTAGGCGGCCATGATCGGAACGCCGCCCACGCGCGGGATCGGCTGCGGATGAACCTTGCGGCGGTGATCCGGACGATCCACGACCCCCAGCGAACGAAAAACATTCCGCATCAGCGGCGTCAGCAGAAGCGAGAGAAGGAACCCCGCGACAGCCAGGAAACTCAGCGAGAGCACGGCGCCTCCTCAACGGCGGCCGGAGCAACAGACCAGGCCGGCCGGCCAACAGCAACGATGATCACAAACACCTCCGCTCGCTGCGGTACCACGCCACGGTGCGCTCCAAACCCTCACTCAGCGGCGTGAGCGCGCGGAAGCCGAATTCCGACCAAGCGCGCGTCACGTCCAGGCAGCGCCGCGGCTGCCCGTTCGGTTTCGAAGTATCCCAGGCGATGCGGCCGCCGAAGCCGGTGAGAGCGGCGATCCGCTCGGCCAGCTCGCGGATCGAGATCTCCTGCCCGCTGCCCAGGTTCACCGGATCGGGCTTGTCGTAGCGCTCGGCCGCGGCGAGGATGCCAGCGGCGCAGTCCTCGACGTAGAGGAACTCGCGCGTCGGCGAGCCGTCGCCCCAGCAGACGATCTCGCCGGCGCCGGAATCGGCGGCTTCGACGCACTTGCGGATGAGTGCGGGGATGACGTGCGATGCTTCCAGGTCGAAGTTGTCCCGCGGCCCGTACAGATTCACGGGCAGCAGGTAGATGGCGTTCAGGCCGTATTGCCGCCGATACGCCTGGCACTGCACCAGCAGCGCCTTCTTGGCCAATCCGTAGGGGGCGTTGGTCTCCTCCGGGTAGCCGTTCCAGAGATCCTCCTCCTTGAACGGCACCGGCGTGCATTTCGGATAGGCGCAAATGGTGCCCAGGATCACCGCCTTCTCGACGCCGAAGCGCCGGCAGGCCTCGATGATCTGGATGCCCATGATGGCGTTCTCGTAAAAGAAGCGGCCCGGGCTGGCGCGGTTCGCGCCGATGCCGCCGACCACGGCCGCCAAATGGAAAACGACCTCCGGCTGGCGCTCCTCAAAGAGGCGCTCGATGTCGCCCCAGCGGGTGAGGTCGCAAGCCTCGATGCGTGGCACGAAGATCTCCCGGCAGCCCCGAGCCTGGAGGCGCTCGACCAGGTGGCTGCCCAGAAAACCCGCACCGCCCGTGACCAGGAGGCGTTTTCCGGTGAGATCGATGGGCATGGCGTTCACACTGGAAGCGGCTCCGGCCGGACCGCCGCGGCTCCGCCGCCCAGGCGCGCGGCCAGCTCGCCGAGGTCCGCGGCCACCATGAGCCGCACCAGCTCCGGGAACCTGATTGTAGGCTCCCAGCCGAGCATGCGGCGGGCCTTGACGGCGTCAGCCAGCAAGCAATCGACGTCGGAAGGGCGGAAGTAGCGCGGATCGACTTCGACGTGTTCCTTCCAGTCCAGGCCGGCGCAGGAGAAGGCCAGCTCGACGAACTCCCGGACCGAGTGGGCCTCGCCGGTGCCGATGACGTAGTCGTCCGGGCGGTCCTGCTGGAGCATGAGCCACATGGCGCGGACATAGTCTGGCGCGTAGCCCCAGTCGCGGCGCGCCTCCAGATTGCCGAGGTAGAGCTTCTTATCCAGGCCGTGCTTGATCCGCGCCACTGCGCGCGTGACCTTGCGGGTGACGAAGGTCTCGCCGCGCCGCGGCGACTCGTGGTTGAACAGGATGCCGCAGGAGGCTGCGAAACCGTAGCTCTCGCGGTAGTTCACCGCAGCGTGGTGCGCGAAGACCTTGGCGCAAGCGTACGGGCTGCGCGGATGGAACGGCGAGAGCTCGGACTGCGGCGGCGGCGCCGCGCCGAACATCTCGCTCGAGGAGGCTTGATAAAACCGGCACTTGAGGCCGATGCGGCGGATTGCTTCCAGGAGCCGCAGCGTGCCGACAGCCACAATCTCGGCGGTGTACTCGGGCACCTCGAAACTGACCTTGACGTGGCTTTGCGCGGCAAGGTTGTAGATCTCGTCCGGACGCAGGCCGTAGAGCAGCGCGGTCAGCGAGCCGCCATCGGACAGATCGGCGTAGTGCAGATGGAAGCGGCTATCGGAGGCGTGAAGGTCCTGATAGATGTGATCGACGCGCTCGGTGTTGAAGCTGGAGGCGCGGCGCTTCAGGCCGTGGACGTCGTAGCCTTTTTCGAGCAGAAGCTCGGCCAGGTACGAGCCGTCCTGGCCGGTGACACCGGTTATGAGTGCTTTCATGTGGTTTTGGCGAGCTCCCTGGCCGCGGGGCCGGCGGCCAAAATGTAGCACAGGCGGCCGACGCCGGGCGCGCGATCGTAGTGGGCGGCGAAAGCTTCCCGCGCGCGTGCGCCGGCCTCGCGCACCAGCTCGGGGGAGGCGGCCAGCAACTGGAGCAGCGCGATCAAGCCAGCCGCATCGCCCGGGTCGATCTGCCAGCCGCACCGGAAGCGCTCGAGCAGGAGCGCCGGCGTGGCCTGGCGCGGTCCCACGAACAGCACGGGCCGGCCGGCCGCCATCAACGGGTAGGTCTTGCTGGGGACCACGCAACCCAGGGTGGCCGGGTTCTGCGTCACCAGGCCAACGTCGCAGGAGCCCAGGTGCGCGCTCATGCGCTGGGCGGGCTGGTAGGGCAGGAATGCGACGTTCGTCAGGCTGCGCACGGCGCAGAATTCCTCGAGCCAGGGCCGGCGCGGGCCGCCGCCGGCGAAGACGAAACGGAAGCGGGCGTCGGCGCCGAGGGCGGCGAGGGCGGCGGCCACGGTGGCGGTATCGTGGGCCAGGCCGAGGTTGCCCGAGTAGAGGATGGTGAGCGGTCCGGCGGCGGGACGCGGCTCGGGACGGATGAGGTCGCCATCGGCCCAGTTTTCGGCGACGTGGATCCTCTCGGGCGGGATGCCGCGCGCCAGCAGACGGTCCCGCATGCATTCTCCGAGGGCGATGATGCCGTCGGCGCGGCGGCGCGACCAGTCGGCCAGGGCGCCGCTGACGCGGGTGACGAGCGAATGCCGGCGGAAGACGCCGAGAGCGACCGCGATATCGGGATAAACATCCATCTCCCAAATAAAGTGGCGCGAGCCGCGGGATTTCTTCACCAGAGTCCCGCATAACGAGAGAAGCGGGGGAGTGGTGAGGGTCAAGACAACGTCCGGCCGGGGGCCGAAGAGGGACCGGAAGAGGGCGCCGAGGTAGAAGGAGGCATACGAGAGGAGGCGGGCGGCGGCGGAGCGGGCGAAAGGCAGGCCCCAGAGGCGGCGGACCGTGATGCCGACGGGGAGATCGGCGGGGGCGTCCGCGGCGGCGTAGGCGGCCCGTGCGCAGAGGACGGTCACGGAGTGTCCACGCGCGGCGAGCGCGCGGGCAAGATCCGCCAGGAGCTGGCCAGTGGGGGCGGGGTCAGGGTCGCAGAACTGATTGATAAGAAGGAAGTTCACAGATGGAGTGGGAAGAAAACACGGCGGCGTCAGGGGAGGTAATGGAAGCGATACATCGCTCGCGTTGGGCGCCCCGAGCCCGGGGCACCCAACGGGGTGCGAGAAGGCTGGATGGGGGCCTTAAGAGACCGCCCCCGGAGAAGGGGCTCCGTGGAGCCCGGGCAAAAGCCACGACGCCGTGGCCCCAGGCGCGAAAGCGGAGCCGCGAACGAAAGGCACCGACCCTTCGGCGTCCGCCTTGCGGCGGAGCGTGGGGCCAGCGTCCCCAGACGGACGTTCTTGCGACGCCCGCTGGGGAGAGCGGCTGAGCAACTGCCATCCACCTCTGCTTGGAGGATCGATCCTCTCTTGTCCCGCGCTTCTCCTCCTATTTTCGGCGCGGCAAGCCTCCTTTTGCCGTGGGAGCGCGCCGTACGCCTTCTCCCGGGCGATGCCACTGGCTCACCCTGACTCCCGGAGGCCCAGAATGCACCCGGCGCCGAGGCGCCGTACGATGACGGTTTCCGGAACCGTTGCGCAATGCCCTCCGCACCGGCGGAAGACATTCTGGCCCAAGGGTAGAGCATGGAGGCCACGGGCACCGCGTCCGGGCGGATGCACGTATTTGGATCAAAGGGAGAAAAAAGCCTGACAAGGCCGTGACCGGAAGGGGAGGCGAGCGGTCGGGCGAGTTCAGCGGCGAGAGGGATCGCGGAAGCGATCAAGGACGCGGGAGGCCTCGGCGGCGGCAGGAGGGCCGGGAGGACGGAGGGTGGGCAATAAGGGGAATGCGTTGGGAGCGGAGCGGGCCTCGTTGGGCGGGGTGGCGGCGTCGAGGAAGGGAGCGACGCAGGCGGGGTCGGGAGCGGGCGGGACCCGGTTGGCGAGAGGGTCGAGGACAGGGTCGCTGGCGAGGGGGCCGCCGGCGGCGGGGGTGTAAGAGGCGGCCCAGGCCTGGAGAGCCTCACGGCGGATGGCGGTGGCGACATCGATGCAGCCGGTGAGGACGGGGCCGTGGAAAACGAAGCCGTTGGGGTCACGGACGCCGGGCTCAGAGCGAGGCATGCGGAGCGGGGCGCGGGACTTGGAGAAGTAACCGGAGACGGACATGAAACAAGACCTCGCTTCCATGATAAGGCGGGGGGTGGAAGGGTTTTGAGGGAAGTCATTGATTCAGCGGGGGAATTGGGTTGTGACCGAGGCGGCTAGCAGCTACCAGCTTTCAGCTTTCAGCCGAGCGTCGGCACGAGTGCCGACGCGGCACGCTCGAGAGCGTGCGCTACAAGAGACAGCTACCAGCTATCAGCGGACAGCGGGGAGCGGGCGCGCGACAGCAGCCCGTGGCAAGGACGGGCGGTCACACCACTCAACTCAGAGATTCCCAAGCTGATCGCTCGATGCCCGCCTGCCGGAGCAGCCGGGCGAGGAGGCTCTTGTCGATGTCGCCACTGTGGGGATTGGGGAGAATCACGGTCACAGCGCCCCGTTGCATGAACTGATGACGCCCACCACGAAGCGGGCCGTCGAATCCGAGTTGCCTCAGGTACGCTACAAGCTCCCGCCGTTTGACGGGGCCCAAAGGGGGCATCAGGCGACTTCCCGCACCGCCAGGTCGATGCCATCGATCACAGGCACCTCTAGCTGGCGCGAGAGTCGAAAGAGAATCCAGTCGTCGAGCGCCGATTCGAGCTCTTCCCGGCAAGCTTCGAGAGTCTCCGCGGCCGCCCACACACCCTGGCATTCGGGAATCGAGCCATAGAAGGGCTGCGCGCCTTCGATCATCTCGTAGTGCGCGCGGCGCATCGCCGTCCGTATGTATTTCTGAAGCATCCTACTATCCCGATTCTATACCCTTGAGAGTCTCGGGAACAGGCTACGAGACTTCCGAGGCGAGCGGCCGGGCGGGTGAGTGGTCATTCGGCCGGCGAAAGGCCGGGGAGGCGGCGGCCAAGGGCGGCGGCAGGTTGCTGAAGACAGGCTCAGTTTACCTCCTGCCAGTCTGTGAACGGTTAGTGCGCGTTAGCGTCGCGGATGTAGACGTCGGTCTTACCCACGGGTAATCGGGCGGGTCCCAGACCCCAGAACTGGTGACGGGTGTACTCCCGCAAGAGGTCCGGAGCCGAGCTGTATTCGTTTCTCCATGCGTCATCAAGGATCAGCAGGCCGCCAGGACGTACATGACCCACGGCTGCGGAGAGGCACCGCATGCGGGTGGGAACTTCGGACTCGGATCCATCCACAAGGACGACATCCCAAGCCGCCTCGCGCACGCATCCAAGGTATGCGGCGAAGTCTCCATCCAGCGGGGATGCGAGGGCCACAAGCCGGAGATCAACGGCGGCGGAGAGTGAGCTGCGGATGAGGTGCGACCTCACCAGCTCAAACCAGCGCCTGTCAGTCTCGACACTGGTGATGACGCACCCAGCGAGCGCGAAGAACAGAGTGGATCCACCAGCACCCCATTCGAGGACTCGCATTCCCGGGCGAATGCGTGAGCGCAGGAAGTCGATGGCCCCGTAAGTCAACCAAGGCTGACGCAGTTCAAGGGGGGACTTCCCAGACAGCCGATTGGTGAGCCAACGCATGGCGTGCCGGGGGTTGGCGACCATCTGCCGCGCGACGGCAACGCTCTTAGTGCAGGTATTTCCGTACATGCGCCAATTGTGTCTTCAGAGCTAGCTCGGTGACCTTCTGGAGCGCGCCTCGGGGCTGACGGAGCCGGAGGCAGCCGAGCGGCGGTAGACCGCGAGCTCATACAGCGCCGCAGCGAAGGAGTTCCAGCGCCGGTTCGGGCTGGAGGTTTGCAGCCGGATGCCGGTGTCCTGCCATTCCCCGCCGAGACTCTGCATCACCGCAGAGGCCACCTTCGGGTGAACGATGAGCTTGGTAATTCGCGCCCGTTGAGCGGCGTTGAGCACGGAGACGTGGAATTGGAACACGCTGCCAGCGGCGTTGTGCTGGCAGGCGTAGTAGGCCGGAAAGTCGCAGTAGACCACCTCGTTCCGCGCGACGTTGGCGGCGACAAATCGCTCGACCCTGGTGTAGTCGCGTTGTTGCCATTCCATGGCTGTGACGCCGAGGCGGAGCGGCAACCCGACCAGCGCGGCAGCAAGGAGCACAAACGCGGCCCCGCACTCACGTCCCCGGCGGGAAAACCGAGGTCTGACGACCACGCAGGCGCAGATACAGGCAGGAATGAAAGCCATCCAACTGTAGTAAATCGGGAACGATCGCCGCGAGACGGAGAATGCAGCCATCGGCACGAGGGCCGCAAGCAGCCCGAAGAGCAGCAGAGACGGCGGCCGGCGCGAGGAGCACAGATCGAAAATGAGCAGGCCGGCGATGAAACAGAGCAATACAACGAGGCTGGGATCCTGGCCTAGGGCGGAAAACAGCACACGGGCGGCGGGAAGGAGGTCGGTCGGGGCGGCTTGGACGGTATCGAGCTTCGCGATGCCGCGCGTCGAAAACACGAAGGCGCTCCAAACCCCGTTGGCGAAGAGAATGGCGAACAGTGCGGCGGCGCCAGCGGCGATGCCCGCGGCGAGTGCGCAAAAGTGCGGAAGATAGCGGCGACCGAAGAACACCGTTGCCAGCAGGCCCATGCAGGCGGCATAGACCATGAGTTGCAAGCCAGCGGCGGGGAGCAAGAAGCCCGACAGAAACAGGAGGGCGAAGCGGAGCCAACGCCGCCGCACAAAGAAGCCCCAGAAGGCGAAGGCGCAAATGGCGATGCCAAGCGCGTCATAGCGGCCACTGCGGTAACTGAATGTAACGCCGTAGGCGCAGAGGATCGCGGCCAGAGCCGAAAGGCGGGAAACGGTGTCGGGAAGCAGCCGAGACCGAACCAAAGCGCCCCATAGCAGCAGGGCGGCTGCGACCATGCCGAAGTAACTGAAGCTGCGGACAGCCAGTGGACTCAATCCGAAGACCCTGATCCAACCCGCAAGAAGGAATGAGTACAAAGGTGCGTTGCCGGCCCAGAGCTGGCTGGAAGGCTGCGGCCAGGCGGTGGAGGTGAATCCGTGGCCGGCGGCGAGGTTGGCGGCTGGGTCAACGAGCATGACTTCGTCAAACCAGACGGTCGGCGAGCGTGAACTGGTCAGCAGGTTAGCCAGGAGAAAAACCAGACAGATGGCGCCGAGCAAGAGGCGCTCGCGATGGAGTTCGGAGCGGGCAGGAGGCGGCGCCGCAGGGGAGCGGTCCGCCATGTCAGTCGTTGTTCCGCACACGGACGGTCTCTCCGACAAGGCGCGACTTACTGCCTAGCGCCGCGGTGCGAACGGCAATGAGGTTAGCCAGGTCGATGGACTGAAGGTCGCTGGTGGTCAAGCACGGCCCGGCGGAGCCATCGGTCAGGAGCGCGTGGATGGTATAGCCGGACCGAGCGAGAAGGTCTCCCAGGTCAGCCGGAGTAACGCCGACGCGAGCCAGATTGCCGGGGCAAACCTCCAGGAGAACGGCCCCGACGGCGCCGCCGGAGAGCATTCGCCGAGCGCCGCGGAGGACGTGGAGTTCCAGGCCTTCGACATCAATCTTCAGAAGGTCCACAAAGCCAATGTCGTTGGCGGAGCAGTACGTATCGAGCGTGGTGCAGGGTACGTGGACGAGGGAATCGGCGGCACCGGGACCCAGCACGGCGTGGCTGGTGGAGGCCGAGCGTTCATCGACCGCGAAGCCGACGGTCCCCTCGAAATCGCCGACAGCGGCGCAGTTCAGTTGCAGTCTTTCGGCTGGAATGCGATTGGAGCGCACGTTGGCGCGCAGGCGCTCGAAGGTGGAAGGGACGGGCTCGAATGCATGCACGCGAAAGCCGAGGAGCGCGAGCTCGAGGGTGAAGAGGCCGATGTTGGCCCCGACGTCGAGTGCCAGCGGCGGTTGGGCCGCCGACCGGGCAATGCGCTCCAGGAACAGGAACTCGCGGCCGGGCAGGCCGTCATGAAACGACCAACACTCGCTGAAGCTCGACCAGCCGGCGAGCGAGCGCTCCGGATCCGCTTTGAGGGGCAATCCGGTGCGGGGACCAGTACACAACCACCTGGCGTAGAGGGGCCACATCGCGGGAGTGCGAGCCAGCCGGGCTGCGTTTCTAAGGGTGCGCATGCTTAGCCCGGCCGGCAGCTTGGGGGCGGTGCGATGTGGCGGCGGAGGAAACGCGCGGGATTGCCGGCGTGGATCTCAAAAGCGGGAATGTCGCGAGTGACGACGCTCCCGGCAGCGGCGACAGCGCACTCAGCGAGCGTGACACCCGGGCAAACGACGGCGCGAGCGGCAACCCAGGCGCCATCGGAGATGACGATGGGCCGAACCCGGAGAGCGAAGGCCGGGTCAGACCAGTCGTGGTTACCGGTGCAAAGGTAGGCGCCCTGGGAGATGCAAACGTTGGAGCCGATGGAGATTTGACCGAGATTGTCGATCCAGGCGTCCTCGCCGATCCAGGAGTAGTCGCCGATGGAGAGCAACCAAGGGTACTTTACCCGAACGCCCGGCTTGATCACGACGCCTTTTCCGACCTTGGCGCCGAACAGCCGCAGCAGCCCGCGGCGCGGGCGCGAAAACGGCAAGAGCGGGCAGCGCAGCAGGGGCAGGCCGAGAAAGAACCAGGCGGCCTGGACCACACGCGGGCGGCCCGGCTGGTACCAGTCGTTGCGAAAGTCAGAGAGACGAATGTCCGTCATTGGGGTGAAACGGCGGCCGCGGATTCGAGCTTCGTGGAACGGCTCAGCAGCGTCGAGACGAACTCGATCACATCGCGCAGGATAGCGTCCAGCGAGTAGCGTGGCTCGTATCCGACCAGCGCGTGGATCTTCCCGAGATCGGGAACACGGTTCTTGATGTCGTCGAAGCCCGGCCCGTAGGCCTGCTCATAGGGAATCAGCCGGATCTCGGAGGCGCTCAGCGTGGCCTCCTTGACGCGCTGGGCCAGTTCTAGGATGGTCACGGTTTCGCTCGAGCCGATATTGAAGATCTCGCCTTCGGCGCGCGGCTCGGCGATGAGCAACCGGACGGCACGGGTGACATCGCGGACGTGGCAGAAGGCGCGCGTCTGGCTGCCGTCGCCATACACCTGGATGGGCTTGCCTTCCAAAGCCCAGGAGACGAACCGCGGCAGCACCATACCGTAGGCGCTGCTCTGCCTGGGGCCGACGGTGTTGAACAACCGGCCCACGACCGCGGGCAGGCCCTTGCTCTGGGCGTAAGCGCGGGCCAGGTATTCATCGATGGCCTTGGAGGCGGCATAGGCCCAGCGCATGGAGGCGCCGAGGGTGATGTCATCGTCCTCGCGGAACCGGGCGCCGCCGACACGCGGCTCCTTGCCGTACACCTCGGAGGTCGAGGCCACGAAGACCTTCCGGCAGTGCCGCAGGCAAGCGTCCAGGATGCGGCTGGTGCCCATCACGTTACGCTCGATGGTCTCCGCCGGCCGCTCGAAGATGAGCTTCACACCGACGGCGGCCGCCAGATGAATGACGAGATCGGCACGGGAGACGAGCGTGTCGCAGACCGCCGCCTCGAGCACCGAGCCGAGGTGGAACTGGAAGCCGGGCCGCCCGATGAGCGGCTGGATGTTCCGCAGACTGCCCGTGCTGAGATCGTCCAGCACGGCGACCTCGTGGCCGGCGGCGAGCAGCTCCTCGGCCAAGTGCGAACCGATGAACCCGGCGCCACCTGTGACGAGGACCCTCGGATACAGATCGATCATGGTTTCTCCTTTTCCGCCGCGAGGCGCTGGCGAAGCACTCGCATGGCCAGCAGCGACTCATAGGTCAGGCGCTCGAGCGCGTAGCAGTAGGCGGCACGCCCGCCGAACGGCCCCCCGGCGCGCAAGTAAGCCAGGAACCACGCCACCAGAGGCATGAGGCCGGCGGCGCGGAGACGGTCCCGCCCCCGGGGGGCCCCGGCGGCGATGCGGGCGCACTCCAGGGCGGAGTACCGGCTCTGCGCGCGCAACCAATCCTCGAGCGGCTTGCGGTCGTCGTGAATGATGGCGGTCTGGAAATGATAGGGCGGTGCGTCGCAGGCGAAGTGCTGGGTATGCCCGGCCTGCTCGACTCTCACTTGCCGCGCGTGGAACAGGCGCAGTTGAGGCTGGAGCAGCGTGCCGCGCATGGGGTGGCCCAGCAGGCGGTGGTCGAACGGGACCACAGCGCACAGCCGGCCGGAAGCCAGGAAGGCGGTGTCGAACTCGTCGCGGAAAGCCGCCGGCACGACCATGTCGGCATCCAGCGCCAGCACGAATTCAGCGTGCTCGGCGGCCGCGTCTAGCGCCACCCGCCACTGCGCCGCGTGATTGTCGAAGGCGCGCACCATCCAGAGGACATTGGGGTAGGAGCGAGCGATCGCCTCGGTGCGGTCCGTGGAGCAGGAATCGAGCACCACGACCAGCGGCGCCCAGCAGAGGGCATCGAGAGTCCGGCCGATGTTCGGCTCCTCGTTATAGGTCAGGATGGCGGGAACAAGTCTGTCGGGCATGGCGGAGTCTCAGTGTAGGGCGGACGAGCCGGGTAAGACGCAATCGGGTCTGGCCGCGGCACCGAGCAGCCAAGTGTAAACCGCCAGCATCTGCCTGGCGATCTCGGACCAGGCGAAGCCTGCTTCGACCAGCCGGCGGCCCCTCGCACCCGCGGCGGCGCGGTCCGCATCCGACATCTCGAAGAGTTCCAGCAGGGCCTGGAGCAGGCTGCCGGGCTCGGCTTGGGCCAGGAGGGCGGCTCCGGCCGCGACTCCTTGCGGCAGATTGCAGTGAGGAGTCACAATCGCCGGCTTGCGGTGCGCCCAGGATTCAAGCACGCTGAGCGGCAGCCCCTCGCTCAGCGACGGCAACACAGTGGCCTCCGCGCGGCCATACGAACTCTGCTTGGCGGAGCCGTACTGGGGGCCGGCGAAGAGCACCGAGGACGCAACGCCGGCCGATTCACAGGATCGGCGCAGTTGCTGCTCGTGGTCCTGCTGGCTCCAGCCGGCGATCACGAGGCGCCAGTGGCGCAGATGATGCGGGTAGCCAGCAGCGAGACGTCGCCAGGCCTCGATGAGGTTGAGCAGCCCTTTCTTGGGATGCAGCCGGCCGAGATAGAGCAAGACCTTGGAACCCTGGAGCAACTGAGCGTCCCACGGCGGAGGCGCGGCCGACCCTTCCTCCGGAAGATCCAGCCCGCTGGGAATTACGGCGATGGGGTTCCTCAGCCCGTAGGCCCTCATCGAATCGGCCTCCTGGGACGTCAGGGCGTGCAGACAAGCGGCGTGGTCCAGGTTGCGCCGCTCGAACAGCGTGCCGGCGAGCCGCTTCTTCCAGGCGGAATGGCCTAGCGCCCAGGGGTCGAGCATCCCGTGAGGGCTGACCACGCAGGGGGCTTGGTGCAGACGCGCCCAGCGCCGGCAGGCCACGGAAGCGTGCATCCAAATCCCATGCAGGTGCACCAGATCCAGCCGAGCGGCCAGCAGGCGGCGGGCCAGCTCGCGGGAGTAGCCGAAAGCGGCCGGCCCGTGCGAGGCTGAGGTCGTTACCGGCAGACCGCCCCAGGTGCTCTGATCGTGCCCCGTGTAGGCGTCGCGAAGTCCGAAGACCTGAACCTCGGCCACGCCCGCCTGACGGAGGGCCTTCGAGAGCGAGCAGACCACTTGGAACACTCCGGCCCCATCGCGGGAGACCGATCCTGTCACCTGACCTATGCGCATCGCACCAAGGCAGAGAGCAGCGCCCGGCTGGAGAGCGGGGCCGCCGGTGGAGCGCTCGACAGCGCCAGCCGGGCCGCGGCGGCAAGGCTCTCGGCAAACCGGCCGGGCCCCCAGGCGGCGACGATCTCCGCGCTAGCGCGACCCATGGCCGCGCGGTCCGTCGAGGACGCTGCCATCGAAACCATCAGTTCCGCCAGGCGCTCGGGCTGGAAGGGATCGAAGGTGAAGCCGTTCACTCCGGGCCGGACCAGATCGCTTGCGCACCCGCAGCACTCGGAGACGAGCACAGGCAGGCCGGCCGCCATGGCCTCATTGACCACCAGGCCCCACTGTTCGACCGTGCTGGCGTGAATGAAGCACTCCGCCAGGCCATACCAGGGGGGCAGCTCATTGTAAGAGGCAAGCCCAGGCATGATCACCGAGCCGTTCAAACCGAGGCGGGAGACAGCGCTTTCGAGTTGAGGGCGCAGCGGACCATCGCCCAGAATTACGAGCTCGGCGGCATCGGTTCCCGCTTGCCGGCGATAGAGGGCGTAGGCCTCGATGAGCCGCGGAAGGTTCTTCTTCTCGACGAAGCGGCTCACGGCGAGGAAGTAGCTGGGTGGCATTCCCAGGCGTGCTCGCCATTGGCCAGCGGCTTCTCTCGCCTGGCCGCCGCGAGCGAAGTGATCGTTATCCACCGCATCATAGCCGAGGAAGATTCCATCTTTCGGGAACCCGAGCGACTCGAGGTATTCAGCATGTCGCGTACCGGCGACCAGGGCGGCGGAGCAGAGACGCAGGATGCGGCGCTTAACCAACTCCTCGATGGCACGGCGAGGCTTGTCACGCGCGGTGCTGTCCGACATGACCACCGCGGGCACGCGGCGCCTGGCACACCATTGAAGCGTTTCCAGAGCGCCCCCGATAGACCAGCCATTGATGCAGACGACATCCGGACGCAGCTCGTCCAAAGCCCGGCGGACTGCCGGCCCAATCCGCGGGCCGCCAGCCTGGCCGCTCGGCAGCCCGGGGAACAGCGTGCGCCGGGCATAAGGAGCGTCCCGAGGCCGGGATTCGAGGGATCGGAGCTCGTCGGTATCGGTCAGTTCCACGATCGCGCAAGGCCCTGCCCAGGCTTTGGCGAAGGCCGCCATGCGGGCGTGGTGGTAGTGCGTCGTGGTCACCTGAACCCAGCAAAGGCAGGGGCTATCGGGCACAGGCACCCTCCGACCGCGGCACGCCGGTGTCCAGCAATTCGAGCAGGCGGCTGATATGGGCTTCGGCGTCGCCAAAAACGGCCAAGCGCGCCCGGGCGGCAGCGCCGGTGCGCTCGCGCAGTCCGGCGTCGTCGATCAGCATGACGACTCGCGAAGCCAGCCATTCTTCGTCGTGGTCGCCGGTTAGGAAGCCGAATTCGGGTCCGGTGATCATCTCCTGGATTCCGCCATTCCGAACCGAGGCCACAACGGGGACGCCGTGGGACATCGCCTCCATTGGCGTGCGGGCCATCGCATCCCAGTCGGAGTTGAACAGCAGCACGTCGAGCGAGCGGTAGAACGGTATCAGGTCTGCCTGCCAACCCAGCCAGCGGACCGAGCCCTCAATAGCCAGCCCGGCGGCCAAGGAGCGTAGCGCGTTGCGCTCGGGTCCGTCACCGGCAATGAGGAAAAGCGTGCCCGGGCGCGCGGAACAGACGCGGGCGGCGACCCTCAAGAAAACGTCAAATCGTTTTCGCGGTATCAGCCAGCCGGCGTTGCCGACGACGGCGGAATCCAGTGGAACGCCCAGCTCAGCGCGAGCGCTCGCGCGTTCGGCGGCGCTCACCGATCGCGCGAGAAGAAACGGGTCCTGCATCGTGGAGCTGAGCGGCCTGATCCGCGGAGACAGGGCTTCCGCTTCGAGGCGAACGAAGTCCGAGGGGAAGGTAATGGCGTTGAACCGCCGCGCGGCGACGCGATAGATGAGCCGCCACTGCCAGGGCGGCTTGACGCCGGTGTGATGGTAGTACTGGCAGAGAACGCGGCGGCCGGAACATTGGTCCCCCAGGGCGAGCATGGCAACCAGGCTCTGACCGTGCATGATGATGGCGTCGGTCCGGATGGATCGGAGGGTGCGGCGAACCAGCGGCAGGCTGCGCCAACCGCTCCACCCGCGATACGGAAGGCCGATGGCGGGAATCCCGTGCGCTTGGAGTTCGGGCGCGAGCGGCCCCAAGGGATTCAAAGACAGCAGCCGGCACTCGTGCCCGCGGGCCTGGAGCCCGATCATGCTCAGCAGAGTAGATCGTTCCATGCCGCCGAGATTGGTGCACTGGACGATGTTCAGGATTCGCATGGGGCCTCGCCACGGTCGTGGTCAGAAAAGCGGGCTAGGGTGGCGGCACGCTGCATGACGCAGTCGACCTCGATCAGGGAGCCAGCGCGATCGCGC
>JBEKLJ010000032.1:0-22503 GCA_050010255.1 Bryobacteraceae bacterium
GCGCATCCCCTCCAGCACGTCCTCCATGGGCTGGCGCTGGAGCTCGCCCCGGTACAGGTTATTGCCCTGGATGATGGTGACTAGGTTGGCCCGGCTCTGCACCGTCTGTGCCATCTGGTTGATCCGCTGCGACATCTCCGAGTTGATGTTCGACGGAACGTAGCGCTCGGGCACCTGCGGCGGCACCACCTGCACAATCGACTCCGAGAGATAGCTGTCCGGCCACATGAAAGCCACCACCACCGACACCACCACGGCCGCGAACATCGGGCCAACGATCCAGCCTTTGTGCCGGCGCACGATGTCGATGTAGTCCTCCACGTCCAGCGAACGCCTGCTAATGGTCAGTGCATCTTGTGTCGGTAGCATTACTCCTTATTCCTCACACCTGGCAATGTGCCGTCCAGACCGCTGCGCCACTCCCGTCTCCGGGGAGACGGCGGGCGCTTCGGAAATCCTCAAGGAACGATCACCTGGTCCCCGCTCTCAAGTAGTATGTTCTGCTCGAGATTCTTGCCCTTCACGACCTGGTTCCAGTTAAACCGGAACCGCTTCCCGCCGCGGATGATGGTGATCTTCTTCTTGTTGGCAAACTCGTGGAACCCCCCCGCCATCGTGAGCGCTTCAAAGACCGTCGTCGGCGACGCCAGCGGGTAGGCGCCGGCCCGCAGGATCTCACCGCTCATGTAGTACCGCTTGCTGCGAACCGCCTGCACGGCCACCATCACCTGAGGGTTATTCACGAACTTCGATAGCGCCTTGGTCACCTCCGCGCCCAGTTGAACCGGCGTCAGACCGCTGGCCTGGATCTCATTGATCAGCGGCAGCGTGATCTTGCCGTCGGGGCGGACCGCCACCGTCCCCGAAAGATCCGGCTCCCGCCAGACCCGCACGAAGACGACGTCGTCCGGCCCCAGCTTGTAGCTATTCGGGTCCACCGCCGCTGGGACGGTCATCGGCTTGGTCGTTTCCACTACTTCCGGCTTGACCGGCTCCGGCGCCGGCTGCGGCTGCGCGGCCGGAGGCTGCGCTTCCTGGGCGGTCAACCAGGGGGAGGCTGTCACCAGGCACAGCGCCAGGGCGAGTCCCATGCTGCTGAAACCTCTCATTCGGCTCCTTCTCGTACAAGTGCTGGGTTTAGTCGAGGCTGGGGGCCTAAGGCGGAACACGATCCCCACGTACATCACCCGCTCATTATACGTTAGCGCACCCAGACGGGTCAGCGAAACAGTACTATAGTCCCCCCGCTTGCCGCGCCCGCAATCCGTCCGTAGAAACGGGCGGCAGGCACGAACTCAGGCGACGGGAGCGGTGCGCTGGAATGCGGCATCCAGCACCTGGCGGATCTTCCAGCTCAGCGTTTGCTGCGTGAAGGGTTTCGGAAGAAGGGGGAGGGCCGCCTCCGTGTCGGCCACCCGGCGCCGCGCGATGATCTCCCCGGGGTAGCCGGACATGTAGAGGACCTTGAGGCCTGGCCGCAAGGCGGTGAGACGGCCGGCGAGCTCCGGCCCGCTCATCTGGGGCATGATGACGTCGGTGAGCAGGAGGCCCACGACGGGGTCGCGGGCCTGTAAGAGGGCGAGCGCCTCGGGGCCGTCGCGGGCCTCCAGCACTTTGTAACCGAGCCGCACCAGCATCTCGCACACGAGCTTGCGGACCTCGGGCTCATCTTCCACGAGCAGGATCGTCTCCGTCCCGCGGCTGGGTCGGCGGCGCCGGCCCTCGTGCCGGGCGTGCTTGGGCGTCCTGGTGGTCCGCGGCAGGTAAATGCGGAAGCAGGCGCCCCGGCCGGGCTCGGAATCGACCCAGATTTCCCCGCCGCTCTGCTTGACCACGCCGTAGACCGTGGACAGCCCCAGACCGGTGCCCTTGCTTTTTCCTTTCGTGGTAAAGAACGGCTCGAAGGCGTGACTGCGGGTCTCGGCGTCGAGGCCGCTGCCGCTGTCGCCCACCGAGAGCAGCACGTACTGGCCGGCCGGCGGGCGCGCCGGAAGGCCTTCCCCGCCATCGGCCTCGTAGTTGTCCGTGGCAATGGCGAGCCAGCCCCCGGCGGGCATGGCGTCGCGCGCGTTCGCGGCCAGGTTCATGAGCACTTGCCCCATCTGGCCGGGGTCCGCTTTAGTGCGCCAGATGCGCGGATGGAGCGCCAACCGCAGCTCGACATCCTCGCCGATGACCCTCTTGAGCATCGCGCTCGTCTTGGCGATGAGCCGGTTGAGGTCAATCACCCTGGGCTTCACCACCTGGCGCCGGCTGAAGGTCAGCAACTGCCGCGTGAGGGCCGAGGCCTGGTTCGCCGCCTCCACGATCGGCTCGATGTTCTGGCGCAGTGGATGGCCGGCCTTCAGGCTCTCCAGCGCCATCTGCCCGTAGCCTCCGATAATCGTCAGCAGGTTGTTGAAGTCGTGCGCCACGCCGCCAGCCAGCCGCCCCAGCGCCTCCAGCCGCTGTGACTGCGCGAGCTGTTCCTCGAGCAGCTTACGTGCGGTGACGTCGCGGATGATGCAGGTGACGACGGTTTCCTGGCCGCAACCCAGGGGGATGAGGCTGGCCTCGGCGGGGAATTCCGAGCCGTCCTTGCGCCGCGCCACGACTTCGCGGCCGCCGGCGATGGCGCGCCTCTGCGGCTGGCCGACGTACTGCGCCCGCGCGGCCGCATGCTTGTCGCGCAAACGCTCCGGCACCAGGATGTCAACGCTCGCGCCGACCAGCTCCTGGCGCTCGTAACCGAACAGTCTCACGGTCGCGGCGTTGACCAGCAGAATGCACCCGTCCGGCCCGACCTCGAGAATCGCGTCCGGAGATGCGTCGAAAAGGTGCTGGAAGCGCGCGTCGGCGGATGCGGTACGGCTCATGGTGTGACGGTCTCGTGCTCCACTGCCCGGCACCCCGCTGCGTGCGCGCGGATCCGCCCAGGCAGATCTCAGCCCCTCCGAAGGCCTGGGCGAGCGACCTTCGGAGCGGAACCATTGTACTCCTAGCGCCGCTTTTCTCACCACGACCGTGGCGCGGCGCGCCGCAGCAAATTGCTGGTGAGAAACCCGGGCAATGTGCAGGCACGGCGCGGCGGGCCGGAACGGGCTAGAATCCTCTTCTATGGCCCGTTTTCCCGGCTCGCACTTCCTCCGCAACCTGGTGGAGCGCCGCAACCTTCTTTATCAGCTCGTGCGGCGCGATTTTACACAGCGCTTCGTCGGCTCGGCGGCCGGGTGGCTGTGGGGCGTTATCCATCCGCTCGTGCTGCTGGTGAGCTGGACCTTCGTTTTCAAGGTCTGCCTGCGGGTCCAGCTCGGCCCGGGCGAGATGACGCAGAACTATCCCCTGTTCCTCTTCTGCGGCTTCCTGCCGTGGCTGCTGTTCCAGGACGTGGTCCAGCGTTCGGCCTCCTCGCTGCTCGAGCATCAGAACCTGATTACGAAGACCATCTTTCCGGCCGAGGTGGTCCCGGTGTCGATCTTCCTCTCCTCGCTGGTGAACCACCTCATCGCGCTCGCGCTGGTGCTGGGCGCGGTAGGCATCTGGGAAGGGCGTCTCAGCCCGATGGCGCTGTTCCTGCCGGTCTACATGTTGTTCCTGGGGCTGTTCGCGATCGGAGTGGCGTGGATCGTGTCCAGCCTGCACGTCTACTTGCGGGACACCGCTCAGGTGCTCTCGGTGGTGCTGACGTTCTGGTTCTGGTTCACGCCGATCTTCATCACCGAGGACCGCTACCCGCGCCGGCTTCACTTCCTGATTTCGTCGAACCCCCTGGCGCTGATGGTGCGCGCCTATCGCGAGCGGCTGCTGACGGCGCGCTGGCCGCGCCCGGGCGAGCTGGCGACCATCGCCGCCTTCGGCGTGGTCGTTTTCGTAGCCGGCGGTCTGTTCTTCCGTCACCTCAAGCGCGGCTTCGCCGACGTGCTCTGAGCCGCCAGTCGCACAGCAACCAGGCCAGTGGGGCGGACCGCTAGGTCCGCGGCCGACCGCCAGGTCGGCCTGGTCTGGCGAGACGTGGCCCCTCCGGCGCGCCGGGGCATCCACGAATTACACTGGGAGCAGTGTCGGCGAAGAAACTGACGGCACACGTCAAGGCTGCGGGTTGAGCGTCTAAGCTGAGTCCAAAGGTTTTGGACCAAGTGCTCAGCCGCGTCCCGTGCGTGGCCAATGAGAACGTGTTGGTAGGGTTTGAGACGGCCGACGATGCCGGCGTCTACAAGCTGACGCTGGAGTGTGCCTTGGTCGAGACGGTGGACTTCTTCACTCCCATCGTGGACGATGCGCGTACCTTCGGCGCCATCGCCGCCGCCAACGCGCTGAGCGACGTATACGCCATGGGCGGACGGCCCGTCTGCGCGCTCGCCATCGTCGCTTACCCAGGCGAGGGCGACCCGGACGACCTGGTGGAGATCCTCCAGGGCGGCGCGGAGAAGATGCACGAGGCCGGCTGCGCGGTCATCGGCGGGCATAGCGTCGCCGACGACGAGATCAAGTTCGGGTACGCGGTAACCGGCGTGATCGACCCAGGGCGCGTGGTGACGAATGCCGGCGCCCGCCCCGGCGACGCACTTCTGCTCACCAAGCGCATTGGCACGGGCGTCATCTCAACGGCGCTCAAGCGCGGCATCGCCGAGGAGGGCGACGTCGAGGCCTCCATCCGCTCCATGCTTACTTTGAACCGGGAAGCGGCCGAAGCGATGCTGGCCTGCGGCGTCCACGCCTGCACGGACGTGACCGGCTTCGGCCTGATCGGGCACGCGCGCGAGCTGGCCCTGGCCAGCGGCGTCACACTCGCGATCGAGGCTGCCCAGGTCGGGCTTCTGCCGGGCGCTCTCAACTACGCGCGGCGCGGCGCCGTCCCGGCCGGGCTGAGGAACAACCGCGAATTCGCTTCCTGCGCCGTCGAAGCCAACCGCGCGCTTCCCGCGGAACTCGACGACCTGCTCTACGATCCGCAAACCTCCGGCGGCCTGCTCGTTGCGCTCCCCGAGAGCGCGGCGGAGGCGCTCCTGGCCCGGGTCGCCGGCGCCTGCCGGATTGGCCGCGTGCTAGAGCCCGCGGAAAAACCCATCCGAATCCTATGAACCCGCTCATCGTCGCACTTGATTTTGAGTCCGCGGACCAGGCGCGCGCTTTGGTCAACCGGCTCGGTGACCGCATCTCGTTTTACAAGGTGGGGATGGAACTCTACGCCGCCGCGGGCATGGAATTCGCGCGCGAGCTCGCCGGCCTCGGGAAGAACGTCTTCCTGGACCTCAAGCTCTACGACATCCCCGAGACGGTCAAGCGCGCCGTGGCCCAAATCTCTTCCGCCGGCGTCCGTTTCACCACCGTCCACGGCAGTGGGAGCGTGATGCGGGCCGCGGTGGCGGGCCGGGGCGATTCAACCTTAAAGCTGCTCGCCGTGACCGTGCTCACCAGCTTCGACCAGGACGATCTGGCCGACCTGGGCTATGCCTGCCCCCTCACCGATCTGGTTGCGCTGCGGGTCCGGAAGGCCCTCGAGTGCGGCATGGACGGGATTGTCTGCTCGCCGCTGGAGGCGCGGACCGTGCGCCGGATTGCCGGCCCGGGTGCCATCCTGGTGACACCGGGCGTGCGCTCGGCCGGAGTGGGGAAGGGTGACCAGAAACGGGTCGCGACTCCCTCCGAGGCCTTGCGCGATGGGGCGGACTACCTGGTCATCGGCCGGCAGATCACGCGCGCGGAAGACCCTGCGGCGGAGGCCGAACGGCTGCTAGCGGAGATCCGGAAACCCTGATCCGGGCGCCCGGGCGCGCCCTATTCGCTCACCTTGGTCACGGTGATTAGCGCCGGCTGCGAGCTCCGGCCATCCACCGAGATAACCACGGGGATCTCGGTGCTGGGCTCGAGCAGCGGCGAAAGGACCGTCTCGAACTGGTGCAGCTCCGGGTGCTCCGCCACGGGCTGCGCGGCCGAGGCCAGCAGGTGATCGATTCCGCCGATGGTCAGCTTGACGCGCTCCGGGGCTATCTCCACGCCAGCCTCGCCGGCGTGGGAAGCCACCACCACGAGTCCGTAGCCGAGGCGCGCCGGGTGCGTCACATCAACTACGGTGTCGCCATCGAGGACGGTCACGATCATCGGCGGTGCCGTCTCGATCCGGACGAACACGGGCGGAATGGGAACGTCTCCGGCCTGCAACCGCACAATCGCCGGGCCGGGCGGGAGATCTTCCGGGACCTGGAAGGTGAGCTGGTTCTTCTCAAGAGAGGCGATCGCCGCCGGGCGATCGTTAAGGGTCAGCGTCAAGGATGCCGCCGTCACCTCGGCCGGAAGGTTCGCTACCGTCAGGATGGCGCTGGCGCCCGGGTAAATGGGCGCCTGGGCGATGGTGGCGTTGACGACGTCGGAATTGAGCGTCGGGCCGCCCGCGGGCGCCTGGACGTGGAAGCCTGAGGGCAGGGAAGCCATCTGGAATCCTGAAACCAGGCTAACCAGCGTGAGCGCCTGCGGGGCGTTCGGCATCACGTAAACATTGGCCCGGGCCAGCGTGGGGCTGACCACCCAGAGGTCCTTGACCACGACATCGCTGGAGCCGAAGCCCACCCGGGTCTGGCCCGAGACGAACGTCATATTGGTCGCGCTGATCTCGATCATCGCCTCAGTGCCTGCCGCAAGCGCATTGGCCGACAGCGCGATCACGGGCGCCTCCGTGGGGCCGTAATCGTAGGTGTAAGTGGCCGGGGCCGCATCCGCAAACAGGGAGCTCTGCCCGTCGGAGTTCAAGGCGACGATGCGGGCTGCGTAGCCCAGCGGCGCCGGTGGCGGCGCCACGACGATGGTGCCGGCCTCCGCATCCCGGCTCAGCACCGTGGCGGCCTCACCGTCGAACAAGATGCGCGTGTCGGGGCTGAAATTCGAGCCGCTGACGGTCACGACGGGGTCACCGTTGGCGTCCTTGCCCGGTGTAACCGAAGCGATCGACGGCGGTCGCTGTTCGACGAGCGTGAAGGCCGAAGGCAGAACGTACAACTCGTCGCCGGTCGTGAAGACCAGGTGGCGCGGCCCAGGGCCCGAAAACATCAGAATGCGGAAGTCCACCTCCAGGAAGCGTGGATCGTAGGTGTAGGCGCGTACACCGCCCGGCGGTATCAGGACGCCTCCGCCACCCAGCACACTCACGTCCAGGCCGTAACGCGGCTCGGTACCCGCCATCAGGCCGACGCCCCAGGCCACCAGGAAGGACCGGGAGGGCTGGTTCAGGTTGATGTAAGCCGGCTTGGCAGTCACCGTACCGGGGAAGCTGTAGGTGGTCACATCGTAAAGCGCGAGCGGGCCGCGTGGCTCCACAGCGAAGCTGACCTCGGGGGTCGTCTCGGCCGGCTTCACCGTCACCAACGTGGCCTCCCCCGCGTCGCGCGTGCCAGGGTAGAACACGGTCTGGAACACTCCGCCAGCCGGAATCGGGTCGCCCTTGGCATCCACCGGCAGAACGATGTCCGCCGGACCGAGGCCCGATTGCGTCGGCGGCGGCAGCGCATGCGCGTACACCATGTAGTCGCCGGGCCGCAAGCCGTCGATGCGGAAGGCGCCATCTGGGTCCGTGAGCGCGCTCACTGCCTGCCCCGTGTTCGTCAGCGCCACGACCGAGGCCAGGTGAACGCCCTCGCCCGACAGCGTCACCCGACCGGAGATGCTGCCGTAAGCCTTCGTGAATTCCGGAGTCGGATAGAGCAGGGAAATCGCCGCGACATCGTCGCTTCCGAGCGGGCTGGCTTTGGTGCTCGCCCGCGTGACATCGGTTGACATCACACTCGAGGTGAAGGTGTGCTGAAGCCCCAGTGCGTGCCCGAGTTCATGTACCGCCGTCAGGAAGAAGCCGGAGCTGTAAGTGGGCCGCTGCGAAATGTCGGTGCTCAGTATTAGGACCGACCCGACTATGGGAACGAATGGACCGCCCGGTCCATCTGTCACTTCCGCGCGCGCGGTCGGCCCGCCCATGGCCAGGAGACCGGGCGGCATCTCGGCGAAGCTGACCTCGATGTGTGGCGTGGTTGCCGCCGTCTCCGGCGCGAAGAGCCCTCCATAAGCCAGCCGTAGGGCCGAAGTCCCGACGCTGTTCCAGGTCTCGCCGACCAGCCGCAATTGACTGAGGGCCGCCGTGAAGCTGTCGCCCTCAAACATCTTGGTGGGCCCGCCCGGCGCAACGTAATAGTAGACCGTGTTGTGAATCTGGGCGCTCAGGTCGAACTTCTCCAGAATGGGGACGAACGGTCCGGTGCGGCTCGCATAGTGGACGAAGTGGTAGTAGGCCGACGCGCTGGCGGCGAAGACCGTCATCGCCAGCGTGATGGCGGCGAGCCGCGGGATGGTCCGCCGGGGGCTCGTCACCGCGTGCCTCCTGGCGTCAGTGTCCGCGTCACCCGCGCCCGGAAGTCCTTCAGCCGTAAGCGCATAGCCTGGTCACGGACGGTCTGGCCGGCCGAGTCGAGCATCAGCTCGGAGGTGGCTGGCCGGAACGCGACCGCCTCGCCGCTGGCGTCCAGTTGGACGTCGAAGACGCCCTGGGAAAGGCCGATGATGTGGTTCAGGCCGCTCGGCCCTCTCCACAGGAACAGAAGGTAGTCAGCGCCAGGCGTCAGCTTCGGCGCCCCGGAGAAGGTCTGCCGGAGTGCTCCCAGGCTGCCGCCGGGGACCACGATATCCACTACCGACGCCTCGGCCCCCTTCCAGCGGTCAGAAACCTCGACCCGGTAGTGGGTGTAGATCAGTGACCCCAGCCGAGTGGCGTACGAGGTGGTCACCCGCCCGCGCACGATGGCCGTGGACTTCTGGATCATGTCGTCCAGGCTCAGGCTCTCCAGGGTGGCGGCCTGGAGGCCGATCACCAGCAGCAGCGCCGCTAGTAGAATGATGATGCCACGCCTCATGGTAATAGCCAGCTTCTGTTAAGCAGTTCGCCTGCCAGTGGGTCAGCCCTCTGGAATCAACGAGTCTGGCCGGTTGTGCTGGCCGGGATCGTGTTGGGCCGACACAACCGCTGGGACACAATCGCCCGCCAGCGGCCAGCCTGCCGGGCAGGCTCAGGCCTCCTCGGGTGCCCCCTGGTCCCGTACGATCAACAAGGGAACGTCCACGGCATGACGTACTGCATTAATTGTCTGCCCAAACACGATGTCTTGCAAGCCCTTATGCCCATGCGCCCCCATGATGAGCAGGTCCGGCCTGAGCTGCTGGGCGAAGCGGACGATCTCGGTCTTGGGGTCGCCGGAGTGCGCCACGGCCACCTCGACCTGGATGCCCTGGGCGCGCAGCCCGGCCACGATCTCCCCCAGGTAGGTGGCGCCGGCCTCGACCTCGGCCGTGGAGGCCTCCGCCCCGTAGATCTGGCTTGTGACCCCTTCTTCCACGTGCAGCAAGTACACCTTGGAGCGGTAGGCTCGAGCCAGCGCCGCCGCGTGCGCCACCGCTGCCCGGTCGCGCTCGCTGTGGTCGAGGGGTACCAGAATGGTGTGGTAGTGAAGCGGCCGGACGCCCGCCGGGGCCGCCTCCGGCCAGGCAATCGCCGCCCGGCCTTTGTGCCGGAGCCAGCGCGGCAGCCAGGGCTCGAAGATCATCCAGGCCAGCAGCACGAGCAAGCCGATGACCACCGGCTCGACCAGCATCATCACCAGGTCGCGGTAACCGCCGGCCGTCGCCAGCCACTCGGCCAGCGTGAGATACACCAGCCGGGCGTTGAGCGCGATGATGACGGCCGCGATCAGCCACGCCAGCGCCTTGAGCCAGCCGCGGCTGGCGAAGGCGCCCATACGTCTCCGGTCGCTGGTGAAGTGAATCAGGGGGACGACCGCAAAGGGCAACTGCATGCTCAGGATCACCTGGCTGAGAATGAGCAGCCGGAACATGCCGTGCTCCCCAGCGACAGATACCACGATGGCCGCCGGCACGATGGCCAGGCCGCGCGTGAGCAGCCGCCGCAGCCACGGCCGCATGCGGATGGCGAGGAACCCCTCCATGACGATCTGGCCGGCCATGGTGCCGGTCATGGTCGAGGACTGGCCGGAGCAGAGCAGGGCCACCGCAAACAGGACCGCGGCCAGCGTGGTTCCGAGCAGCGGCGTGAGCATCTGGTAGGCCTGCGCGATCTGGGTGACACGGATACCCTGCTCGAAGAACACGGCTCCCGCCAGCACCAGGATGGCCGCGTTCACCAGCATGGCCCCATTCAAGGCCACCAGCGAGTCAATCAGGTTGAACCGGCAGGCGGAGCGCTTCTCCCGGTCGCCCGCGCCGATGCGCCGCGTCTGCACCAGCGCCGAGTGCAGGTAAAGGTTGTGCGGCATCACCGTGGCCCCCAGGATGCCGATGGCCACATATAGGCCCTCGTGGCCGCCCAAGCGGGGGATGAGGCCGCTGGCGACCGCCGCGACGCTGGGCTTCGCCAGCAGGATCTCCAGCAGGAAGCACACCGCCATGACCGCGATCAGGCTGAGCACGAAACCTTCGATGATGCGAATCCCGAAGCGCGTCAGCCAGAGCAGCAGCAGAATGTCGAGCGAGGTCAGCAGTACGCCCGCGAGCACCGGGATGCCAAACAGCAGGTTCAGGCCGATGGCGGCGCCGAGGACCTCGGCCAGGTCGCAAGCCGCGATGGCGATCTCGCACAGCACCCACAGAGTCAGGCTGACCGGCCGAGGGTAGGCCTCGCGGCAAGCTTGCGCCAGGTCGCGCTGGCCCGCGATGCCCAGCCGCGCCGAGAGCGTCTGGAGCACGATGGCCATCAGGTTGGACATCACCAGGACCCACAGCAACTGGTAGCCGAAGCGCGCGCCGCCCTCCAGGTCCGTGGCCCAGTTGCCGGGGTCCATGTAGCCCACGCTGACCAGGTAGGCTGGGCCGGCGAAGGCGAACATCCGGCGCCAGATCGAGACCTGAGAGGTGGCGACACTGGCGTGTACCTCGGGCAGGGAAGGCGGTCTGCCAGAAAAGCGTCCGGTGTCGCTCATGGGCCTGACTTATCGTAAACCGGGGACAGTAACAATTTACCCCTTTTCTCCCAGAGTGAGAAAACGGCCCGTGATCCGTCCCCAAGCCGCCTCGGCCTCCACTTCGTGGCGCACGCTTTGCCGTCCTTTGGCATCCGCAAACGGACAGCGTGCAGCGTCGGCTTTCCGTTTTTTGGATCCGCCCTCGGACAGCCGAAAGCTGGTAGCTGAAAGCTGGTAGCTGAAAGCTGGTAGCTAACTGAAAACATATCATCTTTCGGTTGAGATTCGGCGCGCTGGCTCAATTCCAGCGTAGTGGTGGTTTTCGGCCACCTACCGGGCCTTCAGCCTTCTGATAAACACTGTATTATCAATGGCTTGCTGTTTGGCCCGCCAGTTGCCTGTATCAGCGTGGAGTAGCAGGAGGACTGCCATGAAACGGGCGCTCGTGAAGTTGCTGGTGATCGGAATCGCGGCTGCGGGTCTGGCCTGGGCGCAGGATGACGACGAGGGACCGGGCCGCGGGGTGGCACGCGTCAGCCTTATTAATGGGGACGTCTCGGTGCGGCGCGGCGACTCGGGCGACTGGGTGGCTGCCGCCAGCAACGCGCCGCTGGTCACGAATGACCGCGTTCTGACCGCGGCTAACTCGCGCGCCGAAGTGCAATTCGACTGGGCGACCTTCGTGCGCATGGCCCCGGACACCGAGATTCGCCTCTCGGACCTGGAGAACAACCGCTTCCAGGTGCAACTGGCGCGCGGCATGGTGACGCTGCGGGTGGCGCGCGACACGAATGGGGAGATGGAGGTGGACACGCCCAACGTCTCCATTCGTCCCACCAAGCGCGGCACGTACCGCATCACGGTTCGCGAGGACGGGCAGTCCGAGGTCACGGTGCGCTCGGGTGAAGTGAATGCCGCCACGCCGCGCGGCGTCGAGCACGTTCGCTCCGGCAAGACCTTACTGGTGCGGGGGAGCATTTCCGATCCCGAGTACCAGATCGTGCAGGCCATTGATCGGGATCAGTGGGACCTCTGGAACGAGGAGCGCGACGGCCGCATCGAGCGGGCCCGGTCCTATGAGTACGTGAACCACGACATTTACGGCGCCGAGGACCTGGACGACTACGGCCGCTGGGTCTCCGTTGCGCCTTACGGCATGGTCTGGAACCCCTACGGAGTCGGCGTGGACTGGGCGCCCTACCGTTACGGCCACTGGTCCTGGATTGACTGGTACGGGTGGAGCTGGATGAGCTACGACCCGTGGGGCTGGGCGCCATACCACTATGGAAGCTGGTTTTGGGGCTGGGGATTTGGCTGGTGCTGGTTCCCGGGACCCATGTATGGTCACCAGTATTGGCGGCCGGGCTCGGTTGCCTTTGTGGGCATCGGGTACGGCGGGGGCCGCTTCGGGATGGGCCTCGGCTCGATCGGTTGGGTGCCGCTGGCGCCCTACGAGCGTTACCATCCCTGGTACGGGCGGAACGGTTACGGGGGCCATGGGGGGGTCAACGGCAACAACTTCAACATTGTCAATAACGTCAACATCACCAACGTTTACCGCAACTCGCGGGTGGCCAACGGCGTGACGGCGGTGGATAGCGATGGCTTCGCCCGCGGGCGGGCCGGAGCGCCGGTCCGCGTCAGGGAGGCCCTGGCGCAAAACACCTCTCTCTTCCGCGGGGGGGTGCCTGTGGCGCCAGTGAGCGAGAGCCTGCGCTATGGCGACCGCGGGGTCTCTGCAGCAGTTCCGCGGGCGACGCAGGAACGGCAGTTCTACACGCGCCGGCAGCCGGCGCGGGTCGAGCAGGTGCCCTTCGAAACGCAGCGCCGGAACATGGAGCAGGTGGTGCAGCGCACCTTTGGTGGCCGGATCGACCAGCGCGCGGGCGCCGCGGGCGGCGCTCAGCCAGCGCAGGGTCCCGCGGTCCGGTCCCGGGCGGCGGCCGCGGGCGGCGGCGCCGCTCCAAACTCCCAGGGCTGGCGGCGCTCAGGCGAGCAGGCAGCACAGCCGGCGGCAGCCTCGGTTCGGGAAGGCTCGAGCCAGTGGCGACAGTTCGGGAAGGGGTCCGCCCCGGCCACGCCGCAGACGAGTTCGCCGGGCTGGAGCCAGCCGCGCAGCCAGTCCGTGCGCATCAACTCGCCGATTGTCCGTGACCGGTCCACGCCACGGTCCGAGCAGTCTGCGCCGCGGTACGGGTCCGCCCCGCGCGCAGAGTCGCGCAGTAGCGGTAACAGCGGCGGGTCTTGGCGCAGCAGTGGTGGCGGTGGAGGCGGCGGCGGTTACTCGCGCAGCAGCGGGGGTGGCGGCGGCGGTTACTCGCACAGCAGCGGCGGTGGTGGCGGCGGTTACTCGCACAGCGGCGGCGGGGGTGGCGGCGGAGGTTCATCGCACAGTAGCGGTAGCAGTGGCGGCGGCAGCAGCCACTCGCACTAGGTTCCGAGTTTCCCTCAGGCCTGCTCCCGGCGTCTGACCGCCTTGGGAGCAGGCCTTCTTTCTTTTGTCGTTGAAGTTGGCCGGGTGCGGCTGGTCACTAGGTGGCAATAATATACTTTACACATCAGCCATCCTGGTGTACAATTAGATCATGGATAACGAAATCAACACTTTGCAAGCCGCAATCCTCCATTTTGCCGATCTCGACAACTGCTTGGACTACCTGGTGGCTCGGCGGTGGCCCAGGGGCGTCATTTGCCCCACCTGCGGCTCCAAGGACGTGTCCTTTGTTCCCTCGCGCCGCGTCTGGCAGTGCAAGACCCGTCATCCCAAGTGCCAGTTCAGCATCAAGGTCGGAACCATCTTCGAGGACTCCCCCATTGGCCTCGACAAGTGGCTCTGTGCCATGTGGATGGTGGCCAACTGCAAGAACGGAGTCTCTAGCCACGAGATCGCCCGAAGTCTGAGCGTCACCCAGAAGACTGCCTGGTTCATGCTTCATCGAATCCGGCTGGCGCTGCAAGGATGGTCCCAAGAGAAGCTGGGCGGACCCGGCAGAGAGGTCGAAGTAGATGAAACCTTCGTCGGCGGCAAGGCCCGGAACATGCACAAGGCCCGGAGGCTCCGAATGCTGCAAGGCAAAGGCGGCGGAGCAGTCGGCAAGGCGGCAGTTCAAGGCATGCTGGAGCGCGGTGGGCGGGTCCGAGTGAGCGCTGTCCCAGATACTACCTATGTCACCCTCGTACCAAACGTGAGGAAGCATGTCGAACTTGGATCGAAGCTTTACAGTGACGACGCTTCGGCATACTTCAGGCTGCGCGCCGACTACATGCACGCGACCGTTGACCACACCGAGCGGTACGTCGATGGGGCCATCCATACCAATGGCCTGGAGAACTTCTGGAGCCTGCTGAAGCGCACTCTGTCCGGGACCTACATCAGCGTCGAGCCGTTCCACCTGTTCCGCTATTTGGATGAGCAGGCGTTCCGCTACAACTTCCGCAAGGACATGAACGACGGCGACCGCTTCAAGTTGGCCGCGTCGCAGATTGTCGGCAAGCGGCTGACCTACGCCGAACTGACCGGCAAGGTGGGGCAAACGTGGAACTAGCCTTGGACATCTGCCCCGTGGTCCTCGGCGGAAGGCTTCGTAGCTTTCCGCTTGGGACCACGCCGACGCGGATTCGCTTCCGACTGCTTTCGGTACTCGGCTTCGCGGCGCTGAATCTCGGAGTGGGGAACGGAGAGGATGCGGTCCACAAGTTTGGCGAAAGCAGCAGATTCGATACCGGCTTCTGACTTCACAGTTCAATGCTACCACCATTTGTAGGCACCGAATCCAGGCTCAGCCAAAGAGAACCCAGAGAATGCGACGTAGAAGGCCTCTCTTCCTGGGAGTAAAGCTGACAGGCGGAGCCGCCCCATGGGCCACTACACTGTCGAACTCCCGTTTCGTGGTCTTCCCATCGGTGCTCACCTTGACCGTGCAGACCCATCTGTCCTCCCTGAGCCGCCGGGATAGCTCTAGCTGGGGGTGCGGCAGGTATACGTGCGTAGCGTCGGGCCACATCGCCAGAAGGACCTCCGTGAAGGCCCCTGGCGCAAGGCTGACTGGGCTTGTCGCCTCGACGACGGGCTTGCCCGCCTCCATCCATGCGCGTATCAGGGGAGAATCCTTCACCGATACGATCTCCCCAGTCTGGCACCTGAACTTCAAGTCCACCTTCAGAACATCAACACGGTCTTGGAGACCGTTGATGATGGACAGAGAGGCACCCCACAAACTGCCTGCCTTGAGCATCATCGGGGTCCCGGTGCCTTCCCCTATTTGGATTTGCGGCTTCATCGCACGATGCTTCTCCAGAGCTTTCCAGGGCTGCCTCCAATGTCTTACGGCGCAAGATGCGAGGCAGGCGTACCAACGGAGATTGGGCATCCCGCCATTGTCTCTCCCGCGCAGCCAGAACGGGATATCACACCGTACCTCGTAGGCCCTCTCCAGTGGCCACCATCCTGTCCATCACTTCCTGAAACGCACCGCGCCTGATATAGGCTACGGACATCGGCACCTGCTCCCCCATGATGGCCTGCATACTCTTCCGAATATATTCATCCCCCTGAAGGCGTCTGTCGGCGAGTTTCACACCCTCGTAGGCGAGTAGATCGGCCGGCTGCATCGCAGGGCACCGCCGCCACGGGAGCGGGGCGAAGGATACGAACTGCGGATTGGTCTCGTAGTGGCGGAAGGCCTCGAAAGCAGGTGCCACAAAATCTCCGCTGTCATGAAAGACCACCACCCCCTCATTGGGGAAACAACGCTGCATGACCAGAGCCAACTCGTTGAAACACCTGTCGGCACAGAACTTGTAGCACTGTATCCTTTGCTGGTGTTCTGAAAGCTCAGGGAAGACCGCAGCGTAATCCTCCAGACTCGCTCCAAACGCCATACCAAACGGTTTATGCTTGGCAATTATCCCAATGAGGTGCTTGCTGAAACTAATCTGGCGTTCCTCATCCCATCCCTCAAATTCGCCGTGGAGACTAGCGCAATCAGCAGCATGGTATCGAGAGATCCGAGGCAGGCCCAAGCGCAACGACAACAGGTTCTGGCACTCTATCTCGCCGAGCCACTTCTGCGCTATCCGACACCATACCCTCCGCGAAGCGAGCCACCCCCCCATGCAGATCGCGCGCTCGTTGAAACTCTCATCAAGGCAGAGTCTCAGCATGAAGAAATACCTAGCCAGTCCTCCGAACGCCTCGCGGAGATCGGCAACACTGATGACATCTTGAGCACATGCCCCATGATGCTCTCGTTTGGAACTGATGAGTGAACTATATTGTTGCCCACTAGGTTTACATAATACCTGTTATCGGAAGTGGGATTGGGGGTTAAACCCAGCGCTTGCCAGGGCTGATCATGATAGGTCGCCAGGCGGGCGCCAGTCCTCGGAGGCGGGCGAGGGCGGGATCACGACCTAATCCCACTCCTGGCCAGCGCCTCTCTGACCCGGTCCGGGGTCTCCCCTGCTCCGGAGACGCGAACTACGTCGAAGCCGGCGGCGCGGGCGGCGGCCAGGCCGGCGTCGGAGTCCTCCACCACTAGCGGGCGCGCGGCGCCGAGGCGCTGCGCGGCGAGGAGGTAGGCGTCCGGGGCAGGCTTGTGGCGCGCGACGTCGCCGGCGCCCACGACGGCGCCGAAGCAGGCGCGTATGCCGGCGGCCTCGAGCGCGGGCTCGACCTCGGAGAGTTGGCTGGAAGTGACCACGGCCAGGCGGTAGTCCCGCAATTCGAGGAGGAACTCGAGCACCGCGGCCGGTATGGGCGGCGCGGCGGCGACGCGCTCGCGGAAGAGGCGCTGCTTGGCCGGGTACTGCTCGTAGAGGCGGTCCACCGAGAGCCCGGGTGCGGCGAGCGGGGCGAGTTTCTCCACCAGCGCCCGGTCGGTCGAGCCGACGGCGTGGTTGCGGTAGAACTCCCAGGTGAGATGGATGCCGAGAGGCTCGAGAACCGCGGCCCAGCAGGCCCAGTGGAGCGGCTCGGTGTCGGCCAGCACGCCGTCGAAATCGAAGAGGATGGCGTCGTAGCGACGGTCGTCAGCGGTGCTAGGGCGCGAAGCGGGCATTAGCGGGCGATCGCGAGGTCGTCTTATAATGATCCCATGTTAGTCCCCACCGAGAAGATCTGGCACAACGGCCAGTTTATCCCTTGGAGCGAGGCCAAGATCCACGTTCTCTCGCACGTCGTCAGCTATGGCAGCTCGGTGTTTGAGGGCATCCGCTGCTATTCGACCTGGAACGGGCCGTCCATCTTCCGCCTGCGCGAGCACGTGCGGCGGATGATCGACTCCGCGAAGATCTACCGCATGGAGATTCCCTACCCCGCGGAGGAACTGTCGAACGCGCTGTGCGAGCTGGTGCGCGTGAACCGGATGGACGCCTGCTACCTGCGGCCGATCGCTTTGCGCGGCTATGGGCAGATGGGCGTTTATGGCGGGCAGAACCCCATCGAAGTGTTCCTGGCCTGCTGGGAATGGGGCCGCTACCTGGGCGAAGAGGCGCTGGCGCAAGGAGTCGACGTCTGCGTTTCGAGCTGGAACCGGATGGCGCCGAACACGCTGCCGGCGCTCTCCAAGGCGGGCGCCAACTACATGAACTCGCAGTTGATCAAGATGGAGGCCATGGCCAACGGCTACGACGAAGGGATCGCCCTGGACCCGGCGGGCTACATCAGCGAGGGCTCCGGCGAGAACATCTTCGTGGTGCGGGATGGCAAAGCGATGACGCCGCCGCTGGCGGCCTCGGTGCTGCCGGGGATCACGCGGGACTCGGTGATGCGGCTGGCTGAGGACATCGGCATTCCGGTGGTGGAGGCGAACATCCCGCGCGAGGCGCTCTACATCGCCGACGAGGTGTTCTTCACCGGCACGGCGGCCGAGATCACGCCCATCCGCTCGGTGGACCACATTCAGGTTGGCTCGGGGCGGCGCGGCCCGGCGGCCGAGGCGCTGCAGAAAGAGTTCTTCGCGATCATCGAAGGCAGCAAGCCGGACCGGCACAACTGGCTGACGGCGGTGAATGCGCAGCAGCCGGTTACAGCCGCATGAGGGACGCCTGAGAGCCCGTGACGAAAGTCGATTTCGGGTTTAATGCGCGGCGCCAGGCGCTGGCACAGGGCGCTAGATTCTCCGCGGCGGAGGCACTGCCCGCGCGACTTTCGGCACGGGATCCTGAGGGTGGGGCGGCTGAGGGGCCAGGACCTCGAGAGCTCGGTCCGGACATCCACCTCCCCCGAGATTTTCATCCGGACCGGGCTCGCAAGAGGCTTCCCTTTTGTAGCAGGGTTCGGCGGCGGAGTTCCAGCTTGCAGATGGATGCGCGACCCGATTTCAACAACTTTGATTCTCAAGTATTACTTCGGATTATGGCCGTAGCCTTGTGGAAAAGCTGTAGATAAAACAAGAGGCGCATGAAATGTCGGAGCGAGTCGAGGGCACGGACGCACTGAGCGGTCGGCCGATCGTGGTCAGCTTTTCCCAGACCATTGAGGCCGTCGGCGCCGGAGCGGGCGGGGGTGGAGTCTTCCTCGCGCCGGGCTTCATCGACCTCCAGGTGAACGGCTTCGCGGGCGTGGACTTCAACTCTCCGGCGGCGCCCGAGGAGGAGATCGGGCGCGCGATTCGGGCCCTGCTGGCGAGCGGCGTCACGCGCTTCTTTCCAACCGTGATCACGGGATCGCCGCAGGACATGCTGGGGGCGCTCAAGAACCTGGCGGCGGCCAAGGCGCGGCTGGCCGAAGGCGAGGCCATCGAAGGCTTCCACGTGGAGGGGCCGCACATCTCGCCCGAGGACGGCCCGCGGGGCGCGCATCCGCGGCGCTGGGTGCGGCGGCCGGACCTGCACGAGTTCCACCGCTGGCAGGACGCCGCGCGCGGGGCGGTCCGCATTGTGACAGTTTCGCCGGAGTGGCCGGAAGCGCACCGGTACATCGAAGGCATCGTGAGCGAGGGGGTGGTGGCCGCTATCGGGCACACCAACGCGACGGCCGGCCAGATCGCCGAGGCGGTGCGCGCGGGCGCGACCATGTCCACGCACTTGGGTAACGGCGCGCACGCGGTGCTGCCGCGGCATCCGAACTACATCTGGGAGCAGCTTGCCGAGGACCGGCTGGCGGCAGGTTTTATTGTGGATGGCATCCACCTGGGCGCGGCGTTCCTGAGGGTCGCGCTCCGCGCCAAGGAGCCGGAGCGGCGCTTCCTGGTGACGGATGCGGTGGCGCCTGTGGGCTGCCCGCCGGGCCGCTACCGGCTGGGCGAGCAGGAGGTGGAGCTGACCTCCGAGGGGCGCGTGGTGCTGGCCGGGCAGACGCGCCTGGCAGGATCGGCGCTGCGCATGGACCAGGGCGTGGCCAACCTTATGCGGCTGGGCGGGTTGACGCTCAGCGAGGCCGTGGCGATGGCGACGCTGAATCCGGCGCGCGCGGCGCGGATTGCGGGGCGCGAACAGGGCCTGGTGCCGGGCAAGCGCGGCGACGTGGTGGCGTTCCGCCTCGGCAGCGACGGCGCCATCGAGATCGAGAGAACCTGGCTGGCGGGGCGGTGCTAGCCGCACGGCAGGGCGCCTTGCGGCGCAGAGGCGGTGCGGTGTTCCCGAGGGTCGCCAGGCGTCGGCAGGAGTGCCGACGCGGCACGCAAGCCCGGAACTGATCCAAACAACGGAAGTGCGTGCGCTACAGCGCTAGCCGCACGCCAGTGCGCCCGCCGCCTCCGCGTTGTAGCGCGGGCTTTGCCGTCCTTTGGCATCCGCAAACGGACAGCCTGCCGCCTCGACACTCTCTCGAAAACCCGGTTTTCATCCTCTGTTGTACGTCCCCGACGCATGGTCACTCGTGTCGAGGGCTCCGGGCGCGCCAGCACGGGCTAGCGAGCTTCACGCTCCGCCGGTCTCCACAGAACGCACCACCGGCCCAATGCTCACGCGCTGCACGTCGTCGTGCACAAAGTAAACGCTCGGCTGCGACGCATGGGTCGCACTCAACAGAAGATAATACAGCCGGGTCGCACCGAGGCGCTCGAAATGAGCTCGGAACACCTCTTTCGCGTCGGCTGCTCCGCCACAGGCCATCGCGGTTCCACTGCACGAAACTAACATGGATGAGTCTAACTCTTCGCAAGAGGGGCACGAGATCGTAATTGCTAGATGTGCGTCGGCAGCCAATTGCTCAAAAGAGGAAAGATCGGGCCCCTGGTCGTTTCCGAGGACCGCACCCACCACGTGGCATCGGCCGCCCGGCGCCAGGACTTCCGGCAGCCCAGCCAGCACGCGCCGCACAAGCGCCAGCCCATCGGGCCCGCCATCCGCGAACACAGGGAAACGAATGCCTGGCGGCACGGGCATGAATGGAGGATTGCAGCATATTAGATCGAACTGCCGGCCTGCTATGGGTTCGAACAGGTCGCCCACCAAGTACTCCACTCTCCCGCTTAGTCCGTTCAGTTCGGCATTGATCCCAAATACTTCCCTGGCCAGCGGTTCCACGTCAACCGCTGTTACTGATGCGGCAGTCTGCGCACACACCAGCGCCTGAGCGCCCACGCCCGCACAAAGGTCGAGTACGCGACCCTGTGCCGGGAGCAGCAGGCGGCTAAGTACCAGGGAGTCATTGCCGTAATAGAGCTTTGCGCGGGACGAAACCATGTGACAGAAGAGAAACAGGCCCAGATGGGACACGAGCCGGTATTCTCCCGCCGTCACCATGTCTCCGGTTCGCTTGACCAGCCCGAGCGCCTCCAATGTGCAAATGACTTCCGATGGCAGATGACTCTCGAGCCGGGCGCTCTCGACTGACTGTCCAAGGACGAAGAGACGGGCGATGGTATGGAGCGGTTCCGCGATCAGCGAAAGGTCGGGGGGCGGGGCGTCCGTGCGGCCTTCCTCGGGGCCATGGGCGGGCATGAGCTCGTGCATGCCCGCGGCGGCCAGTAGGCTCTGGAACTGCTTGAGAGCTCGTCGTTGCTTGCCACTCAGGTTCATCTCTAGATCCCGTTGCGTTCGCGGGTCCAGCTCGAAGCGAATCCGCGGCAGCGCGATTCCCGAGCAGGAAATGGCGTGGAGGCGGGATTCGCGCAGGGAACGTCCCCACCGGAGCGATGATAACACCAGCGTTCGTCCCACCAACCGAGTGGAGCGGACCTCCAGATCCGCGGCAGCACAGGGGCGGTTACGGGTTCAATTTGCGCAGCAGTTTCGACCAGAGGGGTCTTCCCTGCCCGTCGGTGCCTGACAGAAGGATGTCGCCGGCGCGCGGAAGGCGCGGATCGTCGCCGGGCGTGTCCTTGATGACTAACCTGCACAGGTAGGAGCGTGGCGCGTCCCAAGCGGGGTTCATCAACAGCAAGGTGCCGCGGCGGTCCACCGTGAAGCGCGTGACGAGTGGCGCGGCGTCGAACACCGCCAGTTGACTTTGCCGGAACATCTGGGCGCTGGTCATGTGCTTCATACCGCCGTTCGGGTCGAAGTAGAACAACTGGTATGGAGCGAACAAGGAGTCTTCGACGTCAACCTCGGCGTGCTTGCTCAGCGCGACCATGACCCAGAGGCCGGGCAGATCGTCGGTGCGCGCCGCGCGCACGGCGGGCGGTGGATCGGGCGACGGGGTCTGCTGGGCGACGGCCGGGAGGGCCAGCGCCGAGAGGAGCATTAACGGGATCTGCAATCGCATGGCTGAGTGGCGCCCGGCGGAGCCGTGCGTGCCATCCGCCGCGTACCACTATCATCATCGCATGTGCGGCTGCGTGGCTAACAGGCGTGCCGCGTAGTTCAGCCGGCCGCTCCTTGACAGTCGCGGCTCTGCGCGAAAATGTATCCCCTAGCTGAGCCGCACGCGTCGCAAGCGGCCGACCGCAAGCCGTGCGGCAGGCCGGGGCACGCCGCAAAGGCTGGACGGGGGGCGACTGGCGACCGCTCCGTTCCGCGGCTGCGAACGAATTCAGGAAACACGCCTGCGTGCCGCCAAGAGTGAAGGAGGCGCCGCAATCAGCCCGGAGTGTCCCCGAATTCTTTCACGGGCGCGACGATGCGACCTGCTGTGTTTCTTCCGCGTCCGTGACTGATTCGGGAGTCAGGGAGCTGACGATGGCCAGGAGTTGATCCAGTTGAACGGGCTTGGAGAGGTAGCCGTCCATGCCGGCGGCGAGGCACTTCTCGCGGTCGCCGAGCATGGCGTAGGCGGTGAACGCGTAGATGGGAATTCGCCCGGCGCCGGCCTCTTTGGCGCGAATGGCGGCGGTTGCTTCGTAGCCATCCATCTCCGGCATCTGCACGTCCATGAAGACCACGTCGAACAGGCCGGGGCGGAACAGCTCGACTGCTTCGGCGCCGTTGTGTGCCGCCACCACGCGGTGGCCGCGCTTCTCTAGAAAGACCGTCACCAAACGGCGGTTCACGGCGTTGTCCTCGGCCACCAGGACTGAAAGCGCCGCGGCGCGCCGCGCCGGCTGGTCCCGCCGGCCCGGAGAGTCCGTGGCGCTTGGGTCCGCCGACCTCTGGAAAGTTGCCGTGAAGTGGAATGTGCTGCCGCTCCCGGGCTGGCTTTCCACACCGATCGAGCCGCCGAGGAGCTCGACCAGCTTCTTGGAGATCG
>JBEKLJ010000033.1:0-20720 GCA_050010255.1 Bryobacteraceae bacterium
GAAGACGTAATGGAAGGTGATGGTGAAGGCGAAGTGGAACCGGTGCAGCCCTAAGACCGAGTCCATGCTCTAACCCCCCGACTGGAATTATCCAAGGTTGAGCCGGTGCTCGCAAGCCACCTGTAGGGCGAGTTCTCAAACTCGCCACCGGGCTCTCAAGCCCGGCGCAGGCTCTCAAGTCCGGGCGAGGCCGGCCAGAGGGCCGGCTGGCGAACCAGAGGGTTCGCCCCACCTGTAGGAAACACCCCGCGGGCAGCCTCTTGTCACCTCGTTCTTGGGCCCTGCATCTTTCGCTAACAGAGTCTCGATATGGAAGCGACGATTCGTTATGTGGACGGCGTGAAGTTCGAGGCCGAGGCGCGCGGCCATCGAGTGATCTCCGACCAGCCCGCGGCCAGCCGGGGTACGGATGCGGGCATGTCGCCTCCTGAGTTCCTGCTCACCTCGCTAGGGACGTGCGCGGGCTTCTATGCGGTTGAGTATTTGCGTGCGCGGTCGCTCCCGGCCGATGGCCTCAGCGTGCGGGTGACGGCCGATAAGGCGGCCGCGCCGGCGCGTTTGTCGTCGTTCCGCATCGAGCTCAGCGTTCCCGGACTGGCGGAGGAGCGGCACCGGGAGGGCGTGCTGCGGGCCGTCAAATCGTGCCTGGTTCACAACACGCTGCTGAACTCTCCTGAGATTGAGACGGTGGTGATGAGGGCTGCCGCGGCGGGTCTTTGAGCCGGGGGCCGCTCTCCGCTACAATGCAGGCGGAGAGCGGAATTGGCGGCAGGCCATGCAGAGGAAGTGGCGCTGGCGCGCGATCTGATCGCGGGCAAGCCGGAGGCCTTCGACCGGTTCGTCGAGGTTTTCCAGTCGAAGATCTTCCAGTACGCATATATGATGTGCGGTCACCGGGAGGACGCCGAAGAGGTCGCGCAAGACACGCTTCTCAAAGTGTTCGAGAACTTCAACCAGCTTCGCGAACCCGAGCGCGTGCGGCCCTGGGTTTTTCGCATTGCACGTAACGCCTGCCTCATGAAGCGGCGCAAGAGCGTCTTCGCGCCGGCCCAGGAGCTGTCGATCGAGGACTTCCTTCCGCGCTCGGACCAGCACGAGGGCGCCCGGCGCCTGGAGATCGCGGACTGGTCGGCGCTGCCGGATGACCTGGCTCTGCGCGGCGAGCTGCGCTCGGTGATCGATCGCGCGATCCAGGATCTGCCGGAGATCTACCGGGCCGTGATCCTGCTGAGGGACATCGAGGAGCTGACGACCGAGGAGGCCGCGGACGTGCTCGATGTCAGCCAGGAGGTCATCAAGACCCGGCTGCACCGGGCCCGGCTGGCGATCCGGCAGAAGCTGGAAGAGTACTTGCGGGCTGCGCGGGGCGCCCGCGCGGGAGGGCAGTGAAGAAGCGCCGTATGGAACCGCACAAGCCCAAGGAGAAGTGCAAGAACGTGTTCGCGATGCTCTCCGAATACCTCGATGCGGAGCTGGATGCGAGCACTTGTCAGGACATCGAGCAGCACCTGGCCGCCTGCCCCCCGTGCATAGAGTTCCTGCACTCGCTCAAGCGCAGCATTGCGCTCTGCCACGAGCACCGGAGTCCCGAGGCGCCGCCGCCGCTCAGCGCCGCCGAGCGGGACCAGCTCCGCGCGGCTTACCAGAAGGCCCTCGGGACGAAGCGCTGAAGATCTCGGGGAAGAAGTAGGCCACCTCGACGCGCGCGGTCTCGGACGCGTCCGAGCCGTGGACCGTGTTGCGCTGGGTGCTGGCGCCGAACCACCGGCGGATGGTGCCCTCGGCCGCCTGCTCGGGGTCGGTGGCGCCCATCAGCTCGCGCCATTTCTGGATGGCGTCCTCGCGCTCCAGGGCCATCACGATGATGGGGCCTTCGGTCATGAATTTCACCAGCCCCCGAAAGAAAGGCTTCCCGCGGTGCACGGCGTAAAAGCCCTCGGCTTCTGCAGCCGTCAGATGCACCATCCGCAGGCCGCGGATGCGGAAACCGTGCCGCTCGATGATCGAGACGATCTCGCCGGCAATGCGGCTCGTGACCGCGTCGGGCTTGATGATCGCCAGCGTGAGTTCCAGTTGACTCATAGGATGCGCTGAACCGTCTCTCCGATGTCGGCCGGCGACGCGCAGATCGTGACACCGGCGGCTTGGAGCGCCGCGATCTTGTCGGCCGCCTTGCCGCTGCCGCCGGAGATGATGGCGCCGGCGTGGCCCATGCGCCGGCCTGACGGAGCCGTCTGTCCCGCTACGAATCCCACCACCGGCTTGCGGACGTGCTCCCGGATGTAGTCCGCCGCCAGCTCCTCGGCGTTGCCGCCAATCTCGCCGATCAGGACCATGGCGTGCGTCTCCGGGTCCTCATTGAACATCCGGATCGCGTCCACGAACGTGGTGCCGACGATCGGGTCTCCTCCGATGCCGATGCAGGTGGACTGGCCGATGCCCCGGCGCGTGAGCTGATCCACCGCCTCGTAGGTCAGCGTGCCCGAGCGCGAGACCACGCCCACGTGGCCCTGCGCGTGGATGTGCCCCGGCATGATGCCGATCTTGCACTTTCCCGGAGAGATAATGCCTGGGCAGTTGGGGCCGATCAGCCGCGTCCGGCGGCCCGTGAGGAACCGCCAGGCCTTCGCCATGTCGAGCGTCGGGATGCCTTCGGTGATTGCGACCACCAGCGGCAGGCCGGCGTCGGCGGCCTCCATGATCGCGTCGGCGGCGAAGGCGGGCGGCACGAAAATCACCGAGGCATTGGCTTCGGTCGCCGCCACCGCCTCATCCACCGTCTCGAATACGGGCAGGCCGAGATGCGTCGTTCCGCCCCGGCCCGGCACGACGCCGCCGACGACCTGGGTTCCGTAAGCGATGCACTGCTCGGCGTGGAAGGTCCCCTCCTTGCCCGTGAAGCCCTGCACCAGCAGCCGCGTGCTCTCGTCCGCCAGGATGCTCATCGGGCCAGCCTCACCACTTTCTCCGCCGCGTCCTCCATGCCCTCGGCGACGGTGAAGTTCAGCCCGGATTCGGTGAGAATCTGCCGGCCGAGCTCGGCGTTGGTCCCTTCCATGCGCACGACCACCGGCGCCTGCACCTTCAGCTCGTGCGCCGCCGCCACCACGCCCGTGGCCAGTGTGTCGCACCGCAGGATGCCGCCGAAGATGTTGATCAGCACCGCGCGGACCCGCTGGTCGGCCAATATGATCCTGAACGCGTGCCGGATCTGGTCAGCGCTGGCGCCGCCGCCAACGTCTAGAAAATTAGCCGGGCTGCCGCCGGCGTGCTGGATGATGTCCATGGTCGCCATGGCCAAGCCGGCGCCGTTCACCATGCAGCCCACGCTGCCGTCGAGCTTGATGTAGCTCAGCCCGTGCAGGGAAGCCTCGACCTCCAGCGGGTCCTCCTCGCTTATGTCGCGCAGCTCCAGCAGGTCCTTGTGCCGGTAGAGGGCGTTGTCGTCGAGGTTGATCTTGGCGTCTAGAGCGCAGACCTTGCCGCCCGTGGTCAGCGCGAAGGGATTGACTTCAACCAGCGAGGCGTCCACCGCCTCGTAGGCCCGGGCCAGCGCCGTCATGGCGGAAGCTGCGCCACTGGCGGCTCCCGCGCGCAGCCCCAGGCCGAAGGCCAGCTTGCGGGCTTGAAACGCGGCCAGCCCGACGCCGGGATCCAGCGCCTCCTTCAGGATGAGCTCGGGGTTGCTGGCGGCCACCTCCTCGATCTCGATGCCGCCCGCCTGGGAGACCATCAGCACCGGCCGACCCTGGGCCCGGTCCAGCACAATGCCGAGGTACATCTCGCGCTCGATCGGCAGCGTCTCTTCCACCAGCACGCGCCGCACCAGGCGGCCCTCGGGACCGGTCTGGGGCGTCACCAGCCGCATGCCCAGCATCCGCCGGGCGATCTGTCCGGCTTCGATGCCGTCCTGGGCCAGCTTGACGCCGCCGCCCTTTCCGCGGCCGCCCGCGTGGATCTGCGCCTTGACGATCACCGCACCGCCCAGGCGCTTCGCGATGGCCTCAGCCTCCTCGGCCGTGCGGGCCACGTCGCCGTGCGGCACGGGGACACCGTGCTGGGCGAGGATGGCCTTGGCCTGATACTCGTGTATCTTCATGGGAACTCTACCGGCGCGGCGCGCGGCCGCCGTTTCCGCGATGTCATGAGCGCTTCCAGGAGTGTGCTAGGATGTCTGGAAAGCTGAACTGCCAGCCACCCGCCGTCAGCCCGGTGGTTGCTGCTACGCGGGCAGTCCTTTCGCTGGTCAGCAGCCCGCCCGCGGCGCCCTGGTCGCCGGCCGGCGGTTGACCGCAGTCACAAATATAGCATGTCGTTACTGCCTTACCTCCATCGCGCCGCGGCCGGCGAGCATCTGGACGCCTCGCAGGCTGAGCAGGCCATGGCCGTCATTCTGGGCGGCGGCGCCTCCACCGCGCAGATCGCCGCCTTCCTGGTGGCGCTGCGCATGAAGGGCGAGACGGCGGGCGAGCTGCTCGGCTTCGCGCGGGCCATGCGCGCCGTGGCCAGCCGCGTCGTGCTCGAGGAGGGTGGCGGGCCGCTGCTCGATACTTGCGGCACGGGCGGCGACGGCCACGGCACTTTCAACATCTCGACCGTGGCGGCGTTCATCGTCGCCGGCGCCGGCGTGCGCGTGGCCAAGCACGGCAACCGGTCCATCTCCAGCGGTTGCGGCAGCGCCGACGTGTTGGAGCGCCTGGGCGTGCGGATCGCGCTGGATGCGGATCATGTCGCCCGCGCCATCCGGGAAGTCGGCATCGGTTTCATGTTCGCGCCGGCCTTCCACCCGGCCATGCGCCACGCGCAGCCGGCGCGCCTGGAGCTGAAGATGCGCACGGTGTTCAACCTGCTCGGCCCGCTGACTAACCCCGCCGGCGCCTCCGTGCAAATCGTCGGAGCGCCTTCGCCGCGCGCCGCCGAGCTTATGGCTGAAGCGCTGGCCGCGCTCGGCCTGGAGCGCGGCTTCGTTGTTCACGGCTCCGATGGCCTGGATGAGATCACCACCACCGGTCCCACGCTGGTTTTCGAGATCCGAGGTGGCGAGGTGGCGCAGCGCACGGTTTCCCCGGAGGATTTCGGCGTTCCCCGGGCGGCGCTCGAGGATCTGAAGGGCGGCGATGCGACCGCCAATTCCGAGATCGCCCGGGCGGTCCTGGCCGGAGCGGCCGGGCCGAAGCGCGATGTCGCGCTGGTGAACGCCGCGGCCGCCCTGGTGGCTGCGGGGCGCGCGCCCGATTTCGTCTCCGGAATGCGGCTGGCGGCCGAGGCGATCGACTCCGGCGCTGCTCTGGCGAAGCTCGAACAACTGGCAGCGTTCGGCCAGCCTACGGCGTGCCCGAGAACCGCTTGAGGAACTGCGGCAGATTCTGCGACAGCGCGGCCCGGGCCATCACCATGTCGCAGCCTATCTCGTGCGCCTTCTGCTTCAGCTCGCCCTGGGCGTGCGAGAGGTAGCCAAGCAGGCTGATCGACTTCAGCTCCGGATCCGCCTTCAGCTTCGGAATGAGCTTCAGCGGCTGCATGGCGCTGAAATTGAGGTCGAAGATGATGAGCGCGGGCCGCTCCTGCCTGGCCCGGTCCAGGAGCTCCTGGTCGCTCTTGATGAACTCCACTCGCAAACCGGCGCGCCTGGCGGCCTCGCCGATCTTCACCGTGAAGAACCGATCATCGACCGCCGCGAGCATTATCCTTGGCTGCTTCTGCATAGAGACCCGCCGCTAACCCGGCGCCTTGAATCCGTTCCAGCGATTTCGCTTTCAGAACGAGTAGAACTCTGGAGGGCGAACTCTCATCCTAACCTGTTTGCCCGTGGCCAGGCAACACCGCCCGGGATCAGCCCCCCCTCGCGCCTAGATCCGCGGAATCAGCGCCTTCAGCAGCCGGGCCAGCGTGCCCTGCGCTGCCTGCGCGGTCTCGAGCACCTCGGCGTGCGTCAGTTTGTGCGGCGCGGCGCCCGCGGCCACGTTCGTCACGCAGGAAATCGCGAGCACCCGGCAGCCCATGTGGTTGGCCGCGATCACCTCGGGCGCCGTGGACATGCCCACCAGGTCGGCGCCGATCGCGCGCAGGTAGCGGATCTCGGCCGGCGTCTCGTAGCTCGGCCCGAGGACGGCGGCATAGACGCCTTCGCCGAGCGGGATGCCCAGCTCGCCCGCCACCTCCCTGGCCAGCCGGCGCAACTCGCCCGAGTAGGCCTCGGAGAGATCCGGGAAGCGCGGTCCCAGCGAGTCGTCGTTGGGACCCACCAGCGGGTTCGAGCCTTGCAGGTTGAGGTGATCGGTGATGAGCACCAGCGCGCCGCGTGCGTAGCCCGGATGGATGCCGCCGGCGGCATTCGTGATGATGAAGGTCCGCACGCCCAGGCGGCCTAGCACCCGCACCCCGAAAGTCACCTCGGCCGGGCTGTAGCCTTCGTAGAGGTGCGCGCGGCCGGACATCACCGCCACCTGCGTGGCGCCGGCACGGCCCAGGATCAGCTTTCCGGCGTGGCCGGCCGCCGTTGAGAGGGGCCACCCCGGAATCCCGTAGTAGGGGATTTCGATGGCCTCGCTCAGATCCGCGCCGAAGTCGCCCAAGCCGCTGCCCAGGACGACGGCAACTGTCGGGCGACGGCCGGCAACCCGGGTCTTCAGAAACTCAACCGCTTCCTGCATCGGGAACTCTCGGAGCAGAATGCGCGCCGGCAACCCGCGGGAGCTAGCCGACCACTTCGAGGATGAGCTCGCGCTCCTCGGGCGGGTGGGAAGAAATCCGGAAGGCGTCTTCCACCAGTTGCGCGGCTTCCTCCAGGCGGTCTTCCCGGGTGTTGTAGAGCCGGCAAAGCACGGCGCCGGCCTCCACCTTCTCGCCGACCTTGACCTCCAGGATCACGCCCACCGCCGGGTCGATCTGGTCTTCCCTGGTCTCGCGTCCGGCGCCGATCATGCAGGCGGCGCGACCGATGTCCTCGGCCGCGATGGCCGTGACGAAGCCCGACCTTGGCGAAGTCACCTCGCGCGCGCCGGTGGCGTTCGGCAGCAGCTCGAAACGGTCCATCACCAGCGGATTCCCGCCCTGCAGTTCGATGACTTCCTTGAGCTTCTGGTATCCCGAGCCGTCGAGCAGCTTGCTCTGGGCCAGGTCTCGGGCTTGGTCCAGCGTCTCGGTGACTTTGCCCAGATGGATCATTCGCGCCGCCAGCTCCAGGGCCAGCCGCGTCAGGTCGTTGGGTCCGGCGCTCTGGAGTGTCTGCGAAACCTCCATGATCTCCAGGGCGTTGCCGATGGCGAAGCCCAGCGGCTGGCTCATGTCGGTGATCAGCGCCTGCACGCGCCTGTCGGTGCGGCGGGCGATGCCCACCATCATCTGCGCCAGGCGCCTGGCGTCCACCTGCCGCTTGATGAGCGCACCCGAGCCGACCTTGACGTCAAGCACCAGCGCGTCCAGCCCGGCGGCCAGCTTGTTGGACATGATCGAGGCGGCGATCAGCGGGATTGCCTCCAGGGTTGCCGTGGCGTCACGCAGCCCGAACAGCTTGGCATCGGCCGGAGCGAGCTGCTCGTCCTGCCCGGCGAAGGCCAGCCGGGTGCTGGCCAACTGGTCGCGAAACTGCTCGAGGGTCAGGCCGGTGCCGAAGCCGGGGATGGATTCGAGCTTGTCGAGCGTGCTGCCGGTGTAGCCCAGGCCGCGCCCGGAAATCACCGGCACGACGGCGCCAGCCGCCGCCGCCAGCGGGGCCGCGATCAGGTTGGCCTTGTCACCCACACCGCCCGTCGAGTGCATGTCCACTTTCACGCCGGGGATCGAAGACAGGTCCAGCCGCTCGCCCGATGCGATCAGGCAATCGGTCAGTGCGCTCACCTCGCGGTCCGACATGCTCGAGTAATAGACGGCCATCGCGAAGGCCGCCATCTGATAGTCGGGAATCTCACCGCCCCTGTAGCCTTCGATGAGCCACGCGATGTCCTCGGCACTGAGCTCTTCGCCGTCTCGCTTTCGGTGGATCAGGTCAACGATGCGCATTTTCAGACCCTTAGGCTACCATCTTGCGGGGGGGAAAGTAAAGAATTCGCAACAGGTTAGACGCAAATCAGTGGCGGAGCTCGGAACGGCTCAGCCCGCCCCGGCCGGGTTGGGCAGCGGCGTGCGGTAACGGCCCCCGAACACCTCGCCGAACAGCTTCAACGCCTCCTCGTGGACCAGCCCGTTGTCGGCCAGCAGGTGGGCGCCGCCTACCTGCATCGGCCCGCCCCGCATGTCGGAAACGGCGCCGCCGGCCTCCGCCACCAGCAGCACGCCGGCTGCCATGTCCCAAGGGTTCAGGCCGAACTCCCAGAAGGCCTCCAGCCGTCCCCCGGCGACATAGGCCAGGTCCAGGGCCGCCGAGCCGGCCCGCCGCACCCCGTGCGTCCACATGGCCATCTGGTAGTAGAAGTGGACATTGACGTTCAGGTGCCGCTTGCGGCTGGGGAACCCCGTGGCCACCAGGCTGTCTTCCAGGCGGTTGGTCTTCGACACGCGGATGCGCCGGTGGTTCAGATAGGCGCCCGAGCCGCGCTCGCAGGCGAACATCTCGTTTCGGTTTGGGTCGAAAATGCAGCCCGCGATCAGCTCGCCGGCGCGCTCCAGCCCCAGCGTCACGCACCAGACCGGGAAGCCGTGGGCGAAGTTGGTCGTGCCATCCAGCGGGTCCACGTACCAGCGGTATTCCGAGGCGCTCTCGTGCCCGCCGCCCTCCTCGGCCACGATCGCGTGGGCGGGGAAGTGCGCCCTGAGCCGCTCGACGATGAAACGCTCGGAGGCGCGGTCGGCCTCCGTCACCAGGTCGTACTCGCCCTTCAGCTCGAAGCTGACGCGCCGGTCGAAAAAGCTCACCAGCGACGCGCCGGCCTCGCGCGCGATCTCCATGCTGGTTTCCAGGTACGAGGGCATTAACCGATTACTTTACCAGAGCTTTCCGGCTACAAGCCCGGCCGGCGCGCCGCCTACTCCTGCTCGTAGAGGTACTTGATCTGGTGCTTGTAGATGAACAGATTCGGCTCCTCCGGCTCGCGCGTCAGCCGGATCAAGGAGTGGTCGTAGTACTCGATCGTTCCGCAGACCTCCTGGTTGTCCCGCAGAACCACTCGGACCGGGATCTGCTCGTCGATCAGGTACTTGATGTAGCGGACTTCCTCGAAGGTTTGCCCGGGCGCCCGCGATTGTGGGGTCGGGCCCGGCCTCTTCTTGTCGCCGCCACCCTGGTTACCGCTTCTGTTGCCCTTGTCCACTGGAATCCCTGCCTGCTGGTCGTGCCCATCCCCTCTCAGGGCACCGGCCTCCAACCCGGGGCCTCTTGGCTCTCACCATAGTATCCGCTGCGCGCGAGCACTCGCAATTCCGCCCGCCGCACCTTCACCTCGAGCTTGTGGAACGAATCCTTGGTGAGGGTGACGCCGCGCGGGTAGTAGCCCAGCAGGTATTGCGTCCGCAGATCGCGGATGATCTCGGCGAAGGCCGCGTCGAGCGCCTCCCCGACCGTGGGGGCGAACACCCGTCCGCCCGTGCCGGCCGCCAGCGTCGCTAGCGCATTCTCGCCGCCGATGTTCCGCCCCGGATCGTTCGTGATCGGCACGACCAGGACGGGGTAGATGACGGCATCAGCCATCTGCGCCGCGGTCAACGCTGCGTGAAAGGTCTTGGTGCTGGTCGTGTCGCCGCCGTCGGTCACCACCACAATGACGTGCCGGCCCTCCCGGCCCTCCAGCCTGCCGGACGCCAGACACATGGCGTCGTACAGGCTCGTTCCGCCCTCCGCTTTCAGGCCCCGCAGCACCTGCTCGAGTCGCTCCAGCCGGCGCGTGAACCCCGCCAGCAACATCGTCTCCCAGTTGAAGGCGAAGATCGCCGCGGCGTCGCCGGGATTCCCCTCCCGCAACAGCGCATGGAGGAACCGGCCCACGGATTCAACCTCGTACTTGAGGTCGATGCCGGTCGAGGCGCTGATGTCGATCATCACCGCGATCGAGAGCGGCTGTTCGGTGTGGTGCTCGAAGAGGGCCAGCTTCTGCGGAACGCCGTTGTCGAACACCTGGAAGTCGTCCCGGCCGAGATCACCCACGAGCTGGCCCGCGGAGGTCTTCACCGTGGCCAGAATGCGCACCAGCCTCACATCCACCGTGTAGGTAGGCTGCTGCGCCGGGACGGCCACAGCCGCCAGCAACAGGGCGGGGAAGAGCCTGGAGATCATTCTGGCAGCACCGATTCGTCCCACTGGCCCTCCGCCCAGACCGTCCCGTCGGCGAAGTGTTCCTTCTTCCATATCGGCGCCAGCCGCTTCAGCCGGTTGATACCCTCGCGCGCGGCCTCGAACGCCGGCCCTCGGTGGGGCGCCGTCACCACCACTGCCACGGCGGTTTCGCCGATCTCCAGCCGCCCCAGGCGGTGCACTATTCCGATGCGGCCGATCGGGTGCGCGCGGGCGATCTCGGCCCCGATCTCGGCTAGCACCTTCACCGCCATCGGCTCGTAGCATTGGTACTCGAGAAAAAGCGTTCGCCGCCCGCGCGTGTTGTCCCGCGCCACGCCCTCGAAGCTGACCACCGCTCCGTCCTTGCCGGCCAGCAGCCGGCTGGCGAGCTCCCGCACGTCGATCGGGGCGCGCGTGACGGCGAAGAAGTGGCCCGCGGCCTCCTCGCGAACCTCTTCGAGTGGCCCTCCCGAACCTCCGCTCACCGGCGGCAGCAGCGCGATCTCGTCGCCTGGGGCGACCGGTTCGGAGGGCGCGGCGAACCGCTGATTTCGCGCCAGCAAAATGCTTCGCTCCATCTCGCGCAATTTGGGGTGCGCCGCGGCGTAGTGCTCGAAGACGTCCGCGAGGCGCGCGTCGTGGGCGAGCTCGAGCTCATCCTCCGCGCGGCCGGTGATTTCCCTCAACACGCCGAAAAACAGGACTTTGACACGCAACCCTTCTAGCCTACCAGACGGCCTCCGCGCCAAACCGGTTCCACGCGGCCCGGCGGTGGGCCACAACAGGCTACCGCCGCCGGTCCGGCGCCCACGTTCGTGTCACGCACCTCCGCCTCGCTATAATCCTTGGTTGACCCATGCCGGCACATGAACAGGCCTCCCGGACCGCGGCCGCCGCGCCGCGCCACGTGCGCGAGGCGCGCATCCGCGTCCGCTACGCCGAAACCGACCAGATGGGCGTCGTCTATTACTCCAACTACCTCATCTGGATGGAGGTCGGGCGCGTCGAGTACTGCAAATCGGTCGGATTCGACTACCGCGACATGGAGGCGCAGGACAAGGTGGTGCTGGCGGTCGCCGAGGCGCACTGCCGCTACCTCTACCCGGCGCGCTTCGACGACGAGGTAACTGTCAGGACCTGGATCGAGGATGCCAGCCCCCGCCTGGTCCGGTTCGGCTATCAGATGCTGCGCGCCGAAGACGGCCGCCTGCTGGCGCGCGGTGAAACCAAACACATCTTCTGCGGCCCGAACCTGCGCCCGGCGCGCCTGCCCGAGAAGTACCATCGCCTGTTTGGGATCAAGCCGTAGCAGCCGCTTTTCGCCTTGCAGGAAGACGGGGTCAGGCTACTCTGTCCCGAGCGCAGCGAGTGGATAGAACTGCCTGTACCCGCTTTTCCCACGTGAGTGATGTACTGCCTCTGCGCCGGAGGCGCCATGCCGTGCGGTTAGCACCGCGCTACCGCCTGCGCAAGCGGTAATCGCCCGCCGCCGGCATCCGGATCACCTCGCACAGCTCGAACAGCCGCGAGCGGGCGCGCTCGCCGATTCGCTCGGCCAGCGTGATGCGGTACTCGACGTGCTGTACGCCCGGGGTGCGTTGCACGACCGTGTCGCCGGCGTCCGGGTCCGCCAGGTTCGTGGTCACGATCAGCGGCAGGCGGTGGTTGGAGCGGTGCGTGACGATGGCCGTCACCGTGTCCTCGATCCAGCTCATCACCCGATGCGACCCCAGGTCGTCCAGCAGCAACACCGGGACCTCCAGGCAGCTCTGGTAGGCCGCGCGGTCGCTCGCGTCCGCCTCGGCGTCGTATCCCGAGCGGATCCGCTCCAGCAGGTTGATGTAGTCGAAGAACAGGCCCTCGAAGCCGCGCGCCAGCAGCTTGCGGAGCACGGCCACGGCCAGATGCGTCTTCCCGGTTCCGGTCGGCCCGATGAACAGCAGCCCGGGCTTGGGGACGAACGGAAACTCCTTGGCGTAAGCCGCCGCCCGGACCATCACCGCCTCCAGCGCGCGCGCCGCAATCGGGTTATCGGCCGGCAGGATGAAATTGTCGAAGGAGGCCTCCTGGTAGAGCGGCGGGAGGTTGGCCGAGGCTTCCAGGTCCCGCGGGCTTTCCACCCCGGCGCAGTCGCAGCGCTCGGCGGCCGTGAGGCCGTCGCGCTCGATCACCGTCCAGCCCGAGCCGCCGCACTTCTGGCAGACCATGGTCCCCATTATGCATGAGCCGCGGCTCTAGAATCCCGCCCTACGACCAAGCCGCGTAGGGCGGCTCTCCAGAGCCGCGCGCCAGCCTCCAGGCTGGCGCATCCGCCCGCGCGCGGCCGGGATGCCGGCCTCCTGGCCCGTGCGGTCCCATGCTATCGTGGCAGACGACGGCCCGCGGGCTCTCTCAGGCGGGGCGCGGGCCAGTTCCAGCCATGGGCGCCGAAGGCATTCAGACGTCATTGAAGAGGCGGGGCCTGCGCCTCACCCGGCAGCGGCGCATTCTGCTCGAGCTCATCGACAAGTCCGGCCACCTGGATGCCGAGCAGCTCTATGACCTGGCGCGCCAGCGCGAGCCCAGGATCAACCGCGTCACCGTCTACCGCACGCTGAAGATGCTCAAGCAGGGGCAGTTCGTCGACGAGCTGGACCTGATGCACTACGGCGGCGACCAGCACTATTACGAGACGCGGATGAAGCGCGCGCACGCCCACGTGGTCTGCCTGCGATGCGGCCGGGTGCAGGAGTTCTACGGCGCGCCGCTGGCTCACCTCCGCAAGCAGATCGAGACGCGCTTCGGTTTCGAGATCCTGATGGCGCGGACCGAAGTGGGCGGCTACTGCTCGGACTGCCAGGCGCTGCGCGCCCGGGAAATGCGTGAGGCCGCGGCCGCCGGGCCGGCGCCTCCGTCTCGGGGCGGGGAAGCCCCCCCGCGAGGCAGGTAGATGGACTCGACGGCGCCCGGACCCGCCCAACGGCTCGCGCCCGCGGCCCTGGTTGTCCGCAACCCCTCGGGTGCCCGCAGCCGCCTGCCCATCGCCCGTCTCCCCTTCCGCATCGGCCGCCACGGCGACAACGACCTGGTGTTGCGCGACGGCCGCGCCTCGCGCCATCACTGCGAAATCACCGCGGAGAACGGCGAATACTACATCGCGGACCTCAAGAGCAGTTACGGCGTTTCCGTCAACGGCCGGCGCGTGTCCCGGCACAAGCTGAGCCAGGCCGACCGCATCGAGTTCGGCTTCCCGGATTCCTACCAACTGACCTTCGAGCTGGAAACTGCGCTGCCCGCGTCGCTGACCGACACCCCGTCCGCGGGCGCCGGTGGCGCCAGCCTGGCCAAGCTCCGCGCCACGCTCGAGGTGACGCGCGCGCTCCAAACCGCTCTCTCGACCGACGACGTGCTGGCCGCGGTCGTCGAAGCGGCGCTCACCATCACCGGGTGCGAGCGCGGCTTCCTGCTGCTCAGGCACGGCGACGACCTGGAGATCCGTATCGCCCGCGCGCGCTCCGGGCCTCTGGCCAAGAGCGACCTGGGCGTGCCGACGCGCCTGCTGTTCCGCGCCCTCAACCAGCGCAAAGAGTTCCTCTCCATGAACTTCGATCCGGCGGACACCCCCGGCGCGGCCGAGCGCAGCATCTGCGACCTCGGGCTTCGGAGCGTCGTCTGCGTGCCCCTGGTTCGGGTCCGCACGGGCTCCGTGGCCGAAACGACGGCGATGTCTCCCGCCGAGGACACGGTCGGGCTGCTCTACATGGACTCGCGGCTGGAAAACGCCGACCTGTCGGGCGGAAGCCGCGAGCTGCTGACCACGCTGGCGCTGGAAGCTTCCACGGTGCTCGAAAACGCGCGCCTGCTCGAGGAGCAGTGGGCCAGGCAGCGGATGGACCAGGAGCTGCGGATTGCCCGCCAGATCCAGGAGAGCCTCATGCCGCGGGCTTTGCCCACCTCGGGCTGGTTCCGCGCCGCGGCCTCCAGCATCCCCTCACTCCAGGTGGGCGGCGACTACGTGGATGTTCGCGAGATTAGCCCGGACTGCTGGGCTGGAATTGTGGCGGACGTCTCGGGGAAAGGGGTCGGCGCGGCCCTGCTGGCCTCGCTTCTTCAGGGCATTTTCCTGGCCGCCCCGTTGACCCGCCTCTCGATGGACGAAATGATGCAGCGGATTAACCGCTTCCTCAGCGAGCGGACCGGCGGGGAACAGTACGCCACGGTGTTCTACTGCACCTTCGAGCGCTCCGGCGGCCTGCGCTGGGTGAACGCCGGCCACCCGCCGCCGATCCTAGTGCGCCGCGGGGGCGGCTTGCGGGTTCTGGAGGCGACCGGGACCCCGGTCGGCCTGCTCGCGGAGGCGGCCTATGCCACTGAGGCGACACGCCTGGAGCCCGGGGACGCCCTGGTCATCTACAGCGACGGGCTGAGCGAGTCTCAGAACGCCGCCGGCGAGTTCTTCGGAACCGAGCGGCTGCGCAAGACCGTGGCCGCCAACGCCGGCCAAGGCTGCCGCCTGCTGCACGCCGCCGTTCGCCGGGCTGCGGAGGAGTTCACCGCGGGCGCCGTGCAGCGCGACGATGCGGCCCTGGTGGTCCTCGAATACCGGCCGGACTGACAGCGCCTAGGAGCGCGCCCAGCCCGGCTGAGAACTTTCGCCCCCCCGGCCCACTCAGTTCCAGTAGAGCATGCACCTCCCCCTACGCCCTGAGTGTCCTCCGTCGGGCTCGGCAGCCGACCCGCGGCTGGAGAAGCTGCACTCGATTTTCCTGGCTGCGCGGCGGACCGCGTTCTATGGGTGGGCTGCGGTCCCCTCCCTCGAGGAGGTCCCCGGGCAGCGCTCGTTGGGTGCTCTGCTCGCCGGCTTCCGGGTGGTTCCTCTAGCGGAGTTTCTGGCCCGGCGGGAGGAGTTTCTCGTTCCGGGCGCCGCTTCGGTGTTTGCCCCCCGCAAAGGCGTTCAGAGTGTGCCGAACGGCTGGCGCGCCAGGCTTGGGTTTCGTGCCGAGGCGATGGAAGGCAGTGCCGCCGCGCTGCTCCGGATCGCCGACTCCGGAGACGCGCTCCGGCGCCTGCGCGGCGCGCGCCGCGTGCTGGTCAATACGCTCCTGGGCGAGCCCTTGCTCTCCGAAGCAATGCGCGAGCGGCTCTGGAGCGCCTTTGAGCTGCCCGTTCTCGAGCGCCTTTGCAGCTTTCACGGCGAGACGCTGGCTTCCGAGTGCGACGCCCACGATGGGCTGCACCTGGACGCCCAGGCCGCCGTCTTCGAGTTAATCGGCGGCGAGCTAGTCGTCACCTCCCTGGCTTGGGTCCACTGCCCGGTGATCCGGTTGGGCACCGGCTGGGCCGGCGTGATCGCGCAGGCTCGGTGCGCCTGTGGCGACAACGCCCCGCGCTTCCTTCCCACTGCGGCCGACAGCCGCCGGCTACGCCCCGTTGGTACGGCCTCCCAGTTCCGCTCGCCCGGCCTTCCGGTGAACTGGTAGACACCCGCAAGCCGCAGCCAAAGGCGTGTGAGAAGATCGGGCTAGTGAACCCCGATTCGAAGCGCGAGCCTTCGCCCATTCCGGGGATCTCGCGCAACGTCTTTGTCCTCGGCCTGGTTAGCCTCTGCACGGATGCCTCGTCCGAGATGATCTATCCCCTGATCCCCTTGTTTCTCCTGGGTACGCTGCGGGCGCCGGTGGCGGTCCTGGGTCTGATCGAAGGGCTGGCGGAAGCGACCGCTAGCGTTTTGAAAGGGATCTCGGGCTGGGTGTCGGACCGCGTCGGCCGCCGCCGCCCGCTGGTTCTCGCCGGCTACGGCCTGGCGGCGGTCACCAAGCCGCTGCTGGCCCTGGCCCTGGGCTGGCCGCTGGTCCTGACGGCGCGCGTGCTGGACCGTTTCGGGAAGGGACTGCGCGGCTCCCCGCGCGACGCCTTGATCGCCGACTCCACCGAGCCGCTGTTTCGCGGCCGCGCCTTCGGCTTCCATCGCAGCGCGGACCAGGCCGGCGCTGTCATCGGCCCGCTGCTGGCCCTCCCGCTGCTGGCGCTGTTCCACGAGAACTACCGCGCGCTGTTCGCCGTGGCTTTCCTGCCGGCGGCCCTGGGCGTGATCGCGCTCACCGCCGTTCGCGAAACCGGGCGCCGCCCCGCGCCGGGCGCTCCTCCGGCCGGCTTCCGTCTGCGGGACGCCGCGCCGGCCTTCCGGCGTTTTCTCGGGGTCACCCTGCTGTTTGCCCTGGGCAATTCCTCGGACACGTTCCTCATCCTCCGCGCCCGGCAACTGGGCCTCGCAGCCCACGAGATCATGCTCCTCTACGCCGCCTTCAACTTCACCTACGCGCTCTCGGCCTACCCGGCGGGCGTGCTCTCGGATCGCGTCGGCCGCAAGCGCGTGCTGGTGGCCGGCTTCGGCGTCTTTGCGCTGGTCTACTTCGGCTTCGGTCTGGCCGCGGGCCGGGCCGCGGTGTGGCCGTTGTTCCTGGTCTACGGGCTGTACCAGGGCCTGACGGACGGCACGGCGCGGGCCTTCGTGGTCGATCTGGTCGGGCCCGCTCACCGCGCCACCGCTCTGGGGTTTTACGCCACGGCTACTGGCTTGGCCGCCTTCCCGGCCAGTCTCTTCGCTGGCCTGCTCTGGCAGCGGATCGGCCCCGCGGCGCCGTTCTACTACGGCGCCCTGACGGCGGCGCTGGCAGCGGCGGGCTTCCTGCTGCTCGTCCGGGCGCCTGGCGCCGATCGCCCGGCCATCCGGTAAAGTGGTAGGGATGCCGGCACCTGAATCCGATGCCATGCGGCGTGGCCGCGCCGCGATGAGCGCCGAGGCCGAGGCTATCGCCCTGGCCGCCGGCCGGCTGGATGAGCATTTTGCGCGCGCCGTCGACCTGATCGCGCGTCACACCGGGAAGATTGTCGTCACCGGCATCGGCAAGTCCGGCCGCGTCGGTCAGAAGATCGTCGCCACGTTTTCGAGCACCGGCATGCCCGCGGTCTTCCTGCACCCCGCCGAGGCCGCGCACGGCGACTTGGGAATCTACGCGCCCCAGGACCCCACCATTCTGATCTCCAAGAGCGGCGCCACCGCCGAGCTGCTCCGCCTGGTGGGCCTGCTGCGCAAGTTCCGCTCGCCGTTGATCGGCATCCTTGGCAACCCGGATTCACCGCTGGCGCAGCAGGTGGACATCGTCCTGGATGCCTCGGTGCGCGCCGAAGCGGATCCGCACAATCTGGCGCCCACCGCGAGCGCCGCCGTGGCCATGGCGATCGGCGACGCGCTGGCCATCGCCGTCATGCAGGCGCGCGAATTCACTCCCGAGGAGTTCGCCCTCTACCATCCCTCCGGCCAGCTCGGCCACAACCTCTCCCTGACGGTCCGTGAGGTGATGCATTCCGGCGACCAGGCTGCCTGCGCGGCGCCCGAGGACCCGCTCAAGTCCGTCGTGATCGCCATGACGCGCCGGCCGCTCGGCGCCGCCTGCGTCCTGGACGCCGAAGGCCGCCTGCTGGGGCTCATCACTGACGGCGACCTGCGGCGCGCGCTCCAGGCCCACGATGATATCCGCGGGCTGCGTGCCGCCGACATCATGACGCCTTCTCCGACCACCATCGGCCCCGACGCGCTCCTTCACGAAGCGCTGGGCCTGATGGAGGACCGGCCCTCGCAGATCTCCGTGCTGCCGGTCATCGAGCCGGTCACGCGCCGCTGCCTCGGCCTGGTCCGCCTGCACGACATCTACCACGCCCGCGGCTAGCGCCGTTCCAGCTCGCGGTAAACGTCGCGCTTCGAAATCCCACGCTCCCGCGCCACGGCCTTCATGGCGTCCATCCGGCTCATGCCGGAGCGCATGCACGCCCCGACGGCTTCCGGGATGGGAACGCCCTGCTCGGCCTGCGGCTGTTCGGCCTTGCCGACCAGCACCGTGAATTCGCCCTTGAGCGGGATGCCGGCCTTGCCCAGTTCGGCCGCGCTGCCGCGCAGGAACTCCTCGTGGATCTTGGTCAGCTCGCGCGCCAGCACCACCGGCCTGGGGCCGAGCACCGCCTCGATGTCGGCCAGCGTCGCCAGGATGCGGTGGGGGGCCTCGTAGAAGATCAACGTCGCCCCCTCGTCCTTGAGCCGCGCCAGCGCCTTGCGCCGCTCGGCCGGGCGCGAGGGCAGGAACCCGGCGAAGTGAAACTCGTCCGTGGGCAGCCCGGAAGCGGCCAGGGCCGCCAGTGCCGCCGACGGCCCCGGCGCCGGCTCGACCCGGATGCCCCTGTCAATCGCCTTCCTCACCAGCCGGTAGCCGGGATCGGAGACCAGCGGCGTGCCCGCGTCGGAGACGAGTGCGATGTTTGAACCCGCCCCGAGCTTCTCGATCAACTCGGAGGCCCGTAGCGCCTCGTTGTGCTCGTGATAACTCGTCGTCGGCTTGTGGATGCCGTAATGATCCAGCAGCTTGCGCGTCTGCCGCGTGTCCTCGCAGGCGATCAGATCGGCTTCGCCGAGCACCCGCAGCGCGCGCAGCGTGATGTCCTCCAGGTTGCCGATCGGCGTCGCCACCAGGTAGAGCGTCCCGGCCATGGATAGATTATGGCGCGGCGCCGGCCTCTCTGGCCGGTCCGTTTCGATCTAACCTCTTTTCAATGTGGAACCGCACGATGCAGCCGCCCAAGCTCATCATTCTGCTGTTTCCCTTCAGCCCCGCTTTGGTTCACACTGGAGTATCGGAGGCAGGCATGCTAAAGGGTTTCAGAGAGTTTCTCTTCCGCGGCAACGTGATCGATCTGGCCGTGGCGGTCGTCATCGGAGGCGCCTTCGGCGGCGTTGTCAGCGCCCTGGTCAAGGACCTGCTGACCCCGCTCATCGCGGCCATTGTCGGCAAGTCGGACTTCTCCGCGCTCACCTTCACCGTCAACAACAGCAAGTTTCCCTATGGCGAGTTCATCAACGCGGTGGCCTCGTTCCTGCTGATCGGCACGGCCGTCTACTTCTTCGTGATCGTCCCCACCCGCGCCATCCTGGAGCGCTTGAAGCCGAAGGAAGCGCCCGCCGAGCCGGCGACGCGCCAGTGCCCGGAGTGCCTGAGCGAGATCCCGATCGCGGCGCGGCGCTGCGCCCACTGCACCTCGGTCATCGGCTAGTAGCCCGAAGCGCCGCCGGCCGATCGCGTCGGTCCGCGCGTGCAGACACACGCATCCGTCTAGAACCGCTGCTTGGCCGCTCCCCGCGAGCGGAACGCAGCTCGGCGGAAAGGTGAAGCTGGCTTACGCCCCTCGCCGCAACAACCCTGCGCCGGTCAGGACCACGCCCCCGGCCAGCGGATCGCGCAGGTTGCCGCCCAGCACCCGGCTCCGGGTGGCGATCGTCTGCGGCCACCTGCGGCGGACGAAGGGCTCGAGCGCCAGGTACAGCACGCAGAGGAGCGCGGTCGATGGGCAGACCAGGTTTCCATGATCTACAGGTTATTGGACTCGCTCGTTCTCCCGCTGAAAGGTCAGGTCGAGGCTCGCTTTGTTGTTCTCCTGCAGCCCGACCTCGTGGCATCGGCCGGTCGATCGTTCGAGCAGTTCCGGGTTGAATTCGTCACCCTCGGCCAATTTATCCCAGAGATAGAGGCAATAGTCCCCGGGAGGAAGGCCCCGCAGGCTGAAGCGGCCATCCTGACCCGATAGGGTTCTGCGGTAACGATGCGATTGCCGGAGATCCAGCGGCCTCGGCGCCAAGGTCACGACGATATCCGCCAGATGACGCCCGTCCCCGTCCTGGACGGAGCCGTCGATGCGTGCGGGGGAGCGGTTGAGCGTCACGGAGATCTCCCGGCGTCCGCCGCCTTGCGTCAAGTCGAGGTCGTTCGCGATGAGATCCTCCCCGCCGCTCGAGCTGATGCTTTGGAGGTACGTGTCTTCCGGGATGTCAGTCACTAGAACCCTGTACCGGGTTGGACTCACGTCCGGGAGGTGGAAGGAACCTTCGCGCACAAGCTGGCCAGGCGTATCGAAAGAGCCAAGGTCGCTAGCGACGAGGACAATTAAGGGGCTTGGCGCACCTTTGTTCCGCGCAGATCCGGAATCGGGTGGCGATCCGGCATAGACGCTGGTGCCGGTCACGTCGACTCCTGGCAGGAGTGCAAGCGTCACGTTGTTCATATCGACATCACCAACCTCAATGCTCTGCCGACCCAGAATCTTGAACCGCCCTGTCGCCGTCGTAACCATAAGGGTGCATGAGCCTGGCGTCACACCAACAAGATCAAACGACCCATCTTGCGGCGACAACTCGGCCGTCGGCGCCTCGAACGGGTCCACTGCGGTGCGGCTATCGCGGGGAAACGCCCGGATGACGACGTGTCCGGTGCCTAGCGAAAGAGCGCCGACATTGACTCGCCCTCGCACGTGGACCACCCGCGTCTTACGCAAAGGAAGATCGCCGAGCGGGTAGCTCTCGCCAGGCGACACCAGAATCTGTTGAGCGCCTGCCGCGTCCGCAGCGCCAGGGTAGTAGGTCGCCGCGTAGGAATACTCCGCCTTCTCGCCATTCCGAGACGCTGATGTCGCCGACACCAGGACAACCCTC
>JBEKLJ010000034.1:0-20483 GCA_050010255.1 Bryobacteraceae bacterium
GGGTTCCGACCGAGTTGCTGCTGGCCCTGGCCGTGCCGAAACTGAGGGCAACCTCGCCGAGCTGCCCAAACGCGGCCGTGGCGCAGCCCAATGACAACAGTAGAAACAGCGACCGTCTCATCATCTTCTCCTTGAGCCTGTCCTTACCCTACACCACCACGACATGAATCTCGCCCGGGCCGTGCACGCCGCGCACCAGGAACTGCTCGATGTCGGCGGTGCGGCTCGGACCCGTGATCAGGACCATTGAACTGGTCAGCTCGGCCGGCCGCGGCACGATCGACAGCAGCTCGTCGAGCCCGGTCAGGATCCTGGACCGCGGCACCAGCGCGATGTGCACCGGCGGCAGCAGCGAAATCAGACGTGCCTCCGCCGGCGAGGAAAGCAGCGCCAGCGAGCCCGTGTCGGCCAGCGCCCAGTCCGCGCCGGTGATGCCGAACTCGGCCTCGGCGCAGGCGGCGCGCAGTTTGTCGCGATCGGTGAAACCGCTCTGGACGGAGCCGAGTTCGCAGATTCCGCACTCCTTCAGGAAAGACGCATTGGAGGCCACCGCCGGTTTCGTTCCGATCAGGCCCGCCACGTAATCGCGGGCCTCGGCGGCGGAGCCTGCCAGGCAGGTCTTGCCCCCCAGCTTGTCTAGCTGGCGGAACAGGCTCTCGATGCGCGCCTCCACGGAAAGCTCGGGGATGCGGAAGCGCGGCGGCGGAGCCGGCGCGGGCGCCTGGCCGGCGCTCCGCCCCAGTGCGCGGCGGACTCGGTCGAGGATCATCGTGCGCTCCGTCACTTCCCTCGCCCCTCCTGGCGCGCTCTCCAGATCCGGCGGAAGCTCCGCGCCGGCGCGGGCGGCAGATCGCGCTGGCTCAGCCAGGCCCGCGCGGGGCCAACGTTCAGCGGGCCGGGCAGCCTGGCGATCCAGCCGTTGCCGCCGGAGAGCACCACCGGCATCATCAGTCCGGCCATCTCGTAAAGCCGCGGGTGACGCATCAGCCAGGCCCACAGCTTGAAAGCCAGCCGCTCGAGCCGGTTCTGCCCCTGGCGCGCCTGGGCCTGGTTGACCTCCGCGCGCAGCTCCAGCAGCAGCTTCGGCAGGTCGATCTTCACCGGGCAGACCTCGGCGCAGGCGCTGCACAGGCTCGAGGCGAAGGGCAGCCACGGCTGGTGCGTCACGCCCAGGTATTGCGGCGTGATGACGGCGCCGATGGGCCCGGAGTAAACCCAGGGATAGTTGTGGCCCCCGATCTTGCGGTACACCGGGCAGTGGTTCAGGCAGGCGCCGCAGCGGATGCAGTAAAGCGACTGCCGCTTCTCGCGATCGGCCAGCAGGCGCGTGCGGCCGTTGTCCAGCAGGACGATGTAAACCTCGTCCGGCCCGTCGATTTCGCTCTCCCGGCGCGGCCCGGAGAGGAAGGAGGTGTAGACGGTGAGCGGCTGGCCGGTGCCGCTGCGGCCCAGCAGCCGGAGGAAGACCGCCAGGTCCTGCGCGCGCGGAACGAGCTTCTCGATGCCGGCGATGGCGACGTGGATCTTCGGCGCCGTGGTCGTCAGCCGGATGTTGCCCTCGTTCTCCACCAGCACCACCGTGCCGGAGTCCGCCACCAGGAAGTTGGCGCCCGAGACGCCGATGTCGGCCGCCAGAAACTTTGCGCGCAGCACGCGGCGCGCGATCTTGGTCTGCTTCTCGATCTCGACCTCGCGCTCGACGCCCAGGCGCGCGGTGAACAGGTCGGCAACGTCGTAGCGGGTCTTGTGCAGCGCGGGGGCGACGATGTGGTACGGGCGCTCGTGCGCCAACTGGATGATGAACTCGCCCAGGTCGGTCTCGACCGGCTCCGGACCGCGCTCGGCGAGCCGCTCGTTCAGATCGATTTCCTCGGTGGTCATCGACTTGGACTTGACGATCAGCCGGGCGTTCTTCTCTGAGACCAGGCCGGCCAGGAACTCGACCACATCGGCGCCGTCGTGCGCCCAGACGACGTGGGCGCCGCGCGCGGTGGCGTTGGCCTCGAACTGCTCGAGGTAGTGGTCCAGGTTGTCGAGGGTGTGGTTCTTGATGAGGTTCGCCTGGGTGCGCAGCTCCTCGAGATCGGGGAGCACGTCCGCGGCCACTACCGCCCGGCGGTGGCTGGCCAGCCGGCCGGTGGCGGCGTAGATGGCCTCTTGCAGGCGCCCATCGGCCAGTGTCGCGGTGATCTTGAGCTCGGATTCGGTCGCCATCGGGTTGCTCACCGCCGCGCCAGCACCTGGGCCAGGTGCATGGTCTCGATGGGCGCGCCGGCCCGCGACAGCGCGCCCCGGATCTGCATCAGGCAACTGGCGTCGATGCCGACCACGGCCCCGGCGCCCGTGCGCAGGATCGAGTCCAGCTTGGTGCGCACCATGCCGCCGGAAATCTCCGGGAACTTCACCGCGAAGGTCCCGCCGAAACCGCAGCACTCCTCGGAGATGTCCATCTCCCGCAGCTCCAGGCCCCGCACGCGCCCCAGCAGCCGCCGCGGGCCTTCCTTGATGCCCAGCTCGCGCAGCCCGTGGCAACTGTCGTGGAAGGTGACCACCTTCTCCAGGCGCGCGCCTACGTCCTCGACGCGCGCGACTTCGAGCAGGAACTTCGAGAACTCCCACACGCGCGGTTCCAGGCGCCGCGCCTCCTCCAGCCACTCCGGCTCGTGCTCGAAGAGCTCGCTGTAGCGGCGCGCGATCATCGCGGCGCAGGAGCCCGAGGGCACGACGATGTATTCGGCGTCGCGGAATACCTTCAGGAAGTGACGCGCGACGCCGCGCGCCTCGTCGCGGTAGCCGGTGTTGAACGCCGGCTGCCCGCAGCAGGTCTGATCCTCGGGGAAGTCCACCTTCCAGCCGATCCGCTCCAGCACCTCGACCATGTCCACGCCGACGTCGGGCAAGAGCTGATCGACGATGCAGGTAACAAACAGCGAAGCGCGCGGCATGAACTTGAATTCTACCGCCGTCTAGCCCGATCCTCGGTGGGTGCGCCGGAGCCCGATCAGTCCTTCCGGCCGGTTTCGGAGCGCTGAATCGCCCACGCGATCATCTCGGCCAGGGCGCGGCCGCGGTGACTCACCAGCAGCTTGCGCTCGGCGCTGATCTGGCCGAAGGAGCGGCCGAAGGGCAGGTAGTAGAACAGCGGGTCGTAGCCGAAGCCGTTGGAGCCGCGGGGCGCCTCCAGAATGCGGCCGTCCACCACGCCGCGGAAGGCGCGCACCAGCTTTCCCCTCTGGGCCACCGTGACGACGCAGACGAAGCGGGCGGCGCGCTGCTCCAGGCCGCGCAGCTTCTCCAGCAGGAGCCGGTTGTTGTCCTCGTCGGTCGCCTCCGGTCCGGCGAAGCGCGCCGAGTTCACTCCGGGCGCGCCGCCCAGGGCGAGGGCCTCCAGCCCCGAATCGTCGGCAAACACCAGCCCGGGCGCGTGGCGGCTGTAGTAGAGGGCCTTCTGGATCGCGTTTTCCTCGAAGCTGCGGCCGCTCTCCTGGGCCGGCGGGATGCGATCCAGGTCCGGCAGCGGCAGGAACTCGACGAGCCCGCGCCCGAACCGCTCGGCCGCCAGCCGGAACTCGCGCAGCTTGCCCGGATTCGTGGTGGCGCAGTAGAGCCTCAAGCGGGGAGCGCCTTCCGCTGGATCTCGATCAGGTCCGCGACGCCCCTCCGCGCCAGCGTCAGCAGTTGCGACAGCCGGGCGTCGTCAAAGGGGCTCTGCTCGGCGGTGGCCTGCACCTCGACGAAGCGGCCGGCGCCGGTCATCACCACGTTCATGTCCACCTCGGCGCGCGAATCCTCCTCGTAGGCCAGGTCGAGCATCGGCTCGCCGCCGACGATGCCCACGCTGACGGCCGCCACGCAGTCCCGGAGCGGCGAGCGCTTCAGGACGCCGAACTGGACGAGTTGGTCCAGGGCCAGCGACAGCGCCACGAAGGCGCCGCTGATGGCGGCGGTCCGGGTGCCGCCGTCGGCCTGCAGCACGTCGCAATCGAGAATGATGCTGCGTTCGCCCAGCGCGCTCCGGTCGACCACCGAGCGCAGCGAGCGGCCGATCAGCCGCTGGATTTCCTGCGTCCGGCCCGAGGGCCGCGTCAGCTCGCGGGGCGAGCGCGTGGCGGTCGCGCGCGGCAGCATCGAGTACTCGGCCGTCACCCACCCCTGGCCGCTGCCCCGGAGGAACTGCGGGACGGCCGGCTCAATGGTGGCCGCGCAGAGCACGCGCGTGTTGCCGACCTCGATCAGCGCCGAACCCTCGGCGGTCAGCAGGTATCCGGTCTGGATGCGCACGGGACGCATCTGGTCCGGCGCGCGGCCGTCGGTTCTCATGAGCCCGATCTCAGTGCGTAAGTGAAGAGCAGCGTCAGCAGCGCCACCGCCGAGAGCATCAGGATGAGGCACGGGATGGCGCCGCGCATGCCCTTGACCGAACTGCCCTTGCGCTTCGGCTTCGCCGCTTTGAACTTCGCCATCGCTCGGCCTGGTCCCCACGGACCACCTACTCGTTGTAGCACAGACGGCCGCCTCCGAGCCTAGAATGAGCCTATGGGCTGGGCCAGGCGGAGCCGAAGCGTTCCGGCCGCCGCCTCCGTGGACCGCTACTTCGAGTTGTGCCTGCTGGGCGTGGTCGCGAGCGGCTACCTGGCGCTGCTGGGTTCGGGCTTTCTCGACGCGCCCTCGCGCATTCTGGGCGGGGCCTGCGTACTCGCGCGAGCGCTGGTCGTGGCCGGCATAGTCCGGCTCGATCTGCCGCGGCGCACCGTGACGGCGCTGGCGCTGGCCGGCTTGTCGTTCTTCGCGCTGGACGCGACGCTGCTTTCCCGCGACCTGCTGGCCGCCAGCGTGCATTGCGCCTTCCTGCTGGCCGGCCTCAACCTGCTCACGGCCAGAGGCCCCAGGGACTACGCTCTGATCTCGGTCAGCGCCTCTTTCGCCATGCTGGCGGCCGCCGTGCTGTCGGCGAGCCTCAGCTTCTTTATGTTCCTGACGCTGTTCCTGGTCTGCGGCATCGCCGCGCTGGCCAGCGCCGAGATCCGGCGCTCCTTGCGCGAGCCGCACGCGGCGGGATACGCGGGCGTGCGCTGGTTTCCGCTGCGGCTGGCCGCGGCGAGCGTTTGGATGGCGTGCGGCGTCTTCTTGCTGACTGGGGGCCTGTTCTTCATCCTCCCCCGCACCGTCCAGGCCGCTTTTCGCCGCCTTCTGCCGCGGAGCAGCTCCGCTCAAGAGTTCTCGAGCGAGGTGCGGCTGGGGGCGATTGGCGAGCTGCGGCCGAGGCCCGCGGCTGTCATGCGCGTGCGGATCCTGGACGCGGCGCACCCGGAAGCGTTGAAGTGGCGCGGGCTGGCGCTGAGCCACTTCGACGGCCGGCGGTGGTACAACCGCGCCGAGCCCGGAACGGCGCTCGCGGTGGAAGGCGGGCTGATCCAGCTCGCCGGCCTGCGGCAGCAGTGGCGCAAGGGCGAGCGCATCAACTACGAGGTCCGGCTCAACCCCATGGCCACCGACGCGCTGTTCTTCGCCGGCCGTCCGGAGTTCGTGCGCATCGACTCGCCCGCCCTGATTCAGACTTCCGGCGACGGCTACCGCCTCGGCGGGCCGCATTTGGGAGGGTTGCGTTACGGCGCCTATAGCTTCCTGGAGGAGACAGCCGATCCGGCCGAGGGCGCCGGCTCCGAGGGGCTGACGGATCGGATGGCGTGCCTGGAGCTTCCACCGCTGGACCCGCGCGTCGCCGGGCTGGCGCGGCGGATCGCGGAGGGGGCGCCGGATGAGGCGGCGCGCGCGCGGGCCGTCGAATCCTACCTCCGGCGCAATTATCGCTATTCCACCAGGCTGCTCGAGCGGGAAGTGCCGGACCCGCTGGCGTATTTTCTCTTCGAGCGGCGGGAGGGCCACTGCGAGTACTTCGCCTCGGCCATGGCGGTGATGCTGCGCCGGCTGGGCGTCCCTTCGCGCGTGGTGACGGGGTTTGAGAGCGGCGTCTACAACCCGGTCAGCGGCTGGTGGGTGATCCGCGCCTCGGACGCGCACAGTTGGGTGGAAGCGTACCTGCCCGGCCGCGGCTGGACGGCGTTCGACCCCACGCCCCCGGCGGCCCGGCAGCCGGCGGCGTCGCCGTGGGCGCGGCTCGGATTTTACCTCGACGCCGCCGAGACGTTCTGGCAGGAGTGGGTGCTCGACTACAACCTGGGCCGCCAACTCGTCCTGGCGTCGCGAATGCAGGACTCCGGCCGGAGCTTCGGGGCGCGCTGGCTGGACGGCGCTCGCCGGGGCGCGTCTCAGACGGCCGCGGCGGTCGGACAGTGGCTGCGGCGCTACGGCCTCCTGGCCATCGCGCTGGTGCTGTTGGCGGTGCTCTGGCGCCGCCTCGGGCCGAAGGCGCTGGTGCGGTGGCGCGCCGCGGCGCGGCTCCGGCAGGCCCAGCGCGGCCGTGCCCGCCCGGCCGACGCCACCCTGCTCTACCAGCGCATGCTGCGGGCCTTGAAGCGGCGCGGGTTCGAGAAGCCGGCCTGGATCACGGCGGGGGAGTTCGCGCGCCGACTGCCCGCCACCGCGACGGCCGCGCTGGTCCGGGAGTTCACCGCCGCCTACCACGACATGCGCTTCGGCGGCCAGCTCGATGCGGCGGCGCGAATGGCGGCGCTGCTCGAGGCCATCGAGCAGCGCGGCCGGGTCTGACGGCGATTTTTCCGCCGCTCGCGCCACTATCTCACTGAAGGAGACGCTGAAGCGGAAGTGTGCCTGATTGACAGGATCGTCGCTGCCTGCCTCCCGGCGCTCGCTCTCTGGATTGTGCTCAGCGGGCTGGACGACCTGTTCGTGGATTTCCTCGGCCTTCTCTCTGCTCTGCGAAGGCGCACGGGCAAAGAGCACGCCGGTGTGGGCGACGCCCCCGCCTCCGAGCCGCCCATCGCGATCTTCCTCCCACTCTGGCATGAGGACCGCGTCATCGCCTCGATGCTCGAGCACAACTTGGCCGCGATTCGCTACGGCAATTACTGCGTATTCGCCGGCGGCTACCCGAACGACCGGCCCACGCTCGAGGCCATCCAGGAGGTCCAGAGACGCTTTCCGAACGTTCGCCTGGCGCTGTGCCCGCACGGCGGGCCGACTTCGAAGGCCGACTGCCTCAACTGGATCTACCAGCGCATGCTCGATTACGAGCGGCGGCACGGGACGCGGTTCCTGATCGTCGTCGTGCACGACGCCGAGGATGTGGTGGATCCCGGCGAGCTATCCGTGATGGCGCGCTACGCCCGGAAGTATGGGATGGTGCAGGTCCCCGTGTTGCCGCTGCCCACGCCGCTCGGGAAGCTCACGCACGGCGTCTATTGCGACGAGTTCGCCGAGTATCACACCAAGGACATGCCCGCGCGCGGTCTGATCGGGGCATTCATTCCATCCAGCGGCGTCGGGACCGGTTACGCGCGCCGGGCGCTGGAGCGGTTGGCCGAAACCGGCGGCGGCCGCCTGTTCGCCTCCGAATGCCTCACCGAGGACTACGACATCGGTCTGCGGTTGCACCGGCTCGGGTTCGCCCAGGTGTTCGTGCCACTGCGATTCGAGCAGGGCCGGCCGGCGGCCACGCGCGAGTACTTCCCGCAGCGCCCCGGCCCGGCGCTCCGCCAGCGCCGGCGCTGGCTGACCGGCAACGCGCTGCAAGCCTGGGAGCGGCATGGCTGGAGCGGCGGCCCGCGCCAGGCGTACTGGTTCTGGCGTGACCGCAAGGGCCTGATCGGCAATCCGGTCAGCGCGGCAGCCAACCTCATCCTGGTTTACGGGGGTTTGACCTGGCTGTGGAGCCGGCACGCCGGGACGGCGTGGGGTTTGGGCGCTATGGCGCACTCGGGCCCGCTGAGGGCGCTGTTCGGCGCAACGCTGCTGCTCCAGCTTCATCGGCTCGTGGTCCGCGTCCTGTGCGTGGGGCGGATCTATGGCTGGGTGTTCGCCGCCGGGGCGCCCGTCCGGGTGATCTGGGCCAACTGGATCAACTTTCTCGCCACCGTCGGCGCCGTGGCAGGCTACGCGCGGGCGCGGCTGCGCCGCCGGCCGCTGGTCTGGCTCAAGACCGAGCACGTCTATCCCTCCCGTCAGGCCCTGGCGGGCCACCAGCGCCTGCTGGGCGAGTTGCTCCTCCGCGCCGGCCACCTCGACGAGGCCCGGCTTCGCCGGGCGGTGGCGGCCAAGCCCGCCGAGATGCGCCTGGGCGAATACCTGGTGGCGGCCGGCGATATCAGCGAGGAGCAGGTCTACGAGGCGCTCAGCCTGCAACAGAGCATTCCCTTCAGACCACTGAACGAGGCGCGCATCCCGCGCTGGACCGCGCGTGCGCTGCCCGGATCCGTCGCCCGGCGCTGGCAGATCGTGCCGTTCGAAGTCAGCCGGGGCAGACTATACGTGGCCGGGCCGGAACTGCCGGAAGACGAGGCGCAGCGCGAGCTGAGCCGTTGCACGCGCCTCGAGGTGCGCTTCCAGTACATCACGCCGGGCAACTACGAGCGGCTGGTGGAGCGGCTCCTGGGCACGGCCGGGCAGGCGGCGCAGCGGGACATCGGGCGCTAAAGAAAAAGCAAACGCTACGTGCGGTAGCTGGCGTTGATCTCGACGTACTTCGCCGTGAGGTCGCAGCCCCAGAAGCGCGACTCGCCCTTGCCCCGGCCCTGAATGACGAAGCGGATCAGGCACTCCCGCGCGTCCATCTTCTGCTTGAGCTCGCGCTCGGAGAAGGGGGCGGCGACGCCGTTGCGGCAGACGCGCACGCGCTGCACGAAGATGTCCACCTTGGAGGGGTGAAACACCACGCCGGAGTTGCCCGCCGCCGAGAGGATTCGGCCCCAGTTCGGGTCCGAGCCCGCCACCGCGGTCTTGACCAGCGGCGAGTTGGCGATGGCCCGCGCGATTCGCGTGGCCTCGCTGTCGTCGCGGGCGCCGACGACATGGATCGTGATCAGCCTCCGCGCCCCTTCGCCGTCGCGCGCGATCTTCTCGGCCAGGTCTTCCATCACCCAGCACAGAACTTCCTGAACCACCAGGCGCTCCTTGCGGTTGGGTTGGACGCCGGAACCGCCGTTGGCCAGCAGCACGATCGTGTCGTTGGTGGAGGTGTCGCCGTCGATCGAGAGGCGATGATAGCTGCGCTCGGCGGCCGCGCGGAGCATGGGCTTGAGCAGGCCCGGCGCAATCGCCGCGTCGGTCATCACGAAGGCCAGCGTGGTGGCCAGGTTCGGCTGGATCATTCCCGAGCCCTTGGTCATGCCGGCGATGTGCACCGTGCCGTGCTGCAGCGGCACCTCGCCGAAGGCCATCTTCGGCATCCTGTCCGTGGTCAGGATCGCCCGCGCCACGTCGGCGAAGCCCCGTTCGGAAAGGCGATCGAACAGGCCGGGCAACGCCTTGACGATCAGGCGGCGGTCGAGCTCGACGCCAATGACCCCGGTGGAGGCGGGCAGAATCTCGCATGCCGGCGCCTTCAGCAGCTTCGCCGCCGCCCGGCAGGCGGCCAGAGCGGTGCGGTCCCCCGTGCGCGTGGCGCAGATCGCGTTGCCGGCGTTGACGACGATCGCGCGCGCGATGCCCCGCGACATTCGCAGGTGCTCCCGCGCCAGCCGCACCGGCGACGCCTGCACGCGGTTCCTGGTGAACAGCGCCGCGGCCGATGCCGGCTGCTCCGAGACAATCAAGGCCAGATCGTCCCTCTTCTCCTTCCGAATGCCGGCGTAGCTGGAAGCGTATCGGTAACCCAGAGGTATCTTCACTGGCTCATCTCTCTCTTATGGCCTGGCGGGCCGTGTCATTCGCCGCCCAGCAGTTCATCGTCTATCACATGATAGCCGCTCAGGAAAGCGCCCGCCGGGATGCGCTTCTTCCCTTCGAGCTGGACCTCGAGGAGTTCGAGCGCGCCGCCCTCGCCGCAGGCTACCACGAGACGCGCCTTGGATGGATGCGCCGTACCCGGCCCGCCCGGCGCTGCTTCGGCCAGGCGCGCCTTCCAGATCTGGAGCGGCCGGCCGCGGAACCGGGTGTGGCAGCCGGGCCAGGGAACGAAGCCGCGAACGCGGTTGTGGATCTCGCCCGCCGGCCGGCTCCAGTCGATGCGGCCGTCGTCCTTCTTGAGAATCGGGGCCAGGCTGGCCTGCGAATGGTCCTGCGGACGCGGCTGGATGCCGCCGGCCTCCAGCCCCGCCAGCGTTTCCACCAGCAGCTCCGCTCCCAGGCGCGCCAGGCGCGCGCCGAGCTCGATCGCGTCCTCCTCCGGGCCGATGGCGGTCGCGCGCTGCAGCAGAATGGCGCCGGTGTCGAGCCCCGCGTCGAGGCGCATCGTCGTCACCCCGGTGCGGGTCTCCCCGCCGGCGATGGCCCACTGAATGGGCGCCGCGCCGCGGTAGCGCGGCAGCAGCGACGCGTGCACGTTGATGATGCCGTGCGGCGGGATGTCGAGAATCGCCTGCGGGAGAATCTTGCCGTAGCCGACAACCACCATGGCCTCCGGCCGCAGCTCGCGCAGGAACTCGATCGCCTCCGGAGCGCGGATGCGCTCCGGCTGGTGGACCGTCAGGCCGAGCCGGTGCGCCGCCTCCTTGACCGGCGGCGGCGACACCTGCTGGCCGCGGCCGCTGGGCCGGTCCGGCTGGGTTACGACGGCGGCCACCTCATGCCCCGCCTCGACGATGCGCTCCAGCGTGGGAACCGCGAACTTCGGGGTGCCGAGAAAGACGAGACGCACGGCCGCTCAGGCCCACTCCCCGGCCTTGATCAGCTTGCGAACCTTGCGCCGGATCAGGTCGCGCTTGAGCGGACTGATGCGCTGAATGTACAGCCTGCCGTTCAGGTGGTCGGTCTCGTGAAGAAAGGCGCGGGCCAGCAGGTCCTCGCCGGTCCTCTCGAAGTACTCGCCCTGGGCGTTCTGCGCGCGCACGGTCACCCGCTTGCCCCGCCGCACCTGTTCGCGGAATCCGGGGATGCTCAGGCAGCCCTCCTCGCCCACCTGGGCGCCCTGGTTGCTGACGATTTCAGGATTGATCAACACCAGCCGCTGCGCGGGGTCCTGTCCGGCCGAGGGGTCGATGACGGCGATGCGGCGCGAAATGCCTATCTGTGGAGCGGCGAGACCCATTCCCTTGGCGGCGTACATCGACTCGAACATGTCCTCGATCAGCTTGAGCAGCTCGGGGGTGCCGAATTCGGCGACCTTCTCAGCGGGCCGCTCCAGAACCGGGTCGCTGTACTTTACGATCGGGTAAACCATGCGCTAGCGGCGCAGCCGGCCTGACAACGGGGCCGCCGCGCGTTCCTTTCCGGCGCTCATCAGAATGCCTTCACCTGCGCGAGATACGCTTCGAAATTGCGGCGCGTCTCGCCGAGCGAATCGCCGCCGAACTTGTCCAGCGCCGCCTGCGCCAGGACGAATGCGACCATGGCTTCGGCGATGACGCCCGCCGCGCGCACCACGCACACGTCGCTGCGCTCGTAGGCGGCCAGCGCGGGCTCGCGTGTCGCCAGGTCCACTGATTCCAGCGGCCGGCGCAACGTCGAGATCGGCTTAAGGAAGCCCCGCAGGACCACGTCCTGGCCGTTCGTCATGCCGCCCTCGAGGCCGCCGGCGCGGTTCGAGCCGCGCGTGAACTGCCGCGCCTGGCGGTTGTAGTGAATCGTGTCCTGCGCCCGCGAGCCCAGGCCGGCGGCCGCCTCGACCGCGGCGCCGATCTCGACCCCTTTGACCGCCTGGATCGAGACGATCGCCTGCGCCAGCCGCCCGTCCAGCCGCGTGTCCCAGGCGATGTGCGAACCCAGTCCAACCGGCACGTTGTGCGCGATCACCTCGAAGACGCCGCCCAGCGTGTCGGCGGTGTGAAAGGCTTCGTCCACCGCCGCCTTCATCCTCTCCTCGACTGCGGCGTCGACGCATCCCAAGAGGATCTCCTCGCGCGCGTTCAGAGCGGCGACTTCCTCCCAGGCCGCGGCCCGCTCCAGCCGTACGCCGTTGATCGCCACCACGTGGCTCAGGACGCGGATTTCCAGTTGCTCCAGGAACGCCTTGGCCAGCGCGCCGGCGGCCACGCGCGCCGCGGTCTCCCGGGCGCTGGCGCGCTCGAGAACGTAGCGCGCATCGTGCATGTCGTACTTGAGCGCGCCCGCCAGGTCCGCGTGTCCCGGCCGGGGGCGGGTTACCGCCTTCTTCATTTCCTCCGAGCCCGGATAATCCTCCACCGGCAGGCTCTCGGTCCAGTTGGCCCAGTCGCGGTTGCGAATGAGGACGGCCACCGGCGCGCCGATGGTTTGCGAATGCCGGACGCCGGCCAGGATCTCGGCGTGGTCCGTCTCGATCTTCATCCGGCCGCCGCGGCCGTAGCCCTGCTGGCGCCGCTTGAGCTCGCCATCGATAGCGCCGGCCGTGACAGGAATGCCCGCGGGCAAACCGGTGATGGTAGCGACGAGGCACTCGCCGTGGGATTCTCCCGCAGTCTCCAGTCGCAGCATCTTCTCCGCCCGCCGGCCTGCGCCGAACTCGCCCCATCGTAGCGAAAACAACGCGCTATCAGCAAACCGAGGGCGTGTGAGAAGAGCGGGCTCGCGCCACCCCCCGCAAAAAAGGGTCCGCCTCCCCCCCGGCGGAGCCAGCGCTGCCCGGGTGGTTTTCGCTAGACTAGCTGCCAGCGCTTTCATCCAGCGGGTGGGTCTCGTTGTTCATAGTTGTGCGGCAACCGAGCGTGTACCGGCGCAGCCAGAGCGGCGCCACCGAGTCGCGTCCGCGCCTCGCGCGCCCGGGGCCGTTCTTCGGAGGGGGAGATGGACAGAATTGAGCACATTGCGGGCCGCCTCGCGCGCGTTGCCTGCTCCCTGGATTCGCCCGACGCGATGCTCGAATCGGCCGGTCTTGTCTCCGAGGCCGCGAGTGAGTTCGAAGCTTTCAGGCGCCGGCAGGAGGAAACGCCGGAACCCGGCCCGCCGCCCTCCTCGAGCGCCGGCCCGGACCCGCTGACGCCCGAGGCGCCGGCGGAGCAGCCGCGCGAGACCCTCCAGACCGAGTGCGCCTGAGCGCGTGCTTCGGCCGCGCTCCTGGCCGGGCGGGCCGGCCAAACAGCCGCCGCCTTACTTAGGCTTGTTCTCCAGCACCCTCTGCGCGAAGTAGTTTACGATCCTCGCCTCGTTCCGGGCCACCTCGTAGTAGGCGTTCCTGAGCAACTGGTCCTTCCGGCTCAGCAGCCCTTCGCGGATGGTCTGTTGCACGCGCGGGTCGTTCAGGTCGCGCTGGCCCGCCGGCTCCCGGGACATCACCCTCAGGATGCGGTAGGTCTGCGGGCCGGGGATGATCGGGGAGATCTGGCCCGGCTGCAAGGACATGATGAGCTTGCGGATCTCGGGGCTGGAACCCTCGAATGCCGACATGGGCACGAAGCCCAGGTCGCCGCCGTTGGGCGCCGTGTTCGGGTCTTCGGAGTAGTTCTCGGCCAGCATGGCGAAATCCTCGCCCTGCCGGAGGCGCGCTTCGAGCATCTGGATCTTCCGGCGCGCCTGTTCCTCGTTTTGCGCCTTGTCGTTCTTGAGGTTCCGCACCGCCGGATCGGGCGCCGTGGTGACCAGCATCTGCGCCAGGTGGATGGACGGCTCGGCGTGGTTGAACATCGGCTTGTTGGCGTTGTAGAAATCGGTGATCTCCTGGTCGGTGATGCTGATCCTGGAGGTGATCTCCTTGTTGATCAGCTTCTGCACGCTCAGGTCGCGGCGCAACTGCGTCTTCAGGTCGGCGACCGTCATCCTCCTCGCCTGAAGCTGCCTTTGGAATTCCTCCTGGGTGTAGCCGGCCTTCAGCTCGTTGAACCTGGCTTCCACCTCCGAGTCGGTCGCCATCAGGCCGAGCTTCTCGGCGCGCTGCACCATGATCTCGCTCTCGATCAGGCTGCGGAGGACCTCGAGTTTCTGAATCGTCGCCAAATCGTCGCTCGAGCGCTCGCCCGGCGAGGAGAGTTGCGACTGGTAGATGCGGTCGACCTGCTCGTAGGTGATCGGCTGGTCGTTGACGGTGGCGGCGACGTTGGCCGGCGGAGCCTTCTTGCAGGCCGCCAGCATCAGGATCGCCGGCACGAGGCAGAGATACTTCCAGCAAGTCATAGAGAACCTCATTGTAGCTGCTTACGGCCCGCGATATGGGCGCTACCCGCCCGCGAGCCGCCCGCGACAGTCCACCAGCTACTAGCCACTAGCGGCAAGCTGGATTCCGGCGAGGTCGGCGGCCTCGCCGAACTTCGCGCCCCGCGCTCCCGGCAGGATGCTCTTCAGCAGGCCGGTGAGCACGCCGCCGGCGCCCACCTCGATGAAGCGCTCGACGCCGCCCTTGGCCAGGCAGCGGACCGAATCGGCCCAGCGCACGGGGCTGGACACCTGGTCGATCAGGCCCTGCCGCGCCTCGGCGCCGGTCAGAATCTCGCGCGCGGCCACGTTATTGACCAGGGGCCAGCGCAGGTCCTCGAACCCGGTGGCGAGCAGGTCCACGGCCAGGCGCTCCTGTGCCGGCCGCATCAGCGCGCAGTGGAACGGGGCGCTGACGGGCAGCAGCATCGCGCGCCGCGCGCCGGCGGCTTTCGCCAGCTCGATGGCGCGCTCCACCGCGCCCCTGTGGCCGGCGATCACCACCTGGTCCGGCGAGTTCAGGTTCGCCGCCGAGACGACTTCGCCCCGCGCGGCCTCGGCCAGTATGCCCTCCAGCCGTCCCTCGGGCAGCTTCAAGAGCGCCGCCATCGCACCCACGCCGGCGGGGGTCGCTTCCTGCATGTAGCGGCCACGCTTGCGCACCAGCTCGAGCGCGTCCCAGAACCGCAAGCTCCCGGCGGCAACCAGCGCCGAGTACTCGCCCAGGCTGTGCCCGGCGACGCAGTCCGGCTGGAGGCCGTGCTCGCGCAGCACCGCGCAGGCGGCCGTCGAGACCGCCAGCAGCGCCGGCTGCGTGTTCTCGGTCATTTTGAGGAGCTCCTCGGGGCCTTCGAAGCACAGCCGGGAGAGCGCGAAGCCGAGCCTCGCGTCGGCCTCCTCGAAGACGGCGCGGGCCGCGGGAAACCCATCCGCGAGGCTCTTGCCCATGCCGGGGAATTGGGAGCCTTGCCCGGGGAACAGGAATGCAGTTTTCATGGCCACGAACGTTCCATTGTACGATGGAGGATTCCTCGGACTAGCCCACAGTGTCCCCGAATCTTTTCGCGTTGACCGCGCGCGGTCCGTTCGACTAACCTCTAGGGGGAAGTCACCCTCTACTTGCTGATGCACATCTCGGTCAAGGGCGGATACGCGCTGCACGCGGTTTTTGACCTCGCCATGCACAATTCCGGCGGGCCCGTCAGAATCGCCGACATCGCCCGGCGCCAGAAGATCCCCCAGAAGTTTCTGGAATTGATCCTGGCCAGCTTGAAGCAGGGCGGATTCGTCGAATCGCGCCGCGGCGCCGAAGGCGGGTATCTGCTGGCCCGGCCGCCGGATTCCCTCACGGTCGGCGAGGTGCTTCAGCACATCGAGGGGACAGTAAAGCCGCGCGGCGGCCGGCGGAAGCCCCAGACGCCGTTCACCGACATGTGGCAGCGGGTGGACGAATCCATCGCCGCGATCGTCGATCACACTACCTTTGCCGAGCTGGTCCGCCAGTGGACCGAGCGCCAGGCCCGCTACGTTTCCGACTGGGAGATCTAGGGCTAGCGTTCCGCCCGTGAACAGGACGCCAGCGGGTGCCGCGGGCGCTCGCCGTAGCGTGGGCACCCCTACCTGCCGCGCCGGGTTGCGCACGGAGTGCGTTTGATGCCGGTCGTGACCGGCTCCCGCCCGGCTGACTGTGCTACCATCCTCATCTTGGAGCGGCTTTCGCCGTCCACCACGCCCCCCACGGTTCCGTCTGCCTGGCTTGAGCTTGCCGCGGCGCCGGACGCCGTGAGGTGACACGGAGCACTCACTGTGAAGGTATACGACAGCAAGGACATCCGGAACGTAGGTTTGATCGGGCACGGCAACAGTGGCAAGACCTCGCTGGCCGCCGCGATCCTGTTCACCTCGGGAGCCACCAACCGCCTCACCCGGGTTGAGGAGGGCAACACCGTCACCGATTTCGACGACGACGAGGTCCAGCGCCAGGTGACCATCTCCACCGGCATCGCCTTCGCCGAGTGGCAGAAGGCCAAGATCAACCTGCTCGATACCCCCGGATTCAATATCTTCATCAACGACACCCAAGCCGCGCTGGTGGCCGCCGACGCCGCCCTGGTGGTGGTGGACGGGGTGGCGGGCGTGGAGGTCCAGACCGAGAAGGTGTGGGGCTTCGCGGAAGACTATCGCCTGCCCCGGGCGCTGGTCGTCAACAAGCTGGACCGGGAGCGGGCCAGCTTCGAGCGGGCGCTCGAGAGCATCAACTCGAACTTCGGCCGCACCGCCGTGCCGATCCAGTTGCCCATCGGCAGCGAGCGCGATTTCCGCGGCGTCGTCGACCTGGTGCGCCTCAAGGCTTACACCTACACGCTGGACGGCGATGGCAAAGGCGTCCCGGAGGAGATCCCCGCCGAGCTGGCCGGCGCCGCCGCCAAGGCCCGCGAGGCTCTGGTCGAGATGATCGCCGAGGGCAACGACGCCCTGATGGAGGAGTTCTTCGAGCAGGGCTCGCTCTCGCCTGAGCACATGCTGGAAGGCCTGCGGCTGGCGGTGCTCGAAGGGCGCCTGTTCCCGGTGCTGTGCGCCGCGGCTTCGCGCAACGCCGGCGCCGACCTCATCCTGGATTTCATCGCCGAGAACCTGCCTGATCCAACCGTGCGCGGCGAGGTCAAGGGCGCCAGCGGCGAGCAGGAGATGGCCCGCAAGGTCTCCGATGCCGAGCCCGTCTCGGCCTTCGTCTTCAAGACCATCGCCGACCCGTTTGCCGGCCGCGTCTCCTACTTCAAGGTCTTTTCCGGCGTGCTGAAGAACGACGCCAACCTGAGCAACGCCCGCAACGGCAGCGCCGAGCGGCTCGCCCACATCGGCTGCCTGATGGGCAAGACCATCCAGCCGGTGACCGAGCTGCACGCGGGCGACATCGGCGCCGTGGCCAAGCTCAAGGACACGCTCACCGGCGACACCCTCGCCGACAAGTCGGCGCCGATCGCCTACCCCCCGGTCAAGCTGCCCGAGCCCTCGATCGCCTACGCCATCGAAGCCAAGTCCCGGCAGGACGAAGACCGCGTCGGCAACGCCATCCAGAGGATCCTGGAGGAGGACCAGTCGCTGCGCTGGTACCGCGATCCCCAGACCAAGGAGTTCCTGCTGGCGGGCAGCGGACAGCAGCACGTCGAGGTCATCGTCAGCCGCCTGCGGAAACGCTACGGCGTGGACGTCACCCTGAAGTCGCCCAAGATTCCCTACCGCGAAACCATCCGCGGCACGGCCGACGTTCAGGGCCGCCACAAGAAGCAGACCGGCGGCCATGGCCAGTTCGGCGACTGCTGGATCAAGGTGGAGCCTCTGCCGCGTGGGGGCAACTTCGAGTTCGTCAACGACATCTTCGGCGGTTCGATCCCCAGGAACTTCATCCCCGCCGTCGAGAAGGGCGTCGTCGAGGCGTCCGAAAAAGGCACGCTAGCCGGCTTCCCGGTGGTGGATTTCAGGGTGACGCTCTACGACGGCTCCTATCACGACGTCGATTCCTCGGAGCTCTCCTTCAAGCTGGCCGGCCGCAAGGCTTTCAAGGCGGCCATGGAGCAGGCCAAGCCGGCGCTGCTCGAGCCGATCATGAACGTCGAAATCCAGGCGCCGGTCGAGTACGCCGGCGACCTGATGGGCGACCTCAACCAACGCCGGGGCCGCATCTCCGGCATGGACACCCGAATCGGCACGCAAATCGTCCGGGCGCAGGTCCCCATGGCGGAGATGCTGAACTACCAGAACGACCTGATCTCCATTACCCAAGGGCGGGCCTCCTTCACCATGGAGTTCAGCCACTACGACTTCATACCCCAGCAGCAGGCCGAGAAGGTAATCGCCGCCGCCAAGGCCGCGCAAGCCGGCATCGAGGAGGAAGAGGAGTAGTTGCGGCCTCCGGCCCCGGGCGGGCGCGGGACGACGGGGCCAGGCTACTCTGTCCCAAGCGGCGGTGTTCGCCGCGCGTGGACAGAGCTGCCTGTACCCGTTTTCCCATGTGAGCGAGGCCCCGCTTCTGCGCCGGAGGCTCGCTGCCGTGCGCCTAGCACCCGCGCGGTTAGCGCCGCGTGGACAGCGCAGCCTATACCCGGTTTGGAGACCCGGCTAGCGTAACGAAAGGAAAGCGGCGTACCGTTTCGTTACGGGTTCCGCAACGAAAGGATCCTTTCGCTACCATGCCTCGGGCTGATCTGAAACTCCGGCTTGGCACCTACGTCGTCTCTACTGCCGGTGGTGAATGACATCCAAGGAGCGGGAACAGCCGGGCGGGCCTCTCTATTATTGACTTCCAGGTTGAGCGAGAGCATCATTAATCGGGTCCCTGCCGCCAGCACCAGGATTTCCGGAAAGCCAGGCTGAATGAACAGCTTCACGGCATCTCGTGGGTCGCCGTTGGGGCTGTTGCCCGGCCAAACCGTGGCGGGCCGGGGGCTTCACAGCCCCCTCGACCGGATGCCGCAGGTTGTCCGAATCGAGAGGGGCGGGATTGTGCGGACCCGCCGGTCGGCCTAAGACTCCGGAGGCAGATTGTCTAATGGAGCGCAAGTCACTGCAATGCAGCCACTTGCCGCCAGCGGGTCACAGGCGGCGGTTTCGTCTTAGGCCGACCGCGGGGGGGCTTAGGCAGGTCGGCATAAACAGTAGTCAGGCAGCCGGCAATGCATATGGGACGGAGACGGATAAACGCTGACGAATTGAACGCCCTTTACGTGCTGACTGGCAAGGGCATTTGGCTCCTTCAGCACGTAGAGGATGCGCTAAGTACCTGCATCACTGTGAAGACGGGCATCAAGGCACGAGGTGCCATGCCAGAAGCTCAAGCTGAGGCTGTCTTAGCTAAGCACCGCAGCCATACCTTGGGCACCTCATTGCGCATTGCGCGCGAGGGGCAGGTTCTCAGCCCGTCATTGCAGGATCGCCTCGAGAAATTCAAAGAAGACAGAGACTGGCTCGTCCACCGCTCACTCCAGGAAGACGGCGATGATCTCTACTACATCGACGAGAGAAGGCATGTCATCCTCAATCGTCTGGCAGCTTTCTCCGAAGAAGCCGTAATCTTGCAGCGGCTCATCGTTGCCGAACTCAAGGAGTTCGCGGTCGCACAGGGCGTTAGCCGAGAGCGGATCGAGAACTATGCTGCACATCGGCTAAGCGTGTTGAAAGGTGAAGATGCCTAGCCAAGCGCTGCAGGCGACGGCCGAAAGCGGGCTGTGCCTGAGGGCCGGGTCGTTAGGCATCACGAGGTGCATCATGCATCCAAAGCCTCCATCCCGAATTGGCAAGGTGACCCACCGCCAATACATTGACGGCAGCCCCATGAGCTACCGCGTCGTGGACGAGATTGTCCACGTGCCACGCAGCAATCGTGGGAAGGCCATCTACCTGCAGTTGCTTCGGTTCGACGATGATGGCAGGACGGAGATGCGGCTGTGCTATTACATGATTGGCCATAGGGGACGCACAAAGGGTCGGTGGGTCTATGCGCAGTATGCACCGATGATTCGTAGAAAGGACTTCGAGCGGATCATCTCGAAGGCCAGAGAGAAAGGATGGGTATCGTAATGCTTAACGAGGCGCTGCAACCGACGGCCAAAAGCTGGCCGCGCGAGAGCGGCCGAGTCGCTAGAGGGCACATTCGCGATGGCCAAAGAAAGTAAGGTCGTCGAGATCGCGAAGGATGCCGCCGAGAGATTCCTCGCTCCGCCTCTGAGCATCCGTCGAGGTGAGGCGCTTCTCTACCAAGTGACGGTTGACAACGAACTGAACCTGACTGTCGATCCCAAGCGACCAGTGCGAGGTAATTCCGCGTTTCAGACGGATCTTTGCGTGTTTGAGGAGAAGCGAAAAGCACTGTTTATGCCGCGCGTCGTTATGGAGTTCAAGGCGCGCATTACGACTCACGACGTGCTCACGTATAGCGCAAAGGCGCGGAAGCACAAACAGGTCTACCCGTATTTGCGCTACGGACTAGTCGTTTCTGACGAAGCCTTCGTTCCTGGGCGTGTGTTCACGCACAACGAGGCGCTGGACTTCTGCGCCACCATCGCGAATTACAAGGGGGCGCGGCTGAGCAAGATCCTGGAAGAACTCCTGGAGAACGAAGTGGAATGCTCCCGTCGTTTGGAGGCCATCGGCTTCGGCAAGGCGCGAACTCATCTTTTTCGCACGGAAGTGATCTTCGAAAGCGGTGGGGCGAAGATCAGGTGATACAGCTGCGCTCTAACAAGGCCCTGGGCGACGAGGGCGGCACGCAAAAGATACAACGGTCCCACTTTGTTCGGACCCAAGGAGGCTAGGCCGTGCAGCGTCATGACAATGTACGGTTCGAGTTCTTGGGCGGGGACGATGCC
>JBEKLJ010000035.1:0-19696 GCA_050010255.1 Bryobacteraceae bacterium
AAACAGGCCGGCCGAGAACGCATCGTCCAGGTCGGCCGTGCCGTAAGCGATCTCGTCGGCCAGGTCGATGAGCTGCGCCTCGAGCGGCGGCCGCAAGCCGGGCAGGTACTCCTCGAGCGCGGCATCTTCGCCCGCAGGGAAATCCCGCGAGTGCTTGACGATTCCCTCGCGGACCTCGAAGGTCAGGTTCAGGCCGGGGAAGCGCGCGTAGCGCTGCTCGAAGCGCTCGACGATGCGGAGCGCGTGGAGATTGTGGTCGAACCGCTCCGAGAAACCCTGCATCTGGAGGTTCAGCTCCTCCTCCCCGGCGTGCGCGAAGGGCGGATGGCCGATGTCGTGGACCAGGGCGAGCGCCTCGGTGAGACGCTCGTTGAGGCCCAGGGCGGAGGCGGCCGTGCGCGCGATCTGCGCCACCTCGATGGTGTGCGTCAGCCGGTTGCGGAAGTGATCCGAGAGCCCGGCGGTGAAGACCTGGGTCTTGTCCTCCAGACGCCGGAAGGCGCGCGCATGCACAATGCGGTCGCGGTCCCGCTGGAAATCGTCGCGGAAGGGATGGGGCGGCTCGGGGTACCGGCGTCCGCGGCTGCGCTCCACCGGGAACCGAAGCGCGGCCGTGTTCGGGGTCAGGCTAGTCTGCATTCCTCACCCGCAACCTACTGCGGCCCTCTCGTCGCGCCTCGCCACGGCCGTGGTGAGAACAGCGGGTCAGCGCGTTGGCAGCTCGCTGAGCTCGGCTATCGCCGCCCGGCCGATAGCCGGGCGCGTCGTGCGGAGCGGCTCCAGAAGCTTGCGGGCCTCGGCGGGGCTGCGCATGGCCACCACGCGCGCCAAAGCGATTGTGGCTTCCTCTCGGGAGACGAATTCGGTGGGCTTGTCCACCAGGCCTCGAATCAGGCTCTCTGCCTCGTTTAGCCTGCCCTGGCTCTTGCAGATCTCGGCGAGCGCCAGCCGGGCCAGTGCGGCGTAGTTGGACGCGCCGGACTGAGCCACCTGTTTCAGCAACTTCTCGGCCTTGCTGAAGTTCCCCTGTCTGGCCGCGAGGGTCCCCACGAAGTACTCGGCGATGGTCCCCTCCTCGGAGCCCGAATACCGGGCGGCGAGGTCCGTGAAGGCGGCCAGTTCGGCCTTGGTCCGCTCCTCCTCGGTGGCAAAGATCCGGCCGGAGTCGCCCGTCGGCGCGCCCAGGGGCGTCTGCTGGATGTCGAGCGCCGCCGCCAGCGCCTCCTGGCGTGCTACTCGCTGGTGCCTGCGCCAGCCCAGGAAGCCGCCGATGAGCACCACGAGGGCGAGCGCCACGATGCCGTAGCGAGTCACCTGCGCGCGGTGCTCGCTGACGTATTCGACGGTCTGCCCGACGTCGCGCGCGAATCGGTCTTGCTTGAGTCCCTTACGGGTGATTCGGTCCACGTAAACCTCTTGAAGACATTGATGTTAGCACACGGGGAGGATGCGACAGCCCCAGGGCCCCAGGCGGCGCGGCCGGCCGGCGCCGGGCCCCGGTCCGCGCCCGAGAACCTGGGCACGGGCAGGGGCCGCCGGCGCAATCCAGGCGCGCGCCATCAGGAGGTGAAGCTGTGGACCGCCGACGCCTCCGCGTCGAAGACCTCGAAGACCGTGTAAAGCTTGGTGATCTGCAGCAGGTCCTGCACCCGCTTGGTCAAGTTGAGCAGCTTGAGCTGGCCGCCGGCGTTGGTCATGGTGGTGAAACCGGCAACCAGCTCGCCGATTCCGGAACTGTCGATGTAAGAGACGTCGGCCAGGTTCAGCAGGATCTTCTTGTTGCCCTTGGCAGCCAGCTCGCGGAGGCTATCGCGAAGGTTGCTGGAACCCTCGCCCAGCGTGATCCGGCCAGCAACGTCTATCACAGTCACATCGCCCACCTGGCGGGGGCTGAGTTTAGCGCTCACAGAAATATCCCTCCTCTAAAGCCCGCCCGGCCCGCTCTCAACGCAAGCCTCGGCGGTGATGCTCGCTTCCCTGAGGGACGCCCCTCAGGTCCGATGATTGCCAGACGGCAAGTACTTCACCAATGTTACTTCCGTGCCGACGGGGCTGAGCCGCCGGACTTCGAACCGGTCCACGAAGGCGCGGATCAGGAAGATCCCGCGGCCGGACTGCTGGAGCAGGTTGTGGTCCGCCAGCGGGTTCGGCAGAGACGCAAGATCGAAACCGTCACCTTCGTCAGCCACTGTCACCTTCAGGTGGTCCTTGCCGTTCAAGACCGACAGGTGCACCTTCTTCCGCCGGTTGTACCGATTGCCATGGACGACCGCGTTCACCACCGACTCGCGGACCGCCATCCCCAGCTTGTGCAGCTCGTCTTCGGGGAAGCCGATCTTACGAGCCACCTCCAGGACGAGCTGCTCGGCCTGATCGGCGCTCTCTAGAACCGAGTCGAGAAGGGTATCGACCCTGACAGTCTCGCTTGTGTTCTCGACCATAACGTCCCATGGCCCGCCGGGCCATGCCCGGGCGGAAACCCCGTAGCCGCAACGCGGGGGGTCGAATCGTTAACTTAGCAGAAACAAACCGGGAAAAGCAAAGGCGGGGGCGACAAGCGTGGGGCGGGCATCTTGCCCGCGCGGGACGGCCACGTCCCGCCTGGCGGCCCGCGCGACGGGATCTGCGGTCAGAATAGGAACTAGCCCGGATGTTTCACCAGCAATCTGCTGCGGCGCGCGATAGGGCCGCATCTACTCAAGTTGCGCTCGGCCGGCGTCCTCGATCCGTTACGGACCTCCGGGCGCCGGCCGTCGCGCGCCTTGTATCTCGAGCCCTCTCATCGCGCCTCGCTACGATCGTGGTGAAACATCCGGGCTAGAGGGAGCTGAAGAGCATGGCCATTCAGAGCATCAATCCGGCAACCGGGCAGGTACTGAAGACGTTCGAGCCGGACAGCCCGACCGAGGTCGGCCGCAAGATCGCGCTCGCTTCCGAGACATTCCGCGAGTGGCGCCGCGTGCCGTTCGCCGAGCGCGCGCGGCGGATGGCGCGCGCGGCCGAGATCCTCGAGGCCGGCCGGGAGCGCTTCGGCCGGATGATGACCCAGGAGATGGGCAAGAGCATCCGGTCCGCGCGGGAGGAGGCCGCCAAGTGCGCTCGGGCGTGCCGCTACTACGCCGAGCAGGCCGCGCGACTTCTGGCCGAGCAGAGGGTCGAGACCAGCGCCACGCTCAGCTACGTTCGCTTCCAGCCGCTCGGCCCCGTGCTGGCGGTCATGCCGTGGAACTTCCCGTTCTGGCAGGTGTTCCGCTTTGCTGCGCCCGCGCTGATGGCGGGCAACGTGGGCCTGCTCAAGCACGCCTCGAACGTGCCGCAATGCGCGCTCGCCATCCAGGAGGTCTTCCGCGAGGCCGGCTTCCCGGAGGGCGCCTTCCAGACGCTGCTGATCGGCTCCAGGCAGGTGGCGGAGGTGCTCTCCGACGGCCGCATCCAGGCTGCCACGCTCACCGGCAGCGAGCCGGCGGGCAGCCAGGTGGCCGGCCACGCCGGGAGACTCATCAAGAAGACCGTGCTCGAGCTGGGCGGCAGCGACCCCTTCATCGTGATGCCCAGCGCGGACCTGGAGGCGGCGGTGAAGACGGCCGTCGAGGCGCGGACGGTCAACAACGGGCAGTCCTGCATCGCCGCCAAGCGGTTCCTGCTCGCCGAGCCGGTGGCGGAGGAGTTCACACGGCGGTTTGTGGCCGGCATGGAGGCGCTGCGGGTCGGCGATCCCATGGAGGAAGCCACCGAGGTGGGGCCCCTGGCGACTCGGGAGATCCTCGAAACGCTGGAGGAGCAGGTGCGGCGGTCGGTCCAGGCCGGAGCACGCGTGCTGACAGGGGGCAGGCGGCTCGGCGGTCCCGGCAACTATTACGCGCCGACGGTGCTGGCCGACGTGCCCGAGTCGGCGCCCGCGTTCTCCGAGGAGTTGTTCGGCCCCGTGGCGCCCCTGTTCCGGTTCGGCGCGATCGAGGAGGCGATCCGGCTGGCGAATGCGACTCCGTTCGGCCTCGGCGCCAGCGTCTGGACCAACGACGCCGCCGACCGCCAGCGGTTCATCGACGAGATCGAGGCCGGGATGGTGTTCCTAAACGGGATGGTGGTTTCGGACCCGCGGTTGCCGTTCGGCGGCGTCAAGCGATCGGGATATGGGCGCGAGCTGAGCGAGTTCGGCCTCCGCGAGTTCGTCAACATCCAGACCGTCTGGATCCGTTAGCCCGATCTACGACAAGCAGCAGGCGCATGCGGACCGGGCCGATTGGGTTCTTCTTGGCGGTGGTTCCCTCCGGGACGCACCCGAAATTCCTGTTGTAGCGCCAGCCGCTTTCTCGCGCCCTACAATGGAGTCGTGCCGCGGGCACAAGCCGCCTTTGGCCGGAGGGTTCACATGCCGCTAGAAACCACGAGAGTCATGCACGTGCTGGAGCGCTTGGGAATCGAGGAGGTCAACTCCGGCGCGGGCTGGGGCGACTGGATCGAGCGGCCGTCCGGGGAAGAGCTGGTTTCGATCAGCCCGGCCGACGGCTCCCGGCTCGCGTGCGTGCGCATGGCCGGCGAGAACGACTACGAGACGGTGATGCGGCACGCCACGGAAACCTTCGCGCGGTGGCGAATGCACCCGGCGCCGAAGCGGGGCGAGATCCTTCGCGAGATCGGCAACGAATTGCGCCAGCACAAGGACGATCTGGGCGCGCTGGTCAGCCTGGAGATGGGCAAGATCCTGGCCGAGGGCAGGGGCGAGGTGCAGGAGATGATCGACATCGCGGACTTCGCGGTGGGCCTCTCGCGCCAGCTCTACGGCCTGACGATGCCGAGCGAGCGGCCGCGGCACCGCATGTACGAGCAGTGGCACCCGCTGGGAATCGCGGGAGTCATCAGCGCGTTCAACTTCCCGGTGGCGGTGTGGTCCTGGAACGCCATGATCGCGGCCGCGTGCGGGGACTGCGTGCTGTGGAAACCCTCCTCGGAGACGCCGCTCACTGCCATCGCAGTGCAGAAGATCTGTGAGCGGGTGCTCGCCCGGCACGGCTGGAAGGGCGTCTTCAATCTGGTGATCGGCCGGGGCCCGGCGATAGGCGAGCGCATGCTCGAAGACCGGCGCATCCCGCTGATCAGCGCCACGGGGTCATGCTCGATGGGCTATCGCGTGGCGGAGGAAGTGGGGCGGCGTCTGGGGCGCACGATCCTCGAGCTGGGGGGCAACAACGGCGTGATCCTGATGGACGACGCCAACCTCGACCTGGCGCTCCGCGCGGTGCTGTTCGGCGCGATCGGCACGGCCGGCCAGCGCTGCACCACCATCCGCCGGCTGTTCCTCCAGAAAGGCATCGCCCGGCGCATGCGGGAGTCGCTGGTGGCCGCCTACCGGCAGCTCCGCATCGGCCACCCGCTGGAGGAAACGACGCTGATGGGTCCGCTGGTCAACCGCGGCGCGGTCGAAGAGATGAGGCAGGGCCTCCAGCGCATCCGCGAGCAGGGCGGCGAGATCCTTTACGGCGGCGAGCGGCTGGAGCTGCCGGGCGGCTGCTACATCCAGCCGGCGCTGGTCGAGGCGCGCCCCGAGATGCCCGTGCTCAAAGAGGAACTCTTCGCGCCGGTGCTTTACCTGATCGAGTTCGAATCGCTCGAGGAGGCGCTCACCTGGCACAACGACGTGCCGCAAGGGCTCTCCTCGGCCATGTTCACGACGAACCTGGTCGCGGCCGAGACGTTTCTGAGTGCGCGCGGCAGTGATTGCGGCATCGCCAACATCAACATCGGCACGAGCGGCGCCGAGATCGGCGGCGCGTTCGGTGGCGAGAAAGAGACCGGCGGCGGGCGCGAGGCCGGCAGCGACGCCTGGAAGGCCTACATGAGGCGGCAGACGGTGACCGTCAACTGGTCGGAGGAGCTGCCGCTGGCGCAGGGGATCGCTTTCGACCTGTGAGGCCGGCGGCATGCCTCCGGCTCGGCCTTTACATGGCCCGTCTCAGAATCTCCGAGTAGTGACAGGCAGCGCCGGCTACAGCACGCGCAGGCCGACCAAGGTGACGTCGTCGGTCTGGATGGCGCTGAAGGAGCGCGCCGCGTCCAGCGCCCCATCCAGGAGCGCGCCCAGCGGCGCCTGGCCGCGGGCCCGGATCAGGTCCAGCAGCCGGGCCTCTCCAAACTCCTCGCCGACCTCGATGCCGGCCTCGGTCACCCCGTCGGAAAAGATGACCAGGGTGTCGCCCGGAGCGAGCTGGACGGCCCGCTCGCCGCAGTCCCATTCACGGAAGAGCCCGAGGACCGTGGCGGTGGGCTCGAGCCTCTCGACCGCGCCGCCGGCCCGGAGCAGGATGGGCGCAAGGTGCCCGCAGTTGACGTACCGCAGCCGGCGCGTTCCCTCCTCGTAGCGGCCAAAGAAGAGCGTGGCGTACTGTTCCGCAGGGGTGGAGTCGCAGAACAGGCGGTTTACGGCGCAGACGAGCGCGCGCGGGCTGTCCACGGCGATGGCGGCGTGGCTGCGAAAGCAGCCCTGCAAGTTGGCCATCAGCAGCGCCGCGGCAATCCCCTTGCCCGAGACGTCCGCCAGCAGGAAACCCAGCAGGCCGGGCGCCGGGTCGAGGAAGTCGTAGTAATCCCCGCCCACCTCGTGCGCGGGCACGCAGCGGCCCGCGCACTCCGCCGTCGCCAGAAGGGCGGCCCGCTGGGGGAAGAGCCGGGCCTGGACCTGGCGCGCGATCTCCAGCTCCGAGCGGGCGCGGGATACCTCCAGCCGCCGCCGCGCGGCTTGGCTGGCCTGCTTCTGGACGACCTCCAGCAGACGGCGGTTGTCCCAGGGCTTCTGGACAAAATCGACCGCGCCGCGGCGCATCGCCTCCACCGCCAGTTCGACGTTGCCCCAGGCAGTCATGACCACGATGGGCGCCGGATCGTTGCCGTCGTGCAGCCGGGCCAGCAGGTCCAAGCCCTCCTGGCCCGAGGTGGTGTCGCGGGCGTAGTTCAAGTCCATCAGGACCAGGTCGTAGCGGTTGGCGGCGGCGGCGTCCAGCAGAGCCTGCGGGGAATCGACGGTATCGGCGCGGTGGCCGGCGCTCTTCAGCAGCAGCCGCAGTGCTTCCAGGACATCAGAACGGTCGTCGGCAACCAGGACGCGCAACGGTCCCGCTTCAGCGCTGGACTGCGGCTCGCTGTCGATTACGGGCATCCTCCGGAGACGGTGCAAGCCGCCTGCCACGGGGTGGGATGAAAGGAAAGGCCTCCCCGCGCCGCGCGTCCCTGGTTGTGTCCGCTTATGGGACGCCCTTGCCCAGATCCGGGCGGCGCCGGGCCGGCGGCGATCCCGACCGGCGGGGTGGCGGGCGGCGGGGTGGCGGCGGCGCGGCTGGCCAGCTCCGAGGTGGCGTAGTAGCCGGTCCGCGTGCGCACGCTGGCGCCGTCGCGCGCGCTTACCGTGACCTTGATCTGGCGGTACGTGCCGTCCAGGCTGGTGTTCGAGGGCGTGTAAGCCAGGATGTACTGGTTGCGGATGTCGTGCGCCACTTGCAGTGTGAAAGTGCCGACGTCGTCCACGGCTTTCGGGTAGTAGGCGAGGCCGCCCGTGGCCAGCGCCAGCGCGTTCAGGGCGCGTTTGGCCCGTTTGGCGGCCCCCCTCAGCTCCTCGTTCAGCAGGCCGATGGTGTAGATGAGCACCTCGCGCTGCTGCGCCTTCTGGACGAGCCTCTCCAGGGTGACGTCGCTGGCGTTGTCGTCGCCGTCGGTGATCACCACGACGACCTTCTTGTCCCGCTTGCCCTTCACCTTCAGGTGCTCCATGGATAGGTCGATGGCGTCGCGCATGGCGGTGCCGCCGCGCGAATCGATGCGCGCCACGCCCTCCTCGAGCTGGCTGATGTCGCTGGTGAAATCTACGTCCAGGTACGCCTCGTAGTTGAAGTTGACGATGAAGACCTCGTCCTGCCGGTTCGACGCCCTCACCAGCGCCATAGCCGCTTCCTCGACCCTCTTGCGCTTCGGTCCCATGGAGCCGCTGTTGTCGACGACGATGCCCATCGACACAGGCACGTCCTCGCGCTTGAAGATCTTCATCTGCTGCTCGACGCCGTCCTCGTAAACGTGGAACGCGTTTCGCGGCAGGTTCGTGATCAGCTTCCCGTTTCGGTCCACCACCGTAGCGTGCAGCACCACCAGCCGCGTGTCGGCGCGGAACACCGCCGGGCCCTCCTGCTGCGCCAGCACCGGTCCGGCGGGCGGGGCGAAAAAGCCGGCGATCAGTAAGAGTGGAAGAAGCCTACTGCGTGGGTGCATAGTAGCCGAGCCGCCAGAAGGCCCGCAGCGGCGGCAATCCTTTGGGTTGTATCAGCTTCACCTGCACGCGCCGGTACTTCCCGTCCCTCTGCCGGTTGGTGGGCGCATACCCCAGCAGGTACTGGTTGTGGAGCTCGATGGCGATCTTGGCCGCAATGTCCGGCAGTTCGTTGAGGTTCTCCACCGGAAAGTGCCGCCCTCCGGTCTGCTCCGCAACCTCGCTCAGCAGGCCGGGACCTGCCAGCTCCTCCGCGGTGCGGCCGCGGGCGGCAATGGCCTCGAAGATGCCGATGGCATAGATCTGGACGTCGGCTTCGCGCACGACGTTCCGGATCTCGCTGGGGGTGTACCGGCTGGAGTTGTCGCCGCCATCGGAGATGACCACCAGCGCTTTGCGCGGGTTGTGCGCCTTCTTCATCGCGTCGATCGCCAGATAGATGCCGTCCAGCAGCGCCGTGCGGCCCTTGGATTGAACGAACGTGAGGCGGTTCTGGATTTCTTCGGTAGCGCGCGTGAAACCAAGCGTCAGCACCGGCCGCTCGCTGAACTGCACCAGGAAGAATTCGTCTTCCGGGTTGGCGGTTCGCATGAGCTGCCCCACCGCCTGGCGGGACTTCTGGAGCTTCGCGCCCATGCTGCCGCTGGTGTCGAACACCAGGCCGATCGAGATCGGCGCGTCCTCGCTGGAGAAGTACGCCACCGCCTGCTCGACCTTGTCCTCGAAGATCCGGAAGTGCTCTCTCTCCAGCCCGGTGACGAACCGGTTCAGCGGGTCGGTCACGGTCACCGGTATCTGGACCACCGAAGTCTCGACGCGGATGTTCCCCGGCCGGGGGCTGTCCGCCACGGCGGGGGCGGGTCGCCGGGGGTGCGGTTGGATGGAGACCTGGGGGTCCGAGGTGCGGGGCTTGGGGTTATCGTCCGCGGCCAGGCAGGTGACCGTCATCGAGAGCCAACACGCACAGGCGAGACGGGCGTACTTCACAGGCCTTCGCGCAACCATGATTGGCTCTCCCCTCCCCGCTTGGCTGCGACAGTCCTCAGTATAGCAGCAGCACTCCCAGCCCGGAGGTTTTACCACGATCGTAGCGAGGCGCGGTGAGAGGGCCCAAAAGCATCAAGCGATGCCACACGGAGCGCTCGCGGTCGGTGCCCGCAGGGGGCCGGATGAGCCGGCGGCGGACTTGTGCTATGATCGAACGTGCCGAGAAGGATTCTGGGAATCATCCCGGCCCGTTTTGCCTCCTCCCGTTTCCCCGGTAAGGCTCTCGCCTCGATCGCCGGCAAAAGCATGCTGGAACGCGTCGTAGAGCGCGCCAGCCAGGCCCGCTGCCTGAGCCAGGTGCTGGTGGCCACCGACGACGAGCGGATCGCCTCCGAGGCGCGGCGCATCGGCGCCGCCGTGCGCATGACCCGCGCCGACCACCCCTCCGGCACCGACCGCGTGGCCGAGGTGGCCTCCGCGGACAGCGCCGAGCTGGTGGTGAATATCCAGGGCGACGAGCCGTTGATCGACCCGGCGGCGATCGATGCCGCGGTGCTGGGCCTGCTCGGCGCACCGGAGATTATCCCCATGGGCACGCTGAAGAAGCGAATCGTGGACCGAAGCGAGATCGGGAACCCGAGCGTGGTGAAAGTCGTGACCGACCGCGAGGGGAACGCAATCTACTTCTCGCGGGCGCCTATCCCATACGTCCGCGACGGCGCGGCGGCAGAGCACTGGAAGCACATCGGGCTGTACGTCTACCGGCGCGAGTTTCTGTTATCGTATTCACGATTGCCGATCGGGCCGCTGGAGCGGGCTGAGTGCCTGGAGCAGTTGCGCGCGCTCGAGAACGGCTACCAGATCCGGGTCGTCGAGACCGAGTACGAATCGGTCCACGTGGATACCCCCGAGGACCTGGAAAAGGTGAACCGCCTGTTGGGGGCCTCCGCGCTTGCCGCGCGCGCTCCCGGGGAGTCATTGAACCGAACGACGAACGACGCACAATGGCCAAGTACATCTTCGTAACCGGCGGCGTGGTTTCCTCCCTGGGCAAGGGAATCGCCGCGGCCTCGATCGGCTGCTTGCTGGAGAGCCGCGGGCTGAGGGTGACCTGTCAGAAGTTCGATCCGTACCTGAACGTCGATCCAGGCACGATGAGCCCCTTCCAGCACGGGGAGGTGTACGTCACCGACGACGGCGCCGAGACCGACCTCGACCTGGGCCACTACGAGCGCTTCACGCATGCGCACCTCACCCAGAGCAACAACGTCACCTCGGGCAGCATTTACGAGCAGATCATCACCAAGGAGCGGCGCGGCGACTATCTCGGCAAGACCGTGCAAGTGATCCCGCACGTGACCAACGAGATCAAGGCCGCCATTCGCCGGGTCTCCCCCGAGGTGGACGTGGTCATCGTCGAAATCGGCGGCACGGTGGGCGACATCGAGTCGCTGCCGTTTCTGGAAGCGATCCGCCAGATGCGCCACGAGGTGGGCCGCGTCAACGCCATCTTCGTCCACGTCACGCTGGTGCCCTGGATCAACGCCGCGCGGGAGCTGAAGACCAAGCCCACCCAGCACAGCGTCAAGGAGCTGCGCGAGATCGGCATCCAGCCGGACCTGCTGCTGTGCCGCAGCGAGCGTTTCCTGTCGCGCGAAATCAAGGAGAAGATTGCGCTGTTCTGCGACGTGGCCGTAGAGAACGTCATCAGCGCGCGCGACGTCGCCTCGGTCTACGAGGTGCCGCTGGCCTTTGCCGAGGAGGGCGTGGACGAGCGCGTTCTGGAAGCGCTGCGGCTGGAGGCTGGGCCGCGCAACCTGGAGGACTGGACCGCGATGGTCGAACGCCTCAAGCAGCCGCGGGGCGAGGTCTCTATCGGCCTGGTCGGCAAGTACACGCAGTACGAGGACTCCTACAAGAGCCTCAACGAGGCCCTGCTCCACGGCGGCCTGGCGCACAACGTCCGGGCGGTCATCCGCTGGATCGATTCCGAGACGCTGCGCGAGGAGGGCGGGCTGGAGTCGTTCGAGGCCTACGACGGCATCCTGGTGCCGGGCGGCTTCGGCAAGCGCGGCATCGAGGGCATGATCGAGGCGATCCGGTACGCGCGCGAGCGCCAGGTGCCCTACTTCGGCATCTGCCTGGGCATGCAACTCATGGTGGTGGAGTACGCGCGCCATGTGTGCGGTCTGATCACCGCGAATTCGAGCGAGTTCGACACTGTCACCCCCTACCGCGTCATCTACAAGCTGCGGGAGCTGAAAGGCATCGACGAGCTGGGCGGCACCATGCGCCTGGGCGCCTATCCGTGCGTGCTGGCCGAGGGCAGCTTCGCGCTGGCGGCTTACGGCCAGCGCGAGATCAGCGAGCGGCACCGCCACCGCTACGAGTTCAACCGCGAATTCCAGCAGACGCTGACCTCGCTCGGCCTGCGCCTGGCCGGGGAGACCCCGGACGCCGTCTACGCCGAGATTTGCGAGCTTCCGGACCACCCCTGGGCGCTGGGCTGCCAGTTCCATCCCGAGTTCAAGTCCAAGCCGCTGGAACCGCACCCGCTGTTCCGGGCCTTCATCGGGGCGGCGCTGGCCTACCGCGCCCGCCGGCCGCGGCAGACGGCGGAGGACTTTCAACCGGCCACGGTATGACGGTCGAGCTTCTCACCGCGAGCGGCGAACGGATCGGCTTCGGCGAGGGCTGCCCGCTCGCGCTCATCGCCGGCCCGTGCGTGATCGAGAGCGAGGAGCACGTTCACTTCCTGGCCCGCGAGATTCGGAAGATCGCCGGGCCGTTCGTTTTCAAGGCGTCGTTCGACAAGGCCAACCGCCTGAGCTTGCAGTCCTACCGCGGCCCCGGCCTTGAGGAGGGTCTCCGCATCCTGGGCGACCTGCGGCGCGAGGGCTACGCCGTCCTGACCGACATTCACGAGCCGGGGCAGGCCGAGCCGGCCGCCGCGGCCGCCGACGTGCTCCAGATTCCCGCCCTGCTGTGCCGGCAAACCGACCTGCTCGTGGCCGCGGGCCGCACCGGCCGCGTGGTGAACATCAAGAAGGGACAGTTCATGGCCGCCCGCGACATGTGGCTGGCGGCCGAGAAGGTGGCCTCGACCGGCAACACCAAGATCCTGCTGACCGAGCGGGGCACCAGCTTCGGCTACAACAACCTGGTGGTGGATATGCGGGGGCTGGCGATCATGCGCCAGTCCGGCTACCCGGTGGTCTTTGACGCGACGCACAGCGTCCAGTTGCCCGGGGGCGCGGGAACGGTCTCCGGCGGCCAGGCGGAGTTTATCGAGCCGCTGGCGCGCGCCGCGGTGGCGGTGGGCGTGGACGGGCTGTTCGTCGAGGTGCACGAGGCGCCGGAGCGGGCGCTCTCGGACGGCCCGAACGCCTTGCGCCTGGATGGGCTCGGGCCGCTGCTGGAGCGGCTGCGGCGGATCCGGCAGGCCGCCTTGCACGCTCCCGCCTCTTCCGGCGTCACAATATAGGTGGATCATGCGCTGCCGCGGAGGGTGTCGATGAACCAGAGGACCGCATCCGGCCGGCGCCGGGGCTTCACCCTGATCGAGCTGCTGATCGTCATCGCGATCATCATGACCATCATCATGATCGCCCTGCCCATGGCCAAGAGCGTGCTCATGCACGCGCGCGAAGTGGCCGTCATCAAACAGATTCAGACCCTGCACACCGCCGAGATGCAGTACCAGTCGCAGTTCGGCCGGTATGCGACTAAGCTCGAGGAGCTGGGCCCGCCGGCCAGCGGCAGCGAGGGCCCGGGCGGCGCCAACCTGATCCCCGGCGAGCTGGCCAAGGGCGTCAAGAACGGCTACCAGTTCATTCTCCAGGGCAACGCCAACAGTTACACCATCAACGCCAATCCCGTGGCCTTCAACAGCACCGGCCGGCGCACGTTCTTCTCCGACATGAGTAACGTCATCCACGAGAACTGGGGCGCGGAGCCCGCCACCGCCAACAGCCCGGAAGTCAAGTAGCACACGGGGGTGCCCATGCCGCGGGTGCTGTTCCTTTGCACGGGCAATTCAGCTCGCAGCCAGATGGCCGAGGGCCTGCTTCGCCACCTGGGGGGCGGGCAATTCGACGTTAGGAGCGCGGGAATTCGCCCCACCTCTGTGCGCGAGGAGGCGATCCGGGCGATGGCCGAGATCGGCATCGACATCTCAGCCCAGACCTCGAAGAGCGTCGAGGAGTTCGCCAGTCAGGCGTTCGATTATGTCATCACCGTCTGCGACAACGCCCGGCAGAACTGCCCGGTGTTCCCCGGCGCGGTCCGGATGCTCCACTGGTCCATCGAGGACCCGGCCGCCGTCGAGGGCGGAGAGGACTTGCGGCTGGCCGCCTTCCGCGCGGTGCGCGACGAGCTGCGCCGCCGCATCCAGGCCTTCCACGCCTCCACGGGGTTGGCTGAGATCCGTCGCCCCTAGCCCGCGTTTCTCAGCACGACCGTGACGGGGTGCGGCGTGGGAGCCGAGTTTCACGGCCGCGTTTCCTCCCGCTGCCGCTCCAACTCCTTCTTGAAGGCCGCCTCCGAGGCGTCGAGGAACCGGCGGTATCCGGCCGGGTCGATGAACGGGTTCGGCCGCGCGCCCCTGCGGCGGGCTTCGGATTTCGCCGCGAGACCGTAGTAGCCTCCGTGCGCTCCCAGAAAGACGTCGCAGTCGAGCGCGCGCAGCTTGCGGAAGGTCGCCTCGAAGTCCTTCACGATCCCCGGGTAGTCCGCGTTGTCCACCAGGCGATACCCGGGAGTCGACAGCCCGCACACGAAAACGACCCGGTAGGTTTGCCCCTGCTCCTGAACGGTGGTGGTCCACGTAGTGCAGCCTTTGGTGTGGCCCGGAGTGAGGTGCGCCGTCAGCACGGTGTTCCCCAACCGGACCTCATCGCCGTCCCGGACCACCGCATCCCGGAAGACGGGTGTGTATGGATACCGGTCGCCGTACGCGAAGTCGCCGCGGCCTCCGCGCGCCAGCAGGGCGCCGTCCTGCGCGCTGGCCAGCAGGCGCGCCCGGGTCAGCGATTTCAGCTCCGCCAGGCCGGCCGCGTGGTCGTAGTGCGCCTGGCTGTTCAGCAGCACCTTGATGTCCTCGAGTTTGAAGCCCAGCCGGGCGACATTCGCCCGGATCTGCGGCACGGTCTCGGCGAACCCGCTGTCGAGGAGGATGTGGCCCTCCGGCGTCGTGATCAGATACGAGGTGACGTCCGAAGCGCCGACGTAGTAGATGTTGCCGATGATCCGGAACGGCTCGACCGGCTGATTCCAGGCCGCGACCGCGGGGGCTTGTGCGACGAGCGAGGCCGCCTGGAGGACAAGCAGAAGAAGTGGCCGCATCTGGCCACCCTACCACGAGAAGGGCTTGGAGCTGGCGGAGGGACTTGAACCCCCGACCCTCTGATTACAAATCAGATGCTCTACCAACTGAGCTACGCCAGCCGAACCGCTGCGCTCCCCGGCGGCGGAATGGAGCGGGAGACGGGAATCGAACCCGCAACCAACAGCTTGGAAGGCTGTGACTCTACCATTGAGTTACTCCCGCCCCCGGCTGCCTGGCGCCGTGCGGCAAAACGACCGTCCGGCGCTTCTCATTGTAAGGGAAGGGGCGCCGCAAGGGCAACGGAGCGCCCGGAAGCGGACCGGGCCTGATCCGGGAATTCCCTTTAAAATCCTGACGTTTGGCCTTCGGGGGCGTGTTGACAACTCCCCCCTGCTCGGATACTATTTCTAAAGTACTGATCTATCAACGATTTGTCGGTGGCGGATCGAAGGGGTATAACGACTTTGCTTCGTAGGGTGGACGGGGTTGGAACCGTGGCTTGCCGATGCTGCTCGCCAAACCACATGGCACCGGGCCCGCGTGCTGCTTCGCCGACAGATCGCACCCGGAGACCCGGCCATGGCCAGCCAGCGAGATGACGTCCGCGGTAGACCGCAGCCTTCCCAGCCCGAGGAAGACTACGAGCATCTGATCGAGGACTACGGTCATTTTGCGCCGCCCGCGGAGGGCGAGATCCTCCAGGGCCGGGTCCTGAAGGTCACCGACAAAGAAGTCATCGTGGATTTCGGGTACAAGTCCGAAGGGCTTGTGCCGATTGAGCAGTTCGTGCAGCCCGATGGGCACGTCGCGGCGCAGCCCGGCGACACCATCGACGTGATGATCGACCGCCACGGGCCCGAGGTCGAGGGCTACATCCTGCTCTCGCACGAGAAGGCCAGCCGGCTGCGCGCCTGGGAGAACCTCGAGAAAGCCCACCGCGAGAACCTGATGGTCTCCGGCCGCGTTCTGGGCCGCGTCAAGGGCGGCCTCTCGGTGGACGTGGGCGTGACGGCCTTCATGCCCAGTTCGCAGGTGGATGTTCGCCCGACGCACAATCTGGACAGCTTCACCGGCCAGGACGTCCCGGTGAAGATCGTCAAGGTGAACCGGCGGCGCGGCAACGTCGTGGTCTCGCGCAAGCTGGCCCTCGACGACGAGCAGAACGCACGCAAGCGCAGCACCCTGGAAGCGCTGCAGGAGGGCGCGGTCGTCACCGGCGTGGTGAAGAATCTCACCGAGTACGGCGCCTTCGTGGATCTGGGGGGCATCGACGGGCTGCTGCACGTCAGCGACATGTCCTACGGCCGGGTGAACCATCCCTCCGAAGTGGTGAACGTCGGCGACGAGGTCACGGTCAAGGTGCTGAAGTTCGACCGCGAGAAGGAGCGGGTCTCCCTCGGCCTCAAGGAGCTGATGCCGGACCCGTGGGCGACCGTGGCCGAGCGCTACCCGCCCACGACGCGCGTGGTGGGCCACGTGGTGAGCATCACCGACTACGGGGCCTTCGTCGAGCTAGAGCCCGGCGTCGAGGCGCTGATACACATCTCGGAGATGACCTGGTCGCGGCGGATGAAGCACCCCTCGAAGGTGGTCAAGCCCGGCGACCAGGTGGAGGCGGTGGTGCTGGCGGTGCAACCCAAGGAGCGGCGGATCTCCTTGGGCATCAAACAGCTCGAGGCCGACCCTTGGACCACGGTCGAGCAGCGCTACAGCGTGGGCTCGGTAGTCGAGGGCCGCGTGCGCAAGCTGACCGATTTCGGCGCGTTCATCGAGGTCGAGGAAGGCATCGACGGGCTGGTGCACGTCTCCGACGTCTCCTGGACCAAGCGGATCAAGCATCCCTCCGAGGTGCTCAAGAAGGGGCAGCCGGTGCAGGCGGTGGTGCTGCACATCCACGCCGCGCAGCGCCGCATGTCGCTGGGCCTCAAGCAGCTCCAGCCGGACGCCTGGGAGGTGTTCTTCCGCTCGCACCGGATCGGCGACGTGGTGCGCGGTAAGGTCTGCCGGGCGGCGAACTTCGGGGTGTTCGTGGAACTGGCCGAAGGCGTCGAGGGGTTGTGCCACAATTCGGAGATCCCGGGCGCGCAGGAGCGCAAGAAGGACGAGCCGCCGCTGGAGACCGGCCGGGAGTGCGATTTTAAGATCATCAAGATGAGCGAGGCGGAGAAGAAGATCGGCCTGAGCATCCGGGCGCTGGGCGAGGACGAGGAGCGGACGCGCCTGGAGGAGTATCAACGCCGTGCCGCCGCCGCGACCCTGACGATCGAGGAAGTCATGAACATGAAAGGGCAGGGGGAGGTCCGCTCGTAGTGGTTGTTGAGTTCTCCGCCAGCCCGGCGCCTGGCCGGTGCGCGCGGAGGGAGGCCGCCGCAGGCGCTTGGAGGCACAAGGAGACGGTTACATATGACGAAAGCGGAACTGATCGAAGAAGTTTCCAGAGTCGTGGAGATGAGCCGCAAGGACTCAGAGGTCATTGTCGAGACGATTTTCGACAGCATCGTGCGCGCTCTGCGCGGCGGGGAGAAGATCGAAATCCGCGGGTTCGGCAGCTTCCGGACACGCCAGCGGCAGCCGCGCATCGGGCGGAACCCCAAGACCGGCACGCGCGTCGAGGTGCCGGCCAAGCGCATCCCCTTCTTCAAGCCGAGCAAGGAGCTGAAGGACCTGGTCAACAGCTCGGCCGCTCCGGGCGGCGCCACCGCCCCTCCGGCGCCCGCCGCATCCGGGGACGAGGCCCTGCCGGAGCTGTGAGCCGGCGCAGCTTTCCCGCATGATGAGCGCAGTATTGTCTCCGCCGCGCGGTTAGCGCCATGGATCGTCTCTGGAGCCCCTGGCGCTATCGTTACGTGAGCGCCGCCACGCCGGAAGACGCCTGCATCTTCTGCCAGAAAACGGCTGAGAACCGGGACCAGGAGAACTACATCGTCCACCGCGGGCGGCTCAGCTACGTCATCCTCAACCTGTACCCCTACACGACCGGGCACCTGATGGTGGTTCCCTACGAGCACGTGGCCACGCTCGAGGCCACCCCGCCGGAGACGTTCGCCGAACTAATGGAGCTGACCCGGGAGGCCGAGCGTCATCTGCGTTCCATCTACCAGCCGCGGGGGATGAACATTGGCCTGAACCTGGGCGAGTGCGCCGGGGCTGGCGTGGCCGAGCACCTGCACGTGCACGTGGTTCCCCGCTGGCCCGCCGATGCCAATTTCATGACCACGATTGGCGAGACCCGGGTGCTGCCCGAGGACCTGCCCGCCACCTACGCCAAGCTGCGCCGAGCCTGGCAATCCAGGTGAGAGGCCGGCCGCAACCGGCCTCGCGGTCGATGCTGGCCGGCCGCTACGAAGCCGCCTGGCGGCTCCCCTCGCGAATCTGGCCAATCTCAGCGGCCGGAATGTGAAGGAATTCCAGGAATTCCTGGTGCTCGTGTGGCGCCGAGCGCTCGAACTCGGCGTGGAAACGGTGCATGTCGGCGTCGGTCAGGCCGGCGGCCCGCATGATGGAAACCAGCTTGTCTTTCGTAACCATTTTCGTCCTCCCGAAGGAATTTGATTTCTTCAACAGCTTGAGAATGGCCCGCTGCTGCTCCCGAAGCCGCTCCGCCTCGGCGTTCAACTCGGCCAGGCGGCGCGTGAGGACCGCCGCGGCATCGTGCTCCGGACGGTCCAGCAGCGTGCGGATGTCGCTGAGCTTCAGCCCGGCGTCGCGGTAGACGCGGATCTGATCGAGCCGCCGAAGATCGCCTGGACCGTAAGCCCGGTAATTGCCGGCGGTGCGCGGCGCGGGCTTCAGCAGCCCGATGGATTCGTAATACAGCAGCGCCGTGCGGCTCAACCCGCAGTGCGCGGCCAGTTTCGAGATGGTCAGCATAGGCCAGTTCCCACTGTGAACTATGAAGTTGTAGACAGGTCAATAGGGAGGGCGCGTTTTTCTTCTGCCGCGATCGTATCTCCGCTTCGCCCTGCTATAATGATCTCTCCATTCCCCAATCCCGCCACGGCTGGCATTCAGCAGGGTCCCCGCCGCCGCGGGTGTGGAGTCCAGGCGCAGTATGTTCGTAAACGTTGCCGACATGCAACTGGGCAAGGTGCGGCTCAGCGAGACCTTCGCCCCCGGCGCCGTCGAGTTCTTCGACCCGCAGCTCCGCCAGGCCACTCCGCTGGTCTTCAGCGGCGTCGCCGAGCTTAGCCAAGCGATCCTGGAGATCCGCATCAGCGGGCACCTCAGCACGTCGATGGAGGTGGCCTGCGACCGGTGCCTGGAGCCCGTCAGCTTTCCCATCGAGGCGGACTTCAATCTGCTGTACTGGCCGGTCTCCGCCGGCCCGGCGCAGCCCGAGCTTGCGATTGCGGGCGAGGAGACCGAGGTCGGTTTCTACGAGGGAGAGGGGCTGGATCTGAGAGACGTCCTGCGGGAGCAGGTCCTGTTGCTGCTGCCGATGCGGCGCGTCTGCCGCGAAGACTGCCAGGGGATCTGCCCGGTTTGCGGGCAGAACCGGAACGAGGCCGCCTGCGATTGCCGCCAGGAGATGGCGGACGACCGCTGGGCCGGGCTGCGGAACCTGCGACCCCTGAACTCGCTACAATAGGACAGAACGATGCCGAATCCGAAACGTAGACATTCCGCCGCGCGCCGGGGCAAGCGCCGCGCGCACGATCATCTGCCCACAGTGAGCCTTTCGGAGTGTCCGAACTGCCACGAGCCCAAGCTGCCGCACCGGGCCTGCCCGCACTGCGGACAGTACAAAGGCCGTGAAGTCATCGAAGTCGCCGAGGAGTAACCCGGCGAGCACATGGCTATGGTGACCATTGCCGTGGACGCCATGGGTGGCGACCACCACCCGGTAGCCGAGATCGAAGGCGCAATCCGGGCAGCCAAAGCCTATCCAATCCAGATCCTCCTGGTCGGCGACGAAGGGACCCTGCGTAAGGAGCTGGCCAGCCATGTCATGCACCGCCAGCTGCCGATCGAGATCGTGCACGCCTCCGAGCGGGTGACCATGGAAGACAGCGCCGCCCGCGCGGTCCGCACCAAGCGGGATAGCTCCATCCGGGTGGCCTCGCGCCTGGTGCGCGAGGGTCTGGCGCAGGGACTGGTCTCGGCGGGCAACACCGGCGCGGTGATGGCCACGG
>JBEKLJ010000036.1:0-19584 GCA_050010255.1 Bryobacteraceae bacterium
ATCTGGTGCCCTGGGACCTCCGCTATTACCTCGACTACAGCGGCTGCGGCAACACGGTGAATTGCAATCACCCCATCGTGTACAAGCTGATCGTCGACTGCGTGCGGTACTGGGCCCGGGAGGCGCACGTGGACGGCTTCCGCTTCGACGAGGGTTCGGTGCTCTCGCGCGGCGAGGACGGCGCCCCGCTATCTCATCCGCCCGTGGTCTGGCAAATCGAGCTGGACGAGGACCTGGCCGACGTGAAGGTGATCGCCGAGGCCTGGGATGCCGCCGGGCTCTACCAGGTCGGGCGCTTCCCCGGCAACCGCTGGAGCGAGTGGAACGGGCGCTACCGCGACGACATCCGCCGGTTCGTCCGCGGCGAGGCCGGCATGGTCGCCTCCGTGGCGTCGCGCATCGCCGGGAGCGCCGATTTATATCAGGCCAACGGCGAGCTCCCCATTAACAGCATCAACTTCATCACCTGCCACGACGGCTTCACGCTCAACGACCTGGTCTCTTACGACTGGAAGCACAACGAGGCCAACGGCGAGCGGAACGGCGATGGTCTCGACGAGAACCTGAGCTGGAACTGCGGCGAGGAGGGCGAGACCGACGATCCCGACATCGAGGCGCTGCGCGCGCGGCAGGTGCGGAACTTCGCCGCGATCCTGCTGCTCTCGCGCGGCGTGCCGATGATCCAGGCCGGCGACGAGGCGCGCCGCTCGCAGGGCGGCAATAACAACGCCTATTGCCAGGACAACCAGACGAGCTGGTTCGACTGGACCCTGGCGGAGAAGAACCGCGATCTGCTGCGCTTCTGGAAGCGGATGATCGCTTTCCGCAAGGCGCACCCGGCCCTGCGGCGGGGCCAGTTCTTCAACGGTGCGGTAAACGAGCGCGGCTTGACGGACGTCTCCTGGCACGGAACCGCGCTAAACCAGCCTGGCTGGGACGACCCGAACGCTCACGCGCTGGCCTTCACGCTGGCCGGCTTCGGCGGCGACGCTGATATCCACGTGATGATAAACATGTACTCGGAGCCGCTGGAGTTCGAGGTGCCGCTCGCGGCCGGCCGGCAGTGGTTCGTCGCCCTGGACACGGCCGAGCCGCCGCCCAACGACATCGCCGAGCCGGGCCAGGAGCCGGCCTTCCTCGGAGCCACTTGCCCGGTGATGGGCCGCAGCGTGGTGGCGCTGATCTCGCGCTGAGCCAGCCGGCGTTCTTTGCCTCTTGTGGCGCGAGCTTTGCCGTTCTATGGCATCCGCAAACGGACAGCTTGCAGCGTCGGCTTTGCCGTCATTTGGCTTCCGTAGCCGGACAGCCGACAGCTCGCGCGCGCAGCGAGCGTGGCTCTCGGCTGTCCGCTGATCGCCGAGATCTTAAATCTGAAAGCTGAAAGCTGGAAGCTGAAGCGTTCGGCTCACGCCAGAGGATTGCGCCACTTCAGGCCGGGAAAGCGAGCGAAGTCGGTATCCGAAGAGCAGAGCTCCGCTCCGTGCTCGATGGCCAGCGCGGCCAGGTGCGCATCGGAAGTGAGATTGCCTCCCGTGCCCATGGGCAGCAGTAACTCCCGCAGGATTCGCAAGTGCCGCGGGCCAGCGTGCACCACCGTCGCGGAGGGATGATCCAGCCAGGAAGCAATGAGTTCGAACGCGGTTTCAAGAGGAAGTGGGCGGCGGAACAGACCCGGCCGCGTTGTGAGCCGGAGGAAAGCGACCAGGACATTCCATGCCAAGCCGACGGTGTCCGGCCCGGACAACGCCGACTCCAGCCATGACTTCGCCTTCCGATGCGAGGGAGCGTCTTCGTTGACGGCGTAGATGAGAAGGTTGGCGTCGAGAAGTATCATTTGCGCAACGACAGCTTCCGGCTGAGTTCCTCGTCTTCCATGGCCTCCGCGAGGGCCAGGGCTTTGTCCCAACGGAAACCCTGTCCCTCTCCCAGCCGAAAGGATTTCTGCACGAACCTTCGGGTGCGCCGGTGCTTCTCGCGGAGCAACCCCGCTCGGGCGGCTTCATTCAGGGCCTCCTTGAAGGCGATTCCACGCTCTCTCATAGAGTCCCTGATCAATCTCTCGACATCGGGATCCAGGGTGACGGTCGTTCTCATGTTGCTATCATAGCATCATTTTACTTGCTATCATGATGTTCGCGCAGTGGAAAAAAGGCTGGAAATCAGGGCTTCTGGCGGGCTAGCGCCTCCGAAGGCGAACCGTCACCGTCTCCTCTGCCGACACACAGCCACCCCGGGCACCCGTCCTTGATCCCTTGTATTCCCCGAGTCCCGCTGCAATGGGCGTCGCGGTGGGATAGGCTAGATTTCCAGCCATGCCACAGATCGTCATTGCTCGTCCCAGAACCCGCCTTCCGGCGTTTCTGATAATCACGCTGCTGCCGGCTTCGCCGCTGTTCGGCCTCGACGGCGGCGGTCTCGAGGTAAACGACCAGGGGTACCTGGAGAGGCGGGGCCTCAGCGTGCTTCTGTACCACAACGCATTTCACCCCATCTTCGTCGACCAGAAGGCGAGTGCGATGGAGATCGTTCTCCACGGCGAGCGCATCGCTACCAACGGCGACGTCCGTCTGGTCCCGACGCCGGAGCAGTGGGATGCTGTTCCTTCCTTTAGGCGGCGCGTCGCCGACCGGACCGGGCGTCGCCTGACCGCCTTCTGCTCGTTTCCAGATTACGGTGTCAGCTATCGCCTGGAGGTGACTGCCGAAGAAGGCGGCATGCGCGTCGCCGTTCACCTCGATAAGCCCTTGCCTGAAGCGTTAGTGGGCCAGGCCGGCTTTAATCTCGAGTTCCTCCCGTCCGCCTACTTCGGCAAGACATACATTCTCGACGACGGCTTCGGCGTTCTCCCCCGCCATCCGGGCGGGCCGATGACCGAGGACCGCAACGGCAAATTCCAGCCCCAGCCGATCGCCTCCGGCACGAGCATTGTGCTGGCGCCGGAGGACCCGCTGATTCGCGTGGCCATCTCTTCGGAAAGCGCTCCCCTGATGCTCTTCGATGGCCGCAATCTGGCGCAGAACGGCTGGTTCGTCGTGCGCACCCTTATCCCCGCCGGCAAGACCGACGACGCCGTGGTCTGGCACATCCGCCCCAATGTGATTCCCGGGTGGCTCCGGCCGCCGGTCATCGCACACAGCCAGGTCGGATATCATCCCGATCACGAGAAGGTAGCAGTCCTCGAACTGGACCCCGGCTACACCGCCCCCGCGGAGGCCCGTGTCCTCAGGCTATCGGCCGACGGCAGCTACCGCGAGGTCTTCCGCCACGCGGTGGCCCCGTGGGGAAAATGGCTTCGCTATAACTACGCGCGCTTCGACTTCTCTTCCGTTCGTGAACCCGGCCTTTATGTCATCGAGTACGCGGGCCAGCGTACCGAGCCGTTCCGTCTCGCCGAAGACGTCTACCGCAATCGTGTCTGGCAGCCCAGTCTGGACACCTACCTTGCGGTGCAGATGGACCATGTCTCGGTTCGCGAAGGCTACAGGATCTGGCACGGAGTGTCGCATCTGGACGACGCCCGCCAGGCTCCCATCAACCACACCCACTTCGATGGCTACGCTCAAGGACCGACGACCGATTCGCCCTTTCAGCCCGGCGAGCACATTCCGGGCTTGAATCAAGGGGGCTGGTTCGATGCCGGAGATTTCGACATCCGCACCCAGACGCAGGACCAGGTCATCATCGACCTGGTTCTGGCGATTGAGCAGTTTCATCTCACCTGGGATAACACCAGCGTTGATGAGCAGGCTCGCACCGTCGAGATCCGCAGGCCGGATGGCATCCCGGACGCCCTGCAGCAAGTGCAGCACGGCGTGCTGCAGGTCCTTGGTCAATTCCGAGCCATCGGCCACAGCATTCCCGGCATTATTGAGCCCACGCTGCGGCAGTACACGCACCTTGGGGATGCCGCCTCGAAGACTGACAACAAAATCTACTCGCCCGCGTTGGGACCGCTGGAGAGCGACGGCATCCATTCGGGGGTGCCGGATGATCGCTGGGCCTTCACCGGCCGCACCACGGCTTTGCAGTACGGCTCCGCCGCGGCCCTGGCCGCCGCCAGCCGCGTGCTGCGCGGCCACGACGACGCGCTGGCCAAGGAGTGCCTCGACACGGCCGAGCGCGTCTGGAGCGAGGAGCACAGCCGCCCGCCGTCTGTCTCTCGCTCGTTCAACACCACGGGCGGAATTCCCGCGAACGAAGAACTCAGAGCTGCTGTCGAGCTTCTCATCGCCACCAAGGGCGGTGCTGCCTATCGCGACCGGCTCCAGGAGATGCTGCCGATGATTCGGGAGCGCATCGCCGGCGCAGGCTGGATGGCGGTTCGCGCGCTGCCGTTCATGGGTGCAGATTTCAAAGGCGCCTTGGCAGCCGCGGTTCGGGAGTACAAGACCCGCCTCGACGCCGAGCTGGCCCGAAACCCGTTCGGCGTGCCAATCTATCCGAGTACCTGGGGCGGATCCGGCGCGGTTGCCGGCATGGGCGTGCGCATGTATTTCCTGCATCAGGCCTTTCCGGAAATCGTCGGCCCGGAGTACACCCTGCGCGCCGTCAACTACCTGCTGGGCACGCACCCGGTTTCGAGCAGCTCCTGGGTCTCTGCCGTGGGGACCAGGTCCGTGCTGATGGCCTATGGCAGCAACCGTGCTGATTTCAGTTTCATCCCCGGCGGCCTGGTCCCGGGCTTTGTGATCCTGCAGCCGGATCTGGCCGAATTCAAGGAAGGCTGGCCCTTCCTGTGGTTTGAGAACGAATACGTGGTGAGTGGTGCGACGGCGTTCATCCTGGCCGCCAATGCAGCCGATGCCCTGGTGAGATGAGTTGTGGCCGCGGTCACTTTTGGAAGGCTGGCAGGGCGGGACGAGGCCGTCCCGCGCGGGCAAGACTGCCCGCCCCACCCAGCTCGGTCATGTGGGGCGGGCAGCCAGGCCGGCGGCCGACCGCCAGGTCGGCCCAAGGGGCGACCGGGGGTCTGCTCGGGTGCGAGTACGGAGGCAAAGCCAGACGCGCACCGTTCAGGCGCGATCCATCCGGCGCGCGCACGCCGGGCGGCGCCGGTTTCACGGAATCGATGTCCCCAAGCGCCGCGTCTGGAGCGCGATCGCCGACCCGTTGTGGTAGGGGGATTCCGCAACAGAAGTAAGGGATCTGTGCGCGCAGCGCTTTCCGGATAGCCGCATCCTGAGAGTTTCGCTACGGCCAGAACCAGCTCCGCCAATCGGAAGAAAAGACAAACAGCGGCCGGTTCGTGCCGATACGATTGTTGTGAGGATAAGTGGCTCAGCCGGCGGAGTGGCTGCAGGGGCGGCGCTGGTGTGGGTGGCGCTCGGGTGGCTGTGGATGGGCGCCGAGGGGTGCCCCGCGGGGACCGCGGGAGGAAAGCTGCTGACCACGGTCTCGCAGGTGCGGCGCTTGTCAGCCCGGCCATCGACGGAGGCTGCCGTCCGCCTCCGCGGCACGATTACATACTTGAACGGCCCTTTCGAGGAGATCTTCCTTCAGGATCAAACCGGCGGTATCCGCGTCGAGAACGTACCTTTCGACGCCCGCCTCGAGGTAGGTGATGAAGTAGAGGTCCTCGGGACGGTTGCGGCCGGCGGCTCCAGTCCGGTGGTGGCGCGTCATGCGATGCGCGTCATCGGCAAGAGGGGACGCGTAAGGCCCTTCCACGCGCGCCTGGGCGAACTGGCCTCGGCCGAGCTGCAGTATCGTCTGGTGGAGACCGAAGGAGTCATCCGGTCCGCGACGGTCGACCGGCGCGGCAAGCTTGGACTTACCATTCACGACCAAGGCCGTGAACTGCACATACGATTTCGGGAAGCAGGCGAAGACGCCGGTCTAATCCGTGCCGCCGGCCAGGCCTATGTCGATGCGCTGGTACGCGTCCGCGGCGTGCTGGTCGCCGGAATCGGTGCGAGCGAAACCGTCGCCGGTTTGAAGATGTTCGTCCCCTCCCTTCGGGAAGTCTCGATTGTGAGTCCGGCTCCATCTGACGGGGACATCCCGCTGCGCCCCATCCGGGCGGCGTTCACATCCGATCCGCCGCCGCATCGAATTCGACTGCGAGGCTCGGTCACGCGCGAACGCGCCGGCTTCGTTTTGAAGGACTCCACCGGATCGGCGCTGCTGCACCCACGCGAATTCAGCCCGCTCACGACGGGCGACGACGTGGAGGTCGCCGGCTTTGCGTCGAATGATTCGGGCGCCCCGGCGCTGGAAGAATGCGTGGACGCAGGATCGGAGAGCCTCCCCCCTCCGCCATTGCCCGTGTTAACCACCGCTCGCCAGGTGCATGCTCTACCCCAACGCGAAGCCGGCCTGGCGTATCCCGTGCGTGTCCGCGCCGTGGTGACGTTCTTCAATCCCGCTGGTCGGAATCTGGTGGTGCAGGACGAAACCGATGGCGTTTACGTAGCGGGTTATCCCAGAAACGCTCCACCATTGAGGGCAGGGCAGCTCGTCGACGTCGAGGGAGTCACTGGTCCAGGGGACTTCGCGCCGGTCATCGACAATCCGCGTGTCCGCATCGTTGGGGAGAGAGCCTTGCCGGAGCCACTGCGCGTCGACGTGGAGCAGTTGCTGGTGGGCGCGGTGGATAGCGCATGGGTAGAGGTTCGCGGCCTCGTCTGTTCGATCGGCTCGGCAAATGGCTACGCTAGATTGGGCCTGAGAGCGGGCAGCCGCCAGCTTCTGCTGACTGTGGCGGGAACGACCACGCTGCCGGCCTCGCTCCTGCATTCGCGCGTCCGGGTACTGGGCGTTTCCGCCCCGCGCTTCAACTTCAACCGCCAGATATTGGGAAGCGAGATCAGCGTACCTAGCGCCGAATTCATCCAGGCGGAAGGCGAACCCGTCGTACTGGCCACACGGAGCATCGGGCAGCTCTTGCAGTACTCGCCGGGAGCCCGCGGCGACGAACCCGTGCGCATTCGCGCCACTGTCGTTCTGACCCATCCTCTGGGACCGACATATCTGGCCGATGAGACCGGCGGCGTCATGGTCCAGAATCATACCGAAGCCGCCCTCGAGGTCGGCGACGTCGTGGAGGTCACGGGATTCCAGGAACAAGGACCGTTCAAGCCCGTGCTACGGGACGCGGAATTGCGCAAAATAGGGCGCTCGAACGTGCCGGAGCCGCCGGCGTTGACCGTCTACGACATCCTGCAAGACAACTGGGATTCCGAACTGGTGAGTATCGACGCCGTCCTGGTGGACGATGTCGTCGGTCGAGCCGATCAGAGGCTCCTGCTCCAAGCCGGCAACCTCCTGTTTAACGCCCAACTCGGGGGCGGCCGGCTTCCATCTTTCGCCAACGGCAGTCTCGTCCGCGTCACCGGGATCGCGTCCATCGAGCCGCCGGCCCTCGGCCAAAACGTGCCACGAAGCCTTTCCCTGCTCCTCCGATCGCCCGCTGACGTGACGGTAGTTGGCGCGGCGCCATGGTGGACCGCCGGGCGGATGCTCATGCTGATGGCCGTATTGGCGGCAGGCGCCCTGCTGACCTCAGCGTGGGTTGCCGTCTTGCGCCGGCGTGTGCGGGCCCAGACAGAGGATTTGCGTCAAGCCAAGGAAGCGGCGGAGAAGGCCCAAGAGGCCGCCGAGAGAGCGAACCGGGCCAAGAGCGAGTTTCTGGCCAACATGAGTCATGAGATTCGCACGCCCATGAATGGCATCCTGGGTATGACGGGGCTCGTCCTGGATACCGAGCTGACACCCGAACAGCGCGAGTATCTTTCGATGGCCCAGTCTTCCGCCGACTCGCTGCTTTCAGTCATCAACGAGATCCTGGATTTCTCGAAGATCGAAGCCGGCAGGCTGAAGGTCGATTCGGTCCCGTTCTCGTTGTGCGAGGTCATCGCGAATAGTGTGCGGCTGTTTGAAGTCCAGGCCGCGGAGAAGAAGCTGGAATTCGTCTGCAACATTGAGCCAGGCCTGCCGGAGCGGGTCATCGGCGATCCCGTCCGCCTTCGGCAGGTGTTCACGAACCTCATCGGAAACGCAGTTAAGTTCACGCACCAGGGCGGAGTGTCGGTTCAGATTGACGGGCAGGCGGAAGCAGACGACCGCATCACGCTCCACTTCGCGGTCCGCGACACCGGAATCGGCATCCCTGACGGCAAGCAACAGGCCATCTTCGACGCGTTCACGCAGGCAGACGCATCCATCACCCGGCAGTTCGGCGGCACGGGTCTGGGACTCTCGATCTCTTCCCGGCTGGTGGAGACGATGGGCGGGCGCATGTGGCTGGAGAGCGAAGTCGGCCGAGGCAGCACGTTCCACTTTACGGTCCCGTTGAAACGGGACCTCTCGCCCGCCGCCGAAGGCCCGCTGTCACCAGGGGATCTCCAAGGCGCGCCTGTGCTGATCGTCGATGATCATGAAGCCGGCCGCCTGATCCTCGAGCCAATCACCCGCCACTTGGGCATGCGGCCGGCCGTTGCTCCCGCGAAAGGGCCTGAGCCAGACGGACGGCCGGCGGGGGTTCAGGAGCGATCGCTTTCTATCCTGGTGGCGGAGGACAATCCGGTAAACCAGAGGGTGGTGACGCACATGCTGGAGAAGCAGGGCTATTCGGTCACGCTGGCCACGAACGGCCGTGAGGCCATCGAAGCGTTCAGCCGCCAGGTGCCTGATGCGATCTTGATGGACGTGCAGATGCCCGAGATGGACGGGTTGCAGGCGACAGCCATCATCCGGGCGAGAGAACGGGAAACCGGCGCCCAACCGACGCCGATCATCGCGCTGACCGCTCACGCCATGGCTGGCGATCGGGAGAAGTGCCTGGCGGCGGGCATGGATGCCTATGTCTCAAAGCCGATCAATCCAGCCGAGCTCATTGAGGTGCTCGACTCGCTGGCGCCCCGGTTGACGAGCCGCGAATCGCTCGCCGCTCTTCGGTGATCGCGCCCCCCAGTCACTCCTCAGGACTCTGCAACGGAAACCTGACCGCTCTGTGTGCGGTCCAGGTGGGGCGGGCCGCCAGGCCCGCGGCCGACCGCCAGGTCGGCCCTGCGACTCCGAGCTATGCCTTCACGCGCGCGGCTTCGAGCAGGGCGCGCTTGACGGCCGCGTGCACGAGCTGGACCTTGTACCCGTTGCCGCTCAGCGGGGCGGCGCCCTCGGTGGCCGCCTTGCCGGCTTCCTCGGCCAGGGGTGATGTCAGCGCTTTGCCCGCGACGGCGGCCTCGGCCGCCGCGGCCCGCCACGGAATGGGCGCGACGTGCCCCAGCACGATCCGTGCGCTGGCCACCAGATTCCCTTTCATCTTCAGGGCCACGGACGCCGTCACCAGCGGCCAGTCTATGGCGGTCTTCTGCCGCACCTCGTAGGTGGCGTTGCGGACGCCGGCCGCGGGTGGGATCACAATCTCGGTCACGATCTCGTTGGGCCGCAGCGCGATCTCCCGCGCCGAGTCGTCCAGGGGGATGACGAAGAACTTCTCGATGGGAAGCTCGCGGCGCCCGGCAGCCGACGCCAGTTTCACCGTGGCGCCGAGCGCAACCAGCGGCGGGCCGAAGCTGGAGGCGCTGACGAAACACGCCGCGCCCTGGTTGCCGAAGATGGCGTGGTAGCGGTTGTCGCCGTTCGGCGGCAGGCTCCGGCCGCTCGCGTCCTTCGCTAGCAGGCCATACCCGAGCCGGAAATACCAGCAGCGCGGCCGCTGGCAGAGGTCTCCGCCGATGGTCCCCAGGTTCCGGATCTGAAGGCTGGAAACGCCGCGCGCCGCGGCCGTGAGCGACGGATACGCGGCCCCGACGGCCGGGTCTCCGGCCAACTCCTCGAGCGTCACCAGGGCGCCGATGCGCAGCCCGGCCGGCGTCTTCTGAATGCCCTTGAGTTCCTGGATGCCCTTGATGTTGACCACCCGCCGCGGCGTGTGGATGTAGTCCTTCATCAGGCCCAGCAGATCGGTGCCGCCGGCGAGGATGTCGACCTCGCCCCAGCGCCTGGCGAGCAGGCCCAGCGCTTCCTGGACCGTTGCGGGAGCTGCATATTCGAAGGCTTGCATCAGGCATTCCTCCCTTCCAGCGCCGCCAGAACCTTGTTCGGCGTAAGCGGCAGCACCGGAACGCGCACGCCGATCGCGTTCGCCACCGCGTTGGCGATGGCCGCCAGGCCGCCAATCACCGGCGGCTCGCCCAGCCCGACGACGCCGCGCCGGTCGTGCTCGGGCTCGCGGTTCAGGTAAACGATGATCTCGCCGACGTCGCCGATGCCGGCCAGCTTGTACGTGTCCAGGTCCGTGTTCAGCACGCGGCCGGTGGCCGAGTCCATGATGCGCTCCTCCATCAGCGCGCCGCAGATGCTCATGATGCAGCCGCCGTAGACCTGGCTCTCGGCGGTCTTGGGGCTGATTACCATGCCGCAGTCCTGCACCGCCACCATGCGGTTCATCCGCACGATGCCGGTCTCGACGTCCACGCCAACGTGGGCGATCTGGACGCCGCCAACGCCCCCGGCGGTCAGCCCGCCGGGACTGCGCGGGTTGTTGACGCCCATCTCGGTGATGCTCTTGGCGCCGAGCTTCCGGCAGGCCGCGCTCCAGGCCAGGCCCTTGGCGGGGTTGGCCCTCACCTGGATGCGGTCGCCGGCGGCCTCCAGTTCCTCCGGCTGGGCGCCGAGCGCCGGTGCGACCGCCTCGAACAGCTTGTAGAGCGCGTTCATCGTGGACTTGCGCGTCGAGGCCGATACGCCGCCGACCGTGGTCGATCCGCCCGAAGGGCCGGACTCCGGGTACTTGTTGTCGCCGATGCGCACCTTGATTCTCCGCGGCGGCACGCCCAGCGTCTCGGAGGCCACTATCGCGATCACTGTGCGCGTGCCCGTGCCCAGGTCCTGGCTCGCCAGCTCGAGCTCCACCGAGCCATCCGGATGAATCGTCGTTCGGCAATTGCTCTCGTGGCCCATGCCCCACCAGGTGCAGAAGCCGATGCCCAGGCCCTGCTTGAGCGGCCCAGGCCCCGATTCTCCGCGCGGGCGCCAGAGCTTCTTCCACTCGGCCAGCTCGGCGGCCTTGGCCAACTGCGCCCGGTAGACCTGCGGCTGCTGGCTCAGGTCGGCGTTCTTGGTGAAGAACTCGACCGGGTCCATGTTCAGCTTGGCCGCCAGGTCTTCCATGGCGCAGCAAGTCAGGTAGGAGAACTGCGGGTTGTTCGGCGCGCGCCAAGGCCGCTCCATAGCGGCGTTGACCGAAACCGAGGTGTGCGCCAGGCGCACGTTCGGGACCTTGCGGAACACGTAGGGCAGGGAACCCGGCGGGAGGTTCACGCCGCCAAAACCGCCGGTGCCCCAGGTGCGCGCGTCCCAGGCCGTCACCGTGCCGTCCTTCTTCGCGGCGGTCTTGATGCGGGCGTAATAGGCGGGCCGGTTGCCGGCGATGGCCAGCTCGGTGGCGCGGTCCAAGAACAGCTTCACTGGCCGGCCGCCGCTCTTCTTTGACAGACGGGCGCAGGCTTCGCCCCAGCGGTCGGGGGAAAACTTGCTGCCGAAGGCGCCGCCGATGGCGTCCATGTGCGTGTGGACGCTGGCGACCGGGATCTCGAGCAGCTTGGCCAGCTCGCCGCCGATCGAGGCGACAGCCTGCGTCGAGGGCCAGTAGTCAAGCTGGTCCCCCTTCCACTCGCACACCTGGCCGTGGGTCTCGAGCGTGCAGTGGTTGAGCACCGGCACACCGTAGAAGCCCTCGGAAATGACGTCGGCTTGCTGGAAGGCCGTGTCCGGATCGCCGGTGCTCTGCTGGCCGGAGGGCTTGGCGTTGTCTCCGGCCTTGGCGAGGTCCTGTTCATTGACGAAGTGCGGGAGCACCTCGTATTCCACCTTGATCTTGCGAAGGGCGTCCCTGGCCTGGTCTTCGGTAGTCGCGGCGACCGCGGCGACCTCGTAGCCGGCGTACTGGATCTCCTCGCCGGGCTTGGCCATCAGCACCAGGGCGGTGACCCCCGGCGACTTCTCCGCCGCGGCGGTGTCAGTCGCCTTGACGCGTGCGTGCGCGTGGGGGCAGGTGAGGATCGCGCCGTAGAGCAGGCCCGGGCGCGCGATGTCGTACGAGTACTTGATCCGGCCGGAGGCCTTGGCCAGGCCATCGATGCGGTTAAGCGGCTTGCCGATGACGCGGCGCTTCTCCGGCGCCGGCCAGTGATAATCGGGCGCACTAGGCATGCGGGCCTCCTTGGATCTCTCGCGCGGCTTGGAGCACGGCCTTGCGGATCCCGATGTAGGATCCGCAGCGGCAGAGGTTGCCGCCCAGGCCCTCCTTGACCTGCTCGTAGGTGGGGTTTGGATTCGCTTCCAGGAATGCCTTGCCCGCCATGACGAAGCCCGGTGTGCAGAACCCGCACTGCTGGGCGTCATTCGCCGTGAAGGCGGTGATGAGGGGGTGGACTTTGCCGTCCGCCGTCAGGCTCTCGATGGTCTGGATATCCTGGTCTTGCGCGTCAATGGCCAGCACGTCGCACGCGTAAACTGCCTTGCCGGCCAGCAGGACCGTGCAGGAGCCGCAGTTGCCCCGGTCGCAGACCCTCTTGGCGCCGGTCAGGTTCAGCCGGTCGCGCAGGGCGTCGAGCAGGGTGACGCGCGGCTCCAGGGTGAGCTGGTAAGGCTTGCCATTCACCCGCAGCGTGATCGGCGCCGGGCCCGGGCCAGCCAGCTTGGCGGACGCGGGCTGCGCTCCGGCCTGCTGCTCGAGGATGCCCGCGCCCAGTGCGCCGCTGCCCAATCCGACGCCGCGGATGAAGCCGCGCCGTGACACGCCGGATTTCGGTTTGGGCGCTGACTCAGGTTCGTTTCTGGAACTCACAGCTCCCTCCTTGTGTTCTGAATGGGGGTGTGATTCTGACTTTACCAGAAACCGGCCCCGCCGGATTCCGCTCGCGGACGCCGGCGGCAAGCCGAGCCGCGCGCGGCGCTAACCGCGCGGCTCGGCGGGGCGCGCCGCGGCAGATTGCTGGTGAAGCATCCGGGCTAGGCTCAAGGTAAGCTGGAAGAGAGGGAGGGACGCCTATGCGGCCTTGGCCGTTTCTGTTCGCCTGCGGATTTGCCTGTCTGGCCGTCGCTCAGGACGCCCCACGTGGCACGACGCTCGCGGTGGGCGACACGGCGCCGGATTTCACGCTGCCGTCCACCACGGGGAAGAAGATCCGGCTCTCGGACTTCCGGAACAAGAAGAGCGTCGTGCTCGCATTCGTCATCAAGGCGTTCACGGGCGGTTGAACCAGGGAGATGCAAGGATACCAGGCTGGTATCCAGGGGTTTCGGACGGCGGGCGCTGAGATTCTCGGCATCAGCACCGACGATGTGGAGACGCTCACAGCGTGGGCACGGGAGCTGAAGCTCGACTACCCGCTGCTGAGCGACGCTGACGGCCGGGTCGCGCAAGCCTACGGCGTGCTGATGCCCGGCCGGAAGCTGGCCCTGCGCACGACGTTTGTAATCGACCGCGCGGGCAAGATCCGCCACGTCGAGCAGGGCGCCAGCGCGGTGGACGTCACCGGCGCGGCGGCGGCATGCAGCCGGCTGGGGCCGCACTCCGCCCGGCCAGCTCGCTAGCCGGCGTCCGGCGCCGCCCATGCTACTGTTGTGTGAAACATGGAGCAGATGCTATGAACCGACGCGAGTTCCTGGCCTCCACCGACCCGTGTGACCGAACTGAGAGCTTCTGGTGACGTTTCACGTGACTCAATTCGGGACTCGCGAAAGGATCTCTGGGCCGGTGCTACGAGTGCTGAGCGCTTGGAGGTGAGGATGCTATATTGCGCCAACTGCGGGAACAAAGTGCACAGTGACCACGTTTTTTGCGGGACCTGTGGCACTCGCCAACGTCAGGATTCCGTGTTAAGTAGCCCACCCAAGCCTGCGCGGGTTGACGGAACTCCAGCGGAGACTGGAATCCCCGCCAAACAGACCCTCCCGCACAAAGTTTGCGCGGCCTGCAACGAGGCTGTAGCGGTTAGTGCCATCGCGTGTCCGAAGTGCGGTCGAGGCGTATTTGAAACGCCCAAGACCGCCCGTGAAGCCGGCAAAGGCGCGTTCGCGATCATCGACATCCCCAAGGCGATGACCGTTCTGGACGACGTGGGGCTCCTAACCCTGGAGAAGGTGGCGCTCATCGAGAGAACACTCGACATGGTGGCGGCCAGCGGCGAGAACGGAGCCAAAGCGCTGTTGGAAGTTGTTGCAAGAGGGCTGAGGCTCGGCGGCGCAACTATTGGAGTCTCTTATCTCGGCCAGTTTGCCGATTTCGAACGGTCGAGAAAACGATTTGCCATCAAGGCATTAGGCCGTGCGCGTTGCAGGCAAGCCGTTCCGGTTCTCGCAGCGCTGGTTCGTGGCGCAACGTCAGACTCAGAGTTCCAGGATACCGTTCAGTCATATGCCGCAACGGCCCTGGGGGACATTGGAGCCCAAGAGGCGGTGACGTCTCTTGAGGCCTGCCTGCAAAACTCCGGTGGGCGCACTCGGCTGAAGGCTGCCGCGGCAGAGGCGTTAGGTCGGCTGCAGGGCCTAGCTACGGTCAACCCCTGGGAGGTCATCAAGAAGGCAGAGAAGTTGTTTCGGGTGGAGCAGAGCGAAGAAAGGCTTCGCCTCCTGGATCAAATCGACACTCGGGCCTTTGACCGTCTCAGTGCACAGGAGAAGTACTACGTCTGGTATCTGCGAGGCATGGCCCACAAGTCCCAAGGCGACCGAGATCGCGCCATCGCTTGCCTGGAGGCCGGTCTCAAGTTCTTCAATTCACGAACGGCGCTGGCTTGGAAGGAGCTCGAGGAACTCAGGAGAATGCCCGGTAGAGCGTAGAAAGTAGCGACTCTCACCCCGGAAGGCGTCGTAGCCTTCTGGGAAATTCTTCCACTAGAAGAAAGTAGAGAGTCGCTTGGAAAGACCACACCAGATTGCGGACCGCCGCGCGATCGAGCGGTTCGAAACATGCTTGAAGAACCGCCAGGATCCGGTTCAACTGGTGCTGCCCGCCATCGAGATCGCCGCCACCCGGTTGCCCGAGTCTTCCCGGCGTCCGGCGCCGCCTGTGCTACTGTTGTGGGAAACATGGAGGAAGTGCTATGAACCGACGCGAGTTCCTGGCTTCCGGCGTGACGATCGCGGGGGCGGCGCTGGCGCGCTTTCCCTTTCCCCTGTATGCAAGCGGCACAAAGAAGCTGGCCAGCGACCGCATCCATCTCGGCCCGATGAAGGTCGAGTTGAGCCGAATGGCGATGGGCACGGGCACCAACGGTTATGGCAGCAGCTCGAACCAGACCCGCCAGCTCGGCGTCCGTGGCCTAGCGGACCTGCTCCAGGCTGCCTTCGACCAAGGGGTCACCTTCTGGGATTCCGCCGACGCTTACGGCAGCCACCCGCACGTCAAGGAGGCCCTCAAGCGCGTCCCGCGAGATAAAGTGACCATCCTCACCAAGACTCACGCCTCCACCGAGCAGCAGGCGCGCGCCGATCTGGACCGTTTCCGGCGCGAAATCGGCACCGACTACATCGACATCTTGCTGCTGCACGACATGGAGCGCGACGACTGGCCCGAGCGGAAGAGGGGCGCCATGGCCGCTATCAGCGAGGCGCGCCAAAAGGGCATCGTGAAAACGCACGGCACCTCGTGCCACACCCTCGGAGCCTTGAAAGCCGTGGCCGCCAGCCCGTGGGTGCAGGTGGACCTGGCGCGCATCAACCCGGCGCAAATAGCGATGGACGCCGACCCCAGGACGGTGGCCTCCGTGCTTCGGCAGATGAAGGCCGCCGGCAAGGGCGTGATCGGCATGAAGATCCTCGGCGCCGGCGGCCTCAGCCACCGGGTCGATGAAGCGCTTCAGTACGCGCTCGCGCTGGACTGCGTGGATTGCTTCACCATCGGAGTCGAGAACCGCGGCCAGCTCCAGGACCTGCTTAGGCGCATTCCGGCGGCCAGCACCCGCGGCTGACGCACAACCGGTTCGATGCCGCGCTCTGCCGGCTAGGCAAACTTCCGCAGTTCCGGGCTCACGGCCACTCTCTAACGCGCCTCGTCCTGCATGTGCTTCTCGCGGCGGCAGCGGATCTCGCGCACGGCGTAGATGCGGCGGTCCTGGCTCTCGAAGTAGGTCCGCATGAGGAGCTCGCCGATCAGCCCGGTGGAGAACATCATCAGCCCGGCCAGCAGCAGCAGGCCCCCGGCCAGCATCAGCGGCCCGTGCTCGCTGACGATGTCGTGGCCGCTGGTGAGCTTGTGAATGGCCAGCCAGCCCAGCACGCCCCCGCCGAGCACCGAGCTCGCCAGGCCCAGCTTGCCGAAGAAATGCATCGGGCGCGTGAGGTAGCTCAGCAGGAACTTGATCGTGAGGAGGTCGAACAGCACGGCCAGCGTGCGCCCCAGGCCATAGTGCGAGCCGCCGGAAGACCGCAGCACGTTCTGGATCGGCACCTCGGCCACCCGCGCACCGTAAACGGTGGCCAGCGCCGGGATGAAGCGGTGCAGCTCGCCGTACAGGTTGATGTCCTTGAGCACCTCGGCCCGGTAGGCCTTGAAAGTCGTTCCGAAGTCGTGCAGCTCGACGCCCGAGAGCCTGGCCATCATCCAGTTGGCGACGCGCGAGGGCAGCCTGCGCGTGAGGGCGTTATCGACGCGCACCTTGCGCCAGCCGCTGGCGATGTCGTAGCCTTCGTCGATCTTTTCCAGCAACGCCGGGATGTCTTCCGGCGCGTGCTGGAGGTCGCCGTCCATCGAGACCACCACTTCTCCGGCCGCCTCGTGGAAGCCGGCCGAGAGCGCTGCGGTCTGGCCGAAGTTCCGCCGCAACTGCACTACCTTCAGATGAACGTCCGTCTCGGCCAGGTTCGCCAGCAGGTCGAAGCTGCGGTCGGTCGAAGCATCGTCGATGAAGATGATTTCATAGGGCCGGCCGAGCGCGCTCAGGACCGCCGTGAGCCGGTCGTAGAGCGGCAGCAGCGAGGGCTCCTCGTTGTGAACCGGGATGACGACCGAGAGCATCGTTGTTACTCAGTCTAGCAACACGGCCTCCGGGGCTGCGCTGAGAGCGCGGACTAGTCCAGCAGCGTCCGCACGCGCGCGAGAACGTCCGCGACCAGTTCTGCCGGCAGAGTTTCCACCCACTTGCCCTGCCGTTCCCTGTAATCCAGCGTGCGCACCTGGTGGCACAAGACCACTCCCTGCGTGCGCGTCGCAGCCGCGCTGAGCGAAACGGCAAAGCCGTGCTCTCTGGCAAACTCCCCGCCTAGCGTAACCGGGCAAACGAGCAAGAGGCCGAACCGATTGAACTCCAAGGGCGATAGGACCAGCACGAATCGCTTGCCGCGCTGTTCCCGCCCTTTGGTGGGGTCGAGGTCGATATGGAGGACATCGCCGCGATCCGGGATGCCCCGCTTCACAGCGCTTCTCTCCCGACGGGGCCCGTCTCCAGCCAGGAGCGGTCCCTCCGCCGGGGCGCCAGATCCGAGCGTCGGCAGCGCGACAGAAGCTCGGCCAGCGTGTAGCGCGGCTTCGCTTCGGGTGCAACAATCAGCCGGCCGTTCTCGACGCTCACCTGGACCCGAGAGCCGGCCTCGAGGTCAACCAGGCTCAAGATCTTCTTCGGAACGGCCATCACAACCGATCCGCCCAGATTGCGAAGAGTCACGGTCGCCATGCCACATCCTCTCAATTATGGATAAGTATAACACACATCCGGCCGGCGGGCCCCGGCCAGCGTGCAACTTGAGTGGATGCGCCTCTATCGCGCGCCGCAACAGGTTGTTGGTGAGAAATGCGGGCTACAGCGTGGTCGAGCCCTCGCCCAGCTTGACGCGCACCTTGGTGGTTTGCCCGTTGCGGAAGAGGGTCAGCTCCAGCGTGTCGCCGGGCCGCTTGCCGTGCAGGGCGCGCATGAGCGCGTCGCGGCTCTCCACCGCGTGACCGTCGATGTTCATGATCAGATCGCCGCCGGCGGGGACTTCGTACATGCCGATCTGCACCGTGCGGCGCGCGCCCCGCAGGCCCGCCGCCTCGGCCGCCGAGCCGGACTCCACGCTGACGATCAGTAGCCCGCCCTCGGCCGGCAGGTTCAGCGCTTCGGCCAGGTCGCCGGCCACGTACATGACGTTCACGCCCAGCCGCGGCGGCGCGAAGTGGCCCTTCTGGGCGTACTCGTTCAGCATCGTCTTGGCGCGGTTGATGGGCATGGCGAAGCCGATGCCGATGTTGGACCCCGGGCCGTAAATGGCCGTGTTGATGCCAATCACGCTGCCGTGGGAGTCCAGCAGCGGCCCGCCGCTGTTGCCCGGGTTGATGGCCGCATCGGTCTGGATCATGCCCTCCAGCGTGCGGCCGCTCTCGTCGCGCAGGCTGCGGCCAAGCGAGCTGACGATGCCCGTTGTCAGCGTCCCCTCCAGCCCGAACGGGTTGCCAATGGCGAGCACCTTCTGGCCCACCTGGACCGGATCGGAGTCCCCAAGGTGCAGGAAGGGGAGCTTCTTGCGCGGTTCGATCCTGATGAGCGCAACGTCGTTGGCCGGGTCGTGCGCCAGCACCCGGGCCCGGTACTTCGACTGGTCCGCCAGCGTCACCTCCATCTCCTGGGCGCCGGAGATGACGTGGTCGTTGGTCAGGATGCGCCCGGTGTCGTCCACCAGAAAGCCCGACCCGGTGCCCTGCTGCGGAATGATCTCCAGGAACCAGTTCCGCCGGTAGACCGTGCTGGTTATGTTGACCACGGCCGTGTGGGCGCCCTTGTAGATCTCGATATTGTTCTGCTCGTCGGTGCCCAGCCCGGCCGAGCGGGTCACCTCCGGCCCCGTCCAGATCTGGCTGGCCGGTGCGGGCCGGAGCACATTGAGCGGACTCCACCGGGCCGATGTCAGGTACAGGAATCCGCCCACCAGCAGCGTAACCAGCAACAGCGTGCGCAACTTCATTGGGGAATGCTCCGAAGCAGATTGTAGGTCTCTCTTACTTGACGCAGCGTATCCTCTTTGGTTCCCGAGGTGTCGACGATGTAATCGGCGAATCTGCGCTTTTCCTCGAGCGGCATCTGCCGCGCCAGGCGCGCCAGCGCCTCCGGGAGCGTTAGGCCGTCGCGCTCCCGGGCGCGCTCGATCTGCTGCTCGTCTCGGCAGACCGCCAGGATGATCTTCCGGAACCGGCGGTAGCTGCCGTTCTCGATCAGGATGGCGGCCTCGAGCACCGCGATTCCGCGCGGGTCGCGGGCCTCGATCTCCGCCAGCAGCTCCTCTTCGCGCCGGATCACCGGGGGGTGCACCAGCCGGTTCAGCGCGGCCAGCCGCTCGGGGTCGCCGAAGACCGCCGCGCCCAGCCGCCGCCGGTTGATCCTTCCATCCGGCTCCAGGATCCCGCCGCCGAACTCGCCGACAACCGCGGCGTAAGCATCGCCGCCCGGCTCGAGCGCCGCGTGGCCGAGCTCGTCCGCGCGAATCAGGTGGCAGCCCAGGCTGGCAAGTGCCTGGCCGACGAAACTCTTGCCCGTCGCCAGCCCGCCCGTCAGTCCCACTCTCAGCATGTCTCAAGCAGTCGCCGCTCGGCGGCCTGGATCGTGTTCACCATCAGCATGGCGATGGTCAGCGGGCCGACGCCGCCCGGCACCGGCGTGTAGGCAG
>JBEKLJ010000037.1:0-19572 GCA_050010255.1 Bryobacteraceae bacterium
TCTGGTGATTGTGACCGAGCGCCAGCCCGCGTTGCCCGCCGCGTCGTAGGCGCGGATGGTGATGGTGTTCGTGCCGATGCGGAGCGGGATCGCGCCAATCTGCCACCAGGCGGCGCCGCTGGCTAAGCCGCCGTTGCCCACCGAGTCTGTCCAGGTGACCCTCACCACTCCGACGTTGTCGGCGGCGGAGCCGCGCATGCTGATCGCGGCGTCATAGGTGAGCACGTTGTTCGAAGCCGGCGCCAGGATGATGAGCGACGGCGCCACGGTGTCCGTCGTCGGCGGCTTGGGCGGCGCCGGGGGGGTCGGCGCGGGCGGCGTGGGTGGCGCGGGCGGCGTGGGCGGATTCGGCGCCGGAGGTGCCGGTACGGGCGGCGTCTCAGGCGGATCGGGCGCCGGGGGGACCGGCGCGGGTGGCGTGGGCGGGTCTGGCGTCTGCGTGCCGGTGCGCGCCGCATAGAGCTCGCGGATCGCGGCGATGTCATCCGGCGTGAGCGCGCTCACGCGCCGGTAGTATGGGTACATCACCGCGCCGGGGACGTCCGAGTGGCCCAGGCCGAGCGCGTGGCCGGCTTCATGCAACGCCACGCTGAACACGTCGACGTCCTCGCCGATCGCCCAGCTCTCATCGTCGTCGAAGTGCATGTCGCCGGCGATGGGTTCGGGATTCGGGGGCGACGGATAGAAGGTGTGCGCGAGCACGCCGCCCGGGCCGTCGAAGGGGTAGGGGTCGCCGTGCGCGCCGGAGGCGAAGAGGATCGAGATGGTCCGTGGGGCCAGCGCCGAAGCTGCCGGCACGAAGCTCACCTGAACGTACTCGCTCCATTGGGCCAGCACGCGCAGCAACTCATTTTGCACCGGCAGGCGCGGAAGCCGGCTGGCGAGCGGACCCAGGTAATAGCCGAGTTCCGCCGCGCCCTGTCCCGGGCCGTCCCAGCCCTCGCCGAGCTTGGCAATGTACTGGCCGACCTGGCCGTAGGGCGTCTGGGGACCCCCACAGGCGTACACGCGCACGCCGCCGACGAGCTCCGCGGAGGCCGGATACAGGTAGGCCACCTCGTCCCACTCCGCCAGCCTGACAACCTGCTGGGCGGGACCGACCACCAAGAGGTGGTGGGGAAGAAGATCGGGATGGTAGCGGAGATCCAAGCCGGCGTCGCGAACCAGGGCCTCAGCCTCCGATGGCTCGATGTCGGCGTGAAACTCCACTAGGAAAGCTGCGGTGTTGCCGTCAATCAGGGAGCTGATCTTGTCCTCGGGCCGCAGCCGCTCGGCCGTGATGATACCGGCATCGGCGAGGGGCATGTTCTCATCCACGGCGAGCACCAGGCCCGTCTCGGGGACGTAGGCCACCACGGTGGCGCCGCGGCGCTGGAGTTCCTTCACCTGTTCCGCTGATGGGACTTCGCCGAAATCGACCAGGAGATGGGGCCGGGTGAAGGGGCGGTGTTTCGGCGGTCCCGCCAGGCGTTCCGCCTCGGCCCGGCTCACCGCCGGGGAACGCGTTTTCAGAAACAGACGAGACTCGGCGGCGCCGAACTGCGCGGCAACAAGCGCCAGGCCGACGATCCAGAAGCGGTTAGCCTTCACATAATCGCTTATCGATTCGCCAGGGCGATCTTTGAGCGAAAACGACCCCGTGAGCGGGGCTTGTCGGGCGGGCGCCGAGGCAGACGCGGTGAGAACTTCGCGCGCCGCCGGCCACAGCGTTAGTGATGACACGCATGGGGTTAGTGGTGTGCACGGCCGCGAGCCTGATGGCGGCGGGCGTCAATTACACGATCACCACCGTTGCGGGCGGGACCTTCTGCGGCGACGGGCTGCCGGCCACGGCCGCCTACCTGGGTGCTCCCGACGGGCTGGCGATCGACCGGGAGGGGAACCTCTACCTCTCCGACTCGCAGGACCACCGCATCCGGAAGATCGATGCCTCCGGTGTCATCACCACCATTGCGGGCAACGGGCACGGGGGCTTCGCGGGCGACGGCGGTCCGGCCGCGGCGGCCCAGCTCGACACGCCCTACGGCCTGGCCATCGACGCCGCCGGCAATCTCTACGTCGCCGACCTCGGCAACCACCGCGTACGGATGATCTCGCTGGACGGCCGCATTCGGACAGTCGCGGGCGGTGGCGGCGCAGGCGCTGCGGCGGCAGGCGACGCCACGGCTGCGCGCCTCGTTCAGCCGCGCAACGTGGCCGTGGACCCGCAGGGCAACCTGTACATCTCGGACTTCGGCGACCATCGCGTCTACCGGGTGACGCCGTCGGGCTTGATCGAGCGGATTGCGGGACTGGGCTGGGCAGGGTCGATCGAAGATAGCGACGTGATCCTGGCCGAGCTGGCGCCGTTGCGCGCTCCCGCCGGCTTGGCCGTCGGTAGCGATGGCGTGCTCTACATTGCCGACAGCGGCAACGGCCGTGTCCGCAAGATCGAGCGCGGCTTGATGAGCACGGTGCCCGCGGAGGGGCTGGGTCTGCCGACGGGGCTGGCGCTGGATGCCGCCGGGAGCCTGTACGTGGCTGACAAGTCCACCGCCAGGGTGCTGCGGCTGACGCCAGCGCCGGCGGCGCCGGTGGCCGGCGACGGCACCAGCGGTTACTCCGGCGACGGCGGGCCGGCGACCGCGGCGAGGCTGGTCGAGCCGCGGGACATACTCTTCGACGCGGCCGGGGGCCTCTACATTGCCGACTCGCGGCCCGGCGAGCGCTATCCGGTGGGGATGCTGCGAAAAGTCTCGCCAGACGGCTCGATCTCGACCGTCGCCGGCGGCACGGCTTTCCGGCCGCTGGGCGACTTCGGCCCACCCCTACAAGCGCATCTCGAAGCACCCTCAGGGGTTGCGGTTGGGCCGGATGGCGCTCTCTACATCTCTGACCGGCTGGACCATCGCGTGCGCCAGGTCGTGGACGGCGTGATCCGCACGATTGCCGGCACGGGCCAGGCGGGCTCGGCTGGCGATTCCGGTCCGGCCGTGGAGGCTCAACTGGATCAGCCCGCGGGGCTGGCCATGGACTCCGCGGGCCGCCTGTGGATTGCCGAGGCGGGGGGAAGCCGCATCCGGCAGGTGACTCCCGGGGGCATCATCACGTGCGTGGCGGGGCTGGCGGGCGGTGAGTTGCCCGGCTATTCCGGCGACGGCAGCGCCGCGACGGCGGCGCGGCTGAACTACCCCGAAGGCGTCGCCGTGGACGCCGCCGGCAGCGCCTACATTGCGGATACTTTCAACCACGTGATCCGCAAGGTGGGGCAAGATGGCAGCATTGCGACCGTGGCCGGCAAGGGCGTGCCCGGGTACGCGGGCGACGGCGGGCCAGCCGCGCTGGCGCTCCTGGATAGCCCCACGGGCGTGGTGGCGGATGGGAATGGGAGTCTCTTTGTAGCGGACAGCGGGAACGGCGCCATTCGCGGGTTTGACTCCGGCGGAGCCATGCGCACGATCGCGGCGCAGCTCAGCGCCCCGACGGGGATCGCGATGGACGGTTCCGGCAACCTGTACGTCGCCGATGCGGACAGCCACCGGGTGCTGGAAATCGCGGCGGATGGCGCCCTCAGGACGATTGCCGGCACGGGCGTGCGCGGCTATGGCGGCGACGGCGGGCCGGCGCTCGAAGCCGAGTTGAACGAGCCGGTGGCCGTGGCCGTCGATGCGCAGGGCAACATCTACGTGGCCGACCGGGCCAACAACCGCATCCGCAGGCTCGCACCGCCCACGCTGCCCCTGGAGCCGCCTGCACCGGGGTCCTTCAATCTGGTGAACGCTGCCAGCATGACCGGCGGGCCGGTGGCGCCCGGCGAGCTGGTGACCCTCTTCGGCACGGGGCTTGGCCCGGAGAACCCGGCCTACGCGCGCTTGAACGAGGCGGGTGATCTCGACACCTCGCTCGGCGATACCCAGGTGCTCTTCGACGGCCGCCCGGCTCCGCTGCTCTACGTGCAGTCCACGCAGATCAATCTCCAGGTGCCGTATGAGGTGTCCGGACACGGCACGACCGGGATCGAAATCCGTGTCGCCGGGCAGACCAGAGCGCTCCTTGTGGCCGCCGTGTCCGAAGCTGCGCCCGCCATCTTTACCGCCAGCGGCGGCGCCGGCCAGGCCGCCGCGATCAACCAGGACGGAAGCTCCAACTCGGCCGCCGCGGCCGCGTCGCACGGCGCCATCGTGGCCCTGTATGCGACGGGCGAGGGACAGCGAAGTCCCGCCGGAGTGAACGGCCGGCCGGCGGTCGCCGGCCAGGTTCCTCTGCTGCCGGTCTCGGTGACCATCGGCGGCGAACCCGCGGAGATCCTGTATGCGGGTGCGGCTCCCGGCTACGCCGGCCTGATGCAAGTGAACGCCCGTGTCCCCGCTTCGCTCGCGCCCGGCGACCAGCCCGTGGCGCTCAGGGTCGGCTCGGCCGAAAGCCAGCCGGGCGTCACCGTCGCCGTGCGCTGAGCTAGCGCTGAGCTAGCCCGATCTTCTCGCACCGTTCGAAGCGAGGCGCCTCCCGCAAGCCGCAGCCGAAGGCCTGTGAGAAGATCGGGCCAGCCCCTTGCCCGAGCGCCGCAAGCGTGCCTATACTGCAATTTCGCTTGGGTCCCTGGGATTGGTGGTGGGCCATGCCGGGCAAGGCTGAGTTCGATCCTTCCGCACTGCGCAAAGAAGCAGCCATGTTCTACGGCCTGTTCTTGCGCGGCCACTCGGCGGAGCTGCTCCGGCGCGACATCGATGTGCCCAGCCGCCTGCTCCAGAAGTGGATGAGATCGCCGGCCTACGAATCCTCCTTCCGCGAGTCCGTGCGGCGCGCCTACCGGTTCCGCAAGCAAGTGCTGGCCATTTTCGAGGACTTGGTCTCCCGCGAGAGGGCGCCCATCCGCATCCAATAGGCTGCGCCGAAAACGGGTACAGGCTGCTCCGTCCACGCGCGGCAAACACCGCCGCTTGGGACAGAGGAGCCTGGCCCCGTTTTGGGCACCAGCCGCGCGGCAGTGCGGCTCCGCGCGCGGATGTATGCCGGAACGGGACCCAACTCTCTCCGAGCCAATCTGCGCGGGTTTGCGGTCTAATCGTCTCTATGGCTTCCTCCCAGAACCCGCCGGAGATGACGGTGAAGGCCGTCGGCTTGGGGCTCGTGCTGGCGTTCGTCTTCGGCGCCGCCAACGCCTACCTCGGCATGAAGGCCGGGCAGACGGTGGCCGCCACCATCCCGGCGGCGGTGATCGCGCTGGCGCTGTTCCGCAGCCCGTGGTTTCGCGGCGGCGTGCTGGAGCAGAACATCGCGCGCACCGCGGCCTCGGTGGGCGAGGCGTTGGTGGCCGGCGCGATCTTCACGATTCCGGCGTTCATGCTGGTCGAGATTGGCGGAGAGCGCCTCTGGGCCAGCCTGGGCGCACACTACTGGCAGGCCTCGGTCATCCTGCTGACCGGCGGGCTGATCGGGGTCTTCTTCATCATTCTGCTGCGGCGGCCGCTGTGCGTGGACGCGGGCCTGCCGTTTCCGGAGAGCGTCGCCAGCGCCGAGATCGTCAAGGCCGGCGATCGCTCCGGTGACGCGCCTCGCTACCTGTTCGGCGCGATGGGCTTCGGCGCGCTCATCCAGATCCTGAAGTCGGATCGCGGCCTCCAGATCTTCCGCGAATACACGCAGGGCTACCTGGCGTTCCCGCGCTCGCTGATCCGGCATTTCGACTACGATCGCAAACCGCTCGGTCAAGTCGTGCACGGCGGCGGTCTGGCCTGGACGACGCCGAGCCTCTCCCCGGCGCTCATCGGGATCGGGTACATCATCGGGCCGGAGCTGTCTGCGATCAACACCGCCGGCGGCGTCATCGCCTGGTGGGTCCTGGTCCCGCTGCTGCTGTTCTTCGATCCGGACCTGCCGGCGCGGTTAGGCCTGGGGCCGAACGCCGCCGGGGACGTAGTCGCCTATTCGGTCTGGTACAACGTCGTGCGGCCGATCGCGGTAGGCACGATGCTGGTCGGCGCCTGCTACACGCTGTTCTCGATGCGATCCTCGATTGTGCGCTCGCTGCGCGGCGCCTTCGCCGCTTCCACCGGGGCGGCCCACGAGGGCACGGCGGTTGCGCGCACGGAGAAGGACATCCCGCCGCGCTGGATCCTGATCGGCGTGCTGGCGCTGCTCGTGCCGATCACGGGGATTTACTTCTACTTCACGCGGGGGCTCGTTTCGGCCGTGGTGGCGGCGCTGGTGATGAGCGTCACCGGGTTCCTGCTCTCGGCGGTCGGGGGCTACCTGGTGGGACTGGTGGGCAGCTCGAATCAACCCGTCTCCGGACTGACGCTGGCGGCGCTGGTGATCGCGGCGCTGGTCATGGTGGCGCTGGGGGTCCACGGCTTGCCCGGCGTCGCGGCCGTGCTGGGCGTGGCGGCGGTGGTTTGCTGCGCCTGTTGCGTCTCCGGATCGCTGATTCAGGATCTCAAGGCCGGCCACCTGCTCGGTGGCACGCCCTGGAGGATGGAGCTCGTCGAGATCCTCGCCGTGGTCCTGCTGTCATTCTTCCTGATGTGGCCGATCATGGTGCTGCACCAGGCCAACCTCGCCACGGGAGGGATCGGCGGGCGCGCGCTGCCGGCTCCGCAGGCGGGCCTGATGGCGCAGCTCGCCAAGGGCATCGTCGGCGGGGAGATGGCGTGGGGGCTGATCGGGATCGGCGCCGCCTTCGGGTTGGCGCTGATCTTCAGCGGCGCGCGCGCCCCCATGCTGATCGCCGTGGGCATGTACCTGCCGTTCGAGACCGTATCGGCAATCTTCCTGGGCGGGGTCTTCCGCTGGATCACGGACAGGATTGTGGCGCTGCGCTCCGCCGAGGCGCGCGCGCAGGCCGAAGAGAGGGGGACGCTCCTAGCCTCGGGACTGATTGCCGGGGAGGCGATCGTCGGCATTCTGCTGGCGGTGCTGGCGGTGCGCGAGACGCCGCCGCTGGCGCGCCTGCTCACCGGCGCCAATCAGTTCGGCTTCTATCCAAGCTGGGGCGGGTGGCTGTCGCTCATTGGCTTTGCCGCGGTGGCGTACACGCTGATCGGAATCCCGAATTCACCGCGGAGGCGCAGAGACGCAGAGAACAGGTAAGCATTGGCTCTCTCTGCGCCTCTGTCCGTGCGGCTGAATCAAGGCTTCTTGTAGGCCGCGTCCTCCAGGCCGGGGTTGATCCTGACCTCTGAGAACGTGAGCTCCACCACCGTCTTGCCACCTTGCCGGGTGACGGATTTGAAGGGCACCCGGACCCCCGCGACTTCGCGGTAGTCGGAATAGATTTCCTGCGTCTCGGCGGGCGGGCCCATGATCGAGCCGGTGAACTCCTCGCCGACGATCAGGTTCGTAGCTGGGTCGATATAGAGCTTGACTTGCAGGTTCCGCGCCGGATCGCGGACGGCCACCGCCTCGACCTTCCTCCCGTCCAGCTCGGCCGGTTCGAGAGCCTGCATGGCATAGGCCGCCGAGTCGAATTTCTGGAGCAGCGAAACCATGTCGCGGAAAAGGGAGGCTTCGGTCTGATCCCGCTGCGAGCCCGGCATGTCCTGTGCTTGCGTGCCCATGCGCAGCCAGCCCGTTTGGCCATCGAAGCCCATAGTCATCTCGCCCATCGGCGTCTCGACCTTTTGCAGCATTCTGCCCGCGACGTTGATGGTGCCTGACATCTTCATTTCCATCGGGCCCTGGGGCGTCTCGACCTTCAGCATGCCGGAGCCGCTGAAGTCCCTGACGTTCATCAGGGCCGCGCCGCCCATGGCCGTGCGCACTGCCGCCAGCAGGGCCTTGGCCCTGGCGGCTGACGCGGGCGTTGCCGCCGCCAGCTCCTTCGGCTTGGGAGCCGGGATGCTGATGTCGATCGGCGTCACCTGGCCGAGCGAGGAGACGGGCGCTTCATAACCCTTCTCCTTCCCCAGGAACAGCACGGCGAACCGCCCGGGCCTGAGGTACTCCCTGGCCACGCGCGCCACGTCGGCTCCGGTGGTCTGCTGAATCTTGGCGCGATACTGCTGGAGGTAATCCCGGGGATAGCCGAAGTACTCATACGATATCAGCCGGCTGACGATCTTGCCGGTGTCGTCGAACTCGAAGGCGAGCCCCCTGAGGATGCCGTCCTTGGCGCGATTGATCTCATCCTCGGTGGCGCCGCCGGCGGCCATCCGCTCGATCTCGGCGAGCATCGACCTGTAGATCTTGATGGTTGTGGGGGGTTTCGAGGAACCGCCGGCGCGGAATGTTCCCGGGCGGTCCCAGCCCGCGTTCCAGTTAGAGAAGACGGCGTAGGCCAGGCCCTGGGCCGAACGCACGTTCGAGAAGAGGCGCGAAGCGAAGCCGCCGCCGAGGATCTCGTTCATCACCTCCAGCGCGTAATAGTCCGGGTCGTTCCGCTTGCCGCCTAGCATGCCCATGACCACCCAGGACTGCTCCATGTCCTCCTTGTTGATGGCGTAAAAGCCGGCGCGGTTCTGCGCCGCCGGATCCACCTCGGGGACCGGAGGCCTAGGCTGCCCGCCGCGCGCCCAACCGCCGAACGCCTTCTCGATCTTCGCCCGCATCTCGGCGGCGTTGAAATCGCCCCAGGCGCCCAGGATGATGTTCTCCGGCTGGAAGAAGAGCTGGTGGAAGGCCACCAGGTCCCCGCGGGTGATGGCGTCGATGCTGGCGTATTCGGTCTGCCGGGCATAGGGGCTGCCCGGGCCGTAGATGATCCGGTTGAACTCGCGGAAAACGATGCCGTTCGGGTTGTCGTTGCGGCGCGCGATCGAGTCCCGCTGCTGTATTTTGGCCAGATCGATCTTCTCCTGCGGGAACGCCGGATGCTGGAGGATGTCGGCGAGGATCGCGATGCCTCGGTCGAGGTCCTCTTTAAGCACGGAGACCCGGGCGCGGCCGGAGTCCTGGCCGATGCTGGTCTCGACGCTGGCGCCGAGGCGGTCCAGCTCCTCGTCCAGCAGGTCGCCGTTGCGCGAGACGCTGCCGCCGGTGCGCATCACCGCCCCGGTGATGGAGGCCAGCCCGGCCTTGTCGGCCGGTTCCCAGCGAGAGCCGGCACGGATCATCGCCTGGATGCTCACCGTGGGCAGCTCGTGGTCCTCGACCAGGTAGACGACCATGCCGTTGGGCAGCTCGAATCGGATCGGCTCGGGGACCCGGATGTCGTTGATCGGCGGGTACTTCAGGTTCTTGTAGCTGGTGGCGCGTTGCGGCGGGGCGGCCGCGACGAGCGCGACAGCGAGTGCCAGGAACAAAAAGAGTCTCAGGGTGCGCATGGTCTGTCTCCTCACTTCGACGCCGCCCCCTCGAGCGGCTCGATGACGCCGATGGTGCGGTTGTCAAACGTGAACGTTGAGCGGGCCACGCGCTGGATGTCCTCGGGCGTGACCGCGTTGATTCTGTCGAGTTGCTTGAACAGAGTGCGCCAGTCGCCGGTCAGCACCTGGTACTCGGACAACTGGAGGGCCAGGCTGGAATTGTCGGCGAGCTGCCGGATAATGTTGGCGCGGGCACGCCGCTTGACGCCGTCCAACTCCTCACTCCCAACCAGCTCGGTCTGCAAGCGTTCGATCTCGGCTTCGATGGCCTTTCGAGCTTCCCCATTAGTGTGCCCGGGCGCGACAAATGCGTAGAACAGGAACAGCCCCGGATACTTCTCGCCGGGGAAGCCCGGGAATCCTCCGGCCGCGCTGGCGATCTTCTTGTCGCGCACCAGCGACCGGTAGAGCCGCGAGGAACGGCCTTCGCTGAGCAGGCTGCTGATGGCGTCGTAGACGGCGTTGTCGGGGTCGTTGATGTCCGGCTTGTGGTAGCCCTCGACGAGCACACGCTGCGCCCGCAGCCTGAGGGTGACCTGGCGCTCCCCGGTCTGCGGCGGTTCGACCGTCCGCAATGGTTCCGGCTGGGGTCCGCTCGGAATCACGCCCAGGTAGGTTTCGGCCAGCTCACGCACGCGCTGGGGATTCACGTCGCCCACGACGACGCTGATCAGGTTGCTCGGCGCGTAATACTTCTTGAAGAACGCCTCCGCGTCCTCGCGGGTGATGTTCTGGAGATCGCTCATATGGCCGAGCCCCGGCTCGTGATACGGGTGAGCCTTGTAGGCCACTGCCTGGAACTCCTCGACTAGCCGCCCCACGGGCTGGCTCTCCATCAAGCGGCGCTCCTCCATCACCACGTCGCGTTCCTTATAGAACTCGCGCAGCACCGGATCGCCGAAGCGCTCCGCCTCCAGGAAGAACCACAGTTCCATCTCGTTCGAGGGCAGGCTGAAGAAGTAATTGGTCGTGTCCTCGGCGGTGAAGGCGTTCAGGCCTTGTCCGCCGGCGCGCTCGACCGCCTCGCCAAATTCGTTGCTGACGACGAACTTCCCGGCGGCTTCCTGCGCGCTCCGGAAGTCCGCCTCGAGCTGCTTCAGCTTCTCGGGGTTGGCCTGGGCGCCCTTGCGCCGCTCGGCCTGGAGGGCGTGGTAAGCCTGATCCACGCGCGCCAGCGCCGGCCGCTCCTGGGCGTAGTTCCGGGTGCCAACACGGCTGGAGCCCTTGAAGGCCATGTGCTCGAACATGTGCGCCAGGCCGGTGCTGCCGGCGACGTCCTGGGCCGAGCCGACATCGGCGTACGTCAGGAACGACGCCACCGGCGCCTGGTGGCGCTCCAGCACGATGAACCGCCATCCGTTCTTGAGCGTGAACTGAGTGACCCGGGACTCGAGTTCCCGGAAACTGTCCTGGGCCGCGGCGGATGCGGCGGCCACGAGCAGGCCCGCCACCAGTGCCAGGCGGGCCCGCGAGGTGCGAGAGATCATAACCTCCTCCTCCACGCGCGCTCATGCGAGCGCACACTCTCCCCGGCCACGCTGCGGGGCTCAGATGACTTCACTGAGCAGCTCCGGCCGCGGCGCGGGGATGACGACCTTGTTGACCAGCAGACCTTTCTGCGCGACGAGTTGGGCGCCGGCATCCACCGCGGCCCGGACAGCGGCCACTTTGCCGGTCATCGTCACGAAAGCTTTGCCGCCCAGCGCCATGGCCAGGCGAAGCTCGAGCAAGCGGACGTTGGCGGCCTTGGCGGCGGCGTCGGCGCCCTCGATGAGCGAGGCCACCGAGAACGACTCGATCACGCCCAGCGCCTCCAGCCGCTCCACCTTGGTGGCGCCGCTGATGGCCGGGAAGACCGATTCGTGCAAGTTGGGTATGACGAACGTATCGATCACCGAGAAGCCGCCCGCCTGTGCTCCGGCCTGGACCGCGGACTGCGCCGCGGCCACGTCGCCGCGGACCATCACCATGTACTTGCCCGAGCAGATGGACCGCGCCAGGAGCAGCTCGACGTCGGCTGCCTTCAGCATGGCGTCGCAGGCTTCCATGCCCGCCGCGATGCTGCCCAGCTCAATCAGACCGATCGAATTCTTCGCCACTGAAGACTACCTCGCAATCTGGTCCTGGGAATGCGAACGGCGCGTCCGCTGCGGCGCGGCCGCGATTTCGACGAACGAGTCGGTGACCGCCTCGACCGTGCCGTCGATGCTGGCATGCACGCTGGCCCCGAGCTCGGAGTCATCGACGCGGCCGACGGCCGCGCCCATCCGCACCTTGTCGCCGGCCGATACCACGGCGCGGGCCGGGTGGCCCGCGTGCTGCGAAAGCTGGATGCGCACGCGCTGCGGCGTGAAGCTGGAATCCTCGAACGGCGCCTCGGCCTCGTACTCCTCCACTCGCAGCCGGCGGCGAAGCATGCCCAGCGGCACCCGGCGGTGCTCCTTCATCGGGTGGAGGCTCGGCTCCCTCTCCTGAACGAATTGGAGCCCCGCGGCGCGCAGGCTGGCCTTGGCGTCGTCGCAGGCCTCCTTGGGATAGAGGTCCTCCGGGCAGGCGTAGAGCGTGCAGATGCCGCAGGCGCAGCAGAGCTGGCCCCACTTGCTCCAGTACTCGCCGCCGCTGGAGGTGAAGCCGAGGCTGCGCATCACCTTGTGCGGCATCACCTCGTAGCCGAGCAGGTAGCGCGGGCAGAACTCGGTGCAGTAGCTGCACTGGTCGCAGGCGGATTTGCCGATGCGCGCCATCTGCGCCTGCGTGCGCTCGCGCCGGGCGACGAGGTAGTGGCGGCGCGGCAGCACGATCAGCGCGGCGGTGGTCTTCCTCACTACGTCGTCGAGGCCGGGCGCCAGGGTTCCCATCATCAGCCCGCTGACGAAGACCGCGAAATCCGGCACGCTGGCGCCGCCCGCCAGCGCCAGTACGTCCCGGAAGGAAGTGCCCACCGGCACCCAGACCGATTTGGGCTGGTTGACCGCGCCGGCCACCGAGAGGAACTTTCGGGTGACGGGGAGGCCCTCGGCGGCGGCGAAGTGGACGTTGTAAAGCGTCTCGACGTTGTTGACCACGCAGCCCACCTGGAGCGGGATTCCGGCCGGCGGGATCAGGCGCCCGGTGGCGCTGTAGACGAGCTCGTACTCGTCGCCGGAGGGATAGAAATCGCCCAGCAGCACCAGCTCGATCGGCCGCGAGTCCAGGCGGGAGCGCAGGGCCTCGATGGCGCGTACGTTCTTCTGCTTGATGCCGAACTTGCCCTGGCGCGCCTGGGTCGCCTCCATCATCAGCGACATCCCGGAGAGGATCTCCGCCGGGTAGCGCTCCATCAGCTCGGCGTCCTTGTGGACCAGGGGCTCGCACTCGGCGCCGTTGGCGATGACGTACTCCACTTGGGAGCTTGCCTTGACATAGGCGGGAAACCCAGCTCCGCCCGCGCCGACCACGCCGAGCTGCTTCAGCTTCTCGCTCAACATGCGGGACTTTCATTATAGCGGACCGCCCCCTGCGCGCCGGTGCGCACCAGGTGGGCAGGCGGCCTGGGCGGGGGGGGCGGCGCAACCTCGCTGAAGCATAGGGTGAATGATCGCTTTACGCCGGGGTCGGCGGGGGCTATAATGATGCACATTGCTCCGCCGCCGAGCGACATGACGGGGAGCGACCGGAGTGTGCTTGGAAGGAGAACAGAATGAGCTCGAGATCTCGGAGCAAGTACTTGCTGTTATTGGCGCCGATCGTCATGGCGCTCCCGGCCATGGTGTCCTGCGGAACGCGGGCGGCACAGGCCCTACAGAGCGGGCGTCAATGCCCGGTGGTAACCGACCTGAGGCGGGTCTCGGTGGAGATCGCCTCGATCTCTTTCGTGGATGAGGTCCAGGGTCTGGACGGGAACAAGATGAAGGTCCCGGCGGACAAGAAGGACAAGTTCAGGATCGCGCTCGTCACCTTGAGGATCACGAAGCCGCCGGGAGAGAAGCTGACGGTGGCGGCGGCGGACCTGACGCTGCACTATTACCATGGCGACGAGACGGAAGCGGCGCCGTGCGAAGGCATCTCGGTGTTCGGCAGCTCGTTGGACAGTGACCGGCCGCTGAAGATGCCGTCTCATGCCGGACCTGGCTTCGTGAAGCAGACCACCGGAACGGGCAGCACGCAGTCCGGCACGGTTTACCTCGACGCCGTATTCAACTACGTTGAGCCGAACATCTCTGACACCTGGATCGTTGTGGGGCAGCCTTCTACCTCCGCGCCGTACAGGTCCAAGTCGCCGGGTGGGGCGTCCTGGTAGTCTGCCACCGCTCTGGCGCAGCTTTCTTCTCGCTATGAGCCGTTCCTGAGTACTGAACGGGGAGGCCGCGTGTCAGTCGACGCGGCCTCCCCGTGCCCGCACTAAAACTTCTGTCAGGAGATACGGATGAGCAGGCGATCCATGCAGTGGTTTGGGCGGCTCGCGCTGGCCTTCGGCGCGTTCGCCGTTTTGGGTTTGTTGAGCCGCATTCAGCCGCAAACGCGCGCCAAGCTGGACGTGCCGTTTGAGCCGACTCATCCGGAAGTGGTTCAGGCGATGCTCCGGGCCGCGGCTGTCACCGCGAACGATTACGTCATCGATCTGGGCTGCGGCGATGGCCGTATCGTGGTCGCCGCGGCCAAGGAATTCGGCGCACGCGGCCTGGGAGTCGATATCGATCCGCAGCGCATCCGGGAGTCGCACGAGAACGCGGCCCAGGCCGGCGTGGAACGGCTCGTCGAATTCAAGCAGGGGAACATCCTGGAAATGAACCTGCGGGATGCAACCGTGGTGACGATGTACCTTTTGAACCGCGTGAACCTCATGCTGCGGCCCAAGCTGTTCAGGGACCTGCGGCCCGGCACGCGTGTCGTCTCCCACGCTTTCGATATGGGCGAATGGGAGCCGGACCGCGTGGTGCGGAACGCCAAGGCCCGCGGAAACGTGGTCTATTACTGGGTCATACCCGCTCCCGTGGGGGGCGCCTGGCGATGGGCCGAGGACTCGCCGTCCGCCGGGCAGGCGCCGCCCCAATGCACGCTGAGCCTGTTGCAGCAGTTCCAGGGCGTGAGCGGCACGCTGTCCTGCTCGGGAAGCAAACCGACGGCGCTTTCCGACGTCAAGATGGAAGGAAAGGATTTGAGCTTCACGGTTGCCGCCGGCGGGGCAGAGCGGGGCAGGATCCGCTACCACGGCGCGGTGGAGGGGGACACGATCCGGGGAACCTGGGAGCAGGGGGCGGCGCGGCACGCCTGGGTGGGTAAGCGCGATCCCGTGAGCCAGGCCGGGTGCTGGGCCCTCAACTCGAACGGCGGCGGGGCGCCCGACGGAACCCTTTGCATCACCCCGCAGGATGCCGGCCCCTCCCTCACCTTCTGCGCCGCCAGCCGCGGCGACGACAAACCGGAGCCCAAGGTGAGCGCGTTCTACGCCTGGGGAACCAGCGTCCGGTTTGAGATCCAGGGCCGCGACACGCCGGTGATCTTCACCGGAGTGCTCGACGGGGACAGCGGGCAGGGCGAGGTCGCCCGGGAAGGCTGGCCGTCCCCGCCCAGGTGGACGGCGCGCCGCCTGGCGGGCGTAACCAGTGCCACGGCGTGCTCCGCGGCGAAACCCAGCGCCCCGCCCCCCGCGGCTCCAGGGCAGGAGGGATCGAGCGCGGCGCCGGCTGCTCCGCCGAGCGAATACTTAAATGCGGTCGACGGCTCGGTGCTGTTGCGGATACCGGGTGGCCGGTTCTTCATGGGCACCGATGACGGCCCCGAGGACGAGCGCCCCAGGCATGAAGTCGCAGTCGGGGAGTTCTGGCTGGGCAAGTACGAGGTGACCAACGCACAGTACGCTAACTTCCTGAAGGCCAACCCGGACACGCAGATGCCGATGTACTGGGATGACAGCCGATTCAACCGGCCCGATCAGCCCGTCATCGGTGTGACCTGGAATGAAGCCGAGTATTACTGCCAGTGGGCCGGCCTGCGGCTGCCGTCCGAGGCGGAGTGGGAATACGCCGCCGCCGGCGGCAAGCAATTGCGGTACCCGACGGCCACGGGGGAGCCGACCCCCGGCCTGGCCAACACGCGCGGCGTTCAAGGCGCCGACCGCTGGGAATACACCTCGCCGGTCGGCTCGTTTCCGCCGAACCCTTTCGGCCTGTTCGATATGGCCGGCAACGCCTGGGAGTGGACCAGCAGCCTGGCTCTGGACTATCCTTTCGTGCCCGGGGAGGGCCGCGAGGCCGGGGATGCCCGGAGCCTGCGGGAGATGCGGGGCGGGTCGTGGCATTTCCCCTTCGAGTACTGCCGCACGGCCGCCCGGCACCCGTTCGCCGCGCACCTGCGCTATGACTACGTCGGCATCCGGGTGGCGCTCACTACGCCCAAGAAGGTGAAATCCGCCCAGGGGCTTCCGGCGCGCTGGCCCGCGTTCGCGGGTTTGGGAACCGCGGCCGGCGCGCGGCCGTAGGCCTGGCTTCTCGCCAGCAACCTCCTGCGGCGCGCTATAGGGCCGCATCCGCTCAAGTTGCGCCCAGCCGGCGCCCTCGATCGGCCACGGACCTCCGGGTGCGGCCGGAGGGGGGATTGTCGGATTACTTGCTCATGCGCAGAATCTGCGACGAGATCGAGAGGAAGGCCTGACTGAGCGACGCTGGATTCGCGGAGAATATGAACGTGCCTTGGGGCTGGGTGGAGTAAGTGACGCAACCCGCCGTCTGCGCGCAGGGAGGGTATAGGGGTGGGATGTTGTAGTTGTCGCCGTTGGGGTCGTTGACGATGCGCTGCATGAGGGCATAGTCGGGCGGGCTGGTGGACGTGCCGCCGAGACCGATCCCAAAGAAGTAGACCGATATCGTCGCATTCGTGCGGGCCCGATACGCCGCGTGGTCGGTCGCGTTCGAGACCGCGTTGTGATAGGTCGTGTAGCTGTTGGCCACGATGTGACCGCCCGAAAGAGTGACCGGCAGGTAGGTGTAGGGAGGGTTCAACAGGTTGCCCCAGACATCCTGGACCGGGAACCAGGCGATGTCGGCCGGCGGCGGCGTGGGGTGTTGACTGGCTGTGTTGATAAACGCGCAGCCGGACGCGGTTGTGGAGGTTAGATACGCCGTGCTGTTGAAATTGTTGCTCGTGGTCGTTGTCCAGTAATTCAGCATGAGGAAAAACTTGTTGGTGCTCCCCGGGTCATCCGAGGCGACCGCGCCGACGATCCCCGCCGGGATGTTCGAATAGAAACTTCCGGAGCCAAGCGACTGGCCCGCGGTCCAGCTGCGAAGCGCGGAAAGGCTGGCGAAGCCGCCTTGGCTCTTCTTCTTACCGTTCTTGTCCAGGCAAGCGCTGGTGCTGCTGATCCCGGCGGTGCTCGTGCTGGAGTCCCAGAAGTTCATCGTGAGTGTGTTTGGCAAACCGTCCGTCTCGATAAAAATCACGTTCAGAGCGCCTGGAAGATTCATTTTGTAGATCTCGTTATAGGCGACCGAGATTGCCTGCGCCGTGCTGGTGCCGCCGGAGCACGTGATCGTGTCAAGGGCTCCCGTTCCACTTCCCGAGTTGTTCTTGTAGCCGAGCACGGTCTGGAAGGTGGTGGTCGGTGAGGAATGGATGTACACGTTGTCGCTGAAGGATACCAGGCCGACCTGATCGCGTCCGGCGGCGAACTGGCCGGTGAACAGCTTGGCGGCGCTGACCATGGTGCCGCAGGCGCTGGCGTTTTGCATGGAGCCGGAGCGGTCGAGCACCATCATCACGACCACGTCGCGACGGGAGGCGTTGCCGGTGGCGGCCATGACCGTCGAGGTAACCTTCAGCCAGTTCATGAAGTACGTGGGCACGCTGGCTGTAGCCGACACCGTGACGTTGCGGACATGCGGGTTGTTCGGATCGTCGAAGACGTTCACCGTGGCCTGGCTCATCTGCGTATTGAACGTACCCCAGGTGCCAGCGGGAAAGTTTGCGTAGAACCAATTTACGGCGTTCTGCCGGGCGCTGGCGGCCTGTTGCGCGGTAGTCTGGCCGAGATTCAAGGCGCGCGCGGCGGCCAGGGCGGCGCCGTCCACGGAGGCTTGTAACCTGGCCTTGACCGCGTACAGGACCCCCACATCGACCATCAGTCCGACCAGGGGAACGATGAACACGAGCGACACTGCGCACACCAGCACAGAGCCCCCCTTCCGGTGACACAGGCGCGGTTGAGTCGTCATGGAGGTTCCACTCCTAGAAGAAATATCGTGCGTAAGCTCCGGCAGACGTGAAGCTCCCCATGCTCAATTCCGGCGATTGGGCGTAGAGCTCCACCACGTACGAGACCTGCCCGTCCTGCCACGGCACCAGCCACAGGCTTCCGAGGCTGGTCTGGGCCGCGCCGGAAAGCTTGGCTCCCGCGTCGGTGATCGGGTTCTGCACCACGCCGGCGCTGGAAATCGCCGACGTGGTAGGGTTGCCAAGCGAACTCGGGTGCTGTGCGGCCAGTGTTCCGTTCCCAAACAGGATGCGCTGGAGGAACACGTAGCTGTCGTGATTCGTGCACTGGGACGCGCCGACGGCGGCGCAGGTGGGGCTGGTTGTCGGGCCGATGTACATGATCTCGCTGACGGTCACCAGGGCGTTTCCGCTGTTGCTGGTGTTGGTCGCACTGTTTCCTGAGAACGATGAGCCGATTTGCAGATTCGGTCCGCGGGCCAGCCGCTGCGCCAACTGCTGCATGGCGTAGGTGGAGAAGTCGGCGCCGTGAATGTACATGCCGGCCATGTCACGGCAGGCTTGGTGGACCTGAATGCTGCGGATCAAGCTCATGCCCGTAACGAACGCACCGACGAACAAGACCACGAGCAGAAGCGACGTCAACGCGAACTCGATGAGCTCCTGGCCGCTCTGCCGTTCTCTGCCTCGATCCGTAGCCACGCTTTTCTTCTCCCGGAGTGCCCGCGTTCAACGCGGCACTGAGTTCACGCCGGCTGGGTAGCCGCCCAGGATGTCGGATGAATAGACGCTCAGGGTGAACGGGCTATGCGTGTAGAGGGCACTCGCCGAGAGGGTGCCGCTCAGTGGCGCGAGCCACGCCCAGGATACGTTCTGCACCGAAACTTCAACCACGTTGCCGGGAATGTTTCCGCCGCTCGTGATGGGCGTGGTCAGGTTCGCGGGCGAATAGTAGGTCACGAAGATGTGCTGGGGGCTGTCGCTGACCTTCACCACGCCCAGCGCATACCGCTGGACCACCTGCTGGATGGAGGCGTCCTGTCCCAGCCCCCCGGAAGTCTGGAAGGTGATCGCGTACCGGCATCCTTCCCGCACCGCATTCTGGATCGTGCTCCAGCGGAACAACATGAGCGAGAGGTCCGCAAATCCAAAGATCAGTGCGAAGAGTGGCACGAGCGTGAGCGCGGATTCGACCATTGCGTTTCCTCGAGACCGGCGCTGGCGGCGTTCGGAAACGCCCTTTGCCCCCCCCGTTCCTCTCGCCGTCGATGAGAACGGCGGCAACGAAGGTCTCGAGGCCGCCGGCCGGATCGCGACCCCGGAGCCGGGTGGGGTGGCTCCGCACTCCTGCGGGCTCACCTGTCCGGATGCGGCGGTGACCGCACACACTCGCGTCAGAGTGCCAGCCTTCATAACTGTTCTCATCGCCTCAATCGGCGTTTTCTTGAAGGTTCGATAGAGGGAAACCCGGGACTGGAGCAACTGCGGGAAGCCGTGGGAAGGCAGGCGAACGCCCTGAGCGTTCCCGGCGCACGGTCGCAACTGGCCCTGCCAGAGGGCCGGGAAGTTCTGCCGGCCCAGGCCGAGGCTGTGGAGGCGAATCTTTCGCGCGCCTTGAATCTACCGGCCTCGCGCGGCGCCGCGCTTGGAACGGTGTGAGAGGATCGGGCTAGAAGGTGAACCCCAGGCCAGCGCTGATCTCGAGCATATGCATCATGCCGCTGGTGTTGGAAAGGAGGTCGGGCTTGGCGTTCAGGTAGTCGCGCACGTCCACCCGCACCAGGAACATCGAGCTGACCTTCACCTTCACCCCGCCGCCGTAGTTGAAGCCGAACTTCGTCATGCCGTTGCCCTCGAAAACGCCCGTCCCGGGCGGGTAGAATGTGCTGAACTGCCCCCCGACCGTGCCGAACGGCCGCACCTTGGATCCCTCCGGTGTGGCATAGGCCAGGAAGTTGTACATGCCCTGGTGGACCGGCATGCTGAGGTCGCCGTAGTCGGGGATCTTCAGCAGGCTGCGCGTGTAAGCGTAGCCAATCTCATGCCCGAAAAAGCGGTGCGAGTTTATCGTGAAGCGAAAGCCGATGCGGAAGCCGGTGTC
>JBEKLJ010000038.1:0-19522 GCA_050010255.1 Bryobacteraceae bacterium
GGGGCGTAACGGATTCGACGGGATCGATTCTGGTGTGAAGAGGCGTGCCGGGTTCCGAGCTCCCGTAAATCGATCGGAAACCAAAAACTGCCAATTCGCAGTTTGCATACGCTGCCTAAGTAATTAGGCGGCCGCTCCGTCCGGTGCTCCCGCCGCCGGCCGGCAAGCGTCATCGGCGGGATAGGCGAAAGGCTTCGGTCCGGAGCACCAAGCCGAGATCAATCGGGCTAGGCGGCCGCTGCTCTTGCCGGCTCTGACGGCGGCAGCCAAAAACATCGAACCGGCTACGCACGTAGGCTCCCACGGCAGACTTTCTCGGACGCGGGTTCGACTCCCGCCGCCTCCACCAAGCCTCCGCCCGCCCTCAGGGCAGCAGCACCAGCCGGCTGCGGGCGAAGGCGAACTTCTTACCCGGTCCGTCCACCACGCTGACCTGGCAGGTGTACTCGCCAGGGGGCAGCTTGGCCAGCGGCACCTCGAACCGGATGGGCAGCGCGGCGGAGCGCGCCGCCGCCAGCTCCGTCAGGTGGATCGGCGCGGTCTCGAACACCTTCACCTTCCCGCGCAGGAAGCTGAGCGCCGCCACCAGGTTGGGCCTATTGTTGGCCGCGCCCCGAGCCGGGTCGTAGGCCTCCAGGTAGACGTAGAGGTTCTGATCCTTGCGGAACACCCGCGTGATGCTGGGGATGAGCTTGGTGTCCTTCTCGACCAGCGGACTGGCCGCCATCAGCCTCCGGTTGTCCTGGGCGGAGCCGACCGCGGCGCCCAGCGGCTCGCGCTGGCTGCTCCAGATCACGGAGCTGATCCGCAGGTAATCCGAGCGGGCGCTCAGGTCCGGGACCTGGAAGCCGGTCTCGAACGTGCCCATCTTGCCGGTCTGGTTCTCGCGGGCCAGGAACCTGAGTTGGTAATCGCCGGGCGGCAGGGTGAACCCGGTGTCGTACTGGAAGCTGCGGCGGCCAAGCTGCGCGGTGCTGGCCTCGTCGAGTTTGACGCGAATGCCGTCGCGGACGCTGGCCACCAGCTTGCCTTTCGAGTCGCGCACCTGCCCGATGAAATCAAACTCGGTGACCCCGCTCCCTCCCTTCTTCCTCGCCAGCACAATCTCCGAACCCGGTATCTTCACGGCCACGGGAACGAAGTAGCGGTCGCGGCTCAGGCGGAAGTAGTCGGTCTCGAGCGCCAGCGGCAGATCCGTCACCGGGTCGCCGAGCATGAGGGCCTGCTCGAGCTGGCTCTCTTTGTCGGCTTCGGTGAAGCTGCCGAAGGCTTTCGGGGCGAAGTAGCCGCTGCGGTAATCGAGCCGGGCCTGCGGCTGGCTGGCCAGCTTTACCTGGATGCGACGATAGCGGCCGTCGTTGGCCGGGTTCGTACTGTAGTAGCCCAGGATGTAGTAGCTGCGGATATCGTTCTGCGCCTCGGTTATGCCCTGAGCCAGGTCGTTGTTGTCCAGGAAGGCTCTACCGCCGGTGTCCGCGGCGAGCGAGACCAGCGTCTCCTGCTGGTCGTTGAAGCGGGAACGGAGCTGGTTCTGCGCGCCGCCGCTGAAAATGCCGGTGCCGCGCGGGGCGGCCTGGTCGGCGCCGCCGGCGGGCGCCGTAGCCACCAGCCCGCGCGCGTCGATGGGATAGAAGGACACGTTGGCACGCACCGCGGCGTTCACCGTCGAGCGCAACTGCGACTGGTTCTCCACGCCGGTCTTGCCCACGCCGCTCGAGAAGTAGACCAGCGCCTTCTTCTCGGCCAGGCCCGCCAGCATCCGGGACGCGGATTCCAGCGCGCTCAGCTTGCGGTCCGTGTTGAAGATGTTGAACTCGGTCTCGTCGGCCACGAAGGCCGCGCCGGTGTCCGCGCCGCTGGTGCTGTCCCCGGTGTCGCCCTCAACGGCCAGGTCGCTGGTTTCACCCACCCGCAGCCCGCGAATGACGGTGGTGAGCTGCTGGCGGTCGGCGGTGAAGTCCTGCAACACGCGGAGCTGGGTGCTGAACGACATGATGGCGACCAGGTCCGAAGCGGTCATCTGGCGGTCGAGGAACCGCAGGGCGGCGGTCTGCGCGCGAATCTGGTCGGCCGGCGGCATTGAAGACTGGTCGAAGAAGAGCACCATCAGCCGGCGATCCTGGTAACGGACCGGCGTCCCAGCGGCGGGCGCAATCACCTGCGGTCGTGCCGGAACCGGCCTGGCCGCCAGCGCCGGCTGGGCCGGCGGCAGGACGTCGGTCGAGAGCTGCTGGAATTCGAAGACGGATACGGTCTGCGGCTTGCCGTCCTCTAGCACCGTGAATTCACTCTTCTGGAGGCCGGCGACGTCCCGGCCGGAGCGGTCGCGGACGAACACGTCCACGACTACCAGGTTGGCGCCGGCGCGGAAGACCACATTCGGCTGTTGCGCCGGGGCCGCCAGCGCCAGTACAACCGGCACAAGGTATCTCAAGCGCGCGCGCATAGGGCTAAAACCGGAGCCGGGTCGTCAGCGTGATGGTGCGCATGGACTGTGTGGCGGTTGGCAAGCCGTAGTTCGAAGCGTTGACCACCGTCGCCAGACCCGTGTAGCTGACGTGGTTGGTGAAGTTCTGGCTGTCGGCGCGAAACTCCAGGCGCCGGCGCTCGTCGAGCTGTATCGAACGGCCCAAAGAGAGATTCAGGGAAAGCCGCGTGGGGCCGGGAATCGTGTTGCGCCCGGCGTCGCCGTAACGGCCGGACGGCGGAAGGGTGAACGCGGCCAGATTGAAGAAGCCCGTGCCGGAGATCACCGGCGCGCCAGTCGCATCGGCGCGCCCGCTGCCGATGGCCCCGGTCCCGCCGGTGTCGGCCTGGTTGCCTAGCACGCGCGCCGTGAACGGCGTGCCGGAGCCGGCGGTGAGCCCGCCGCTGAGCGTCCAGTCCTTGAGCAGACGCGTGGCCCAGCGCGAGCTCCGGAGCAGGCCCTTGGCCTCGTCGAACGGCGAAGCGAAGGTGTAGAACAGGTTGAGCGTGTGGCGCTGGTCGAAGCTCGACAGACCGCGCTCGGCCTTCAGGTCCTGATCGTTCTGCGCCACCACCGCGGCGCCGCCGCCCAGCGTCGAGGCGTTGTCGATGGATTTCGAGAAGGTATAGAGCGCATTGAAAGAGACGTTCCTCGAAAAGCGCCGCGTCACGCGCAACTGCGCCGCGTGGTAGATCGAGTTGCCGTCGGAGTTGTCGAACGTGAAGCCGACGGCGTTCCCGATCAGGCGCCGGTCGTCGGCCGTCAGGGGCGAGCCCGGCGCGGCGCGGTTCGGCATGCGCTCGATGTCCAGGCGCGTTCCCTTGGTCCCCAAATAGCCGGCTTCGATGACGAAGGAGTGCGGCAGGCTCTGCTGGATGGCCACGTTCCAGGTCTGCGCGTAACCCACCCGGTAGTGGCGGTCCACGGCGTAGGTGTTGGTGATGGTCTGTGTGGGCGAGGCGGCCAGACCGTCGGCCAGCGTCAACGGCCGCGAGAGGCTCGTCGTCAGGGTGGCGGTGTCTGCAAACGGCGGCTGAGCTGCCAGCCGCGCGGGGAACTGGCTGTAGACCGAGCCGTTCTGGTAGATGCCGTAGCCCAGGCGGATCTGCAACTGCCGCTTGGGGAACGGTCGCCAGGCCAAGCCCGCGCGCGGGGAGAAGTTGTTCTTGTCCGGGTCGATCAGGCCGTCCGGGAACCGGCCCGAGTAAGGACCGGAGCCGTCGGGGACGACCACCGCGACCCCCGTGAACCCCGGCGCGATGTCGAGGTTCGACATGTGATTGTACTTCTCATGGTATGGAGTGAAGAACTCGTAGCGCAGGCCGAGATTAAGCGTCAGATTGGAGCGCATCCGCCAGTCGTCCTGCGCGTACCCGCTGTAGACGGAGGCGCGGAAATACGTGCTCGAGTCGCCGAAACGCACCGAGCTCGATTGCGGCAGGCCCAGCAGGAAGTCGGCGAAATCGAAGCCGGTCGTGGCGATCGGCTGGCCCTGCGCGTCGAAGGCGCTCGTGGCCAGGCCGCTGAAGACGAAGCTGCCGCGTGCGTTCTGGTCCGTGCGCGTGTTGAGTTGCATGCGGCGAAACTCCGCGCCCAGCGTGACGGTGTGCTGGCCGCGCACCAGCGTGACGCCGTCGCTCACTCCAGCCGTCTGGTTGCGCTGGAGCGTCGGACTCGCGTCGCTAAGGCCTCCGAAGTTCGTGAAGGAGAGGTTCGGAGGACCGAAGTTGATCGGTTCGTTCGAGACGCCGGTAATGCCCAGGGCCCCGGCGACGTTCTCCCCATAGGCGAAGAACGGCACCGTCTCGCTCCGGTTGCGGCTGAAGCTCAGGCGCAGCGCGTTGATGGTGTGCGCCGTCAGGTTGTGCGTCCAGCCGGCGCTCAAGGTGCTTCCCAGGCCATCGCCGCTGTCGCGAAACCCGTACAACTGCACGCTCCGGCCGTTCCGGGCCTGCACGTTCAGGTTCATATCGAAGCGGTCCTTCTGCGACAGGCTGTGGTTCAGCCGCAGGCCCAGGTTGTCGCTATTGTTGGACGCCGAGGTGACCAGTTGATAGTTCTGCACCTGACCGGGCTGGTTAGGCAGCGGAATGAACTTCAGCAGGCCCTGCGCCACCGGGTCGATGCGGCCGGCGGGGATCAGGTTGCCGGGGAAGGGCAGTTGGTTGGTGGGGTCGAAGATTTGGACCGGGCCGCGAACCGAAGCTTGCGAGAAATCGCCGTTCCGCTCATCTCCGCTCGGCAGCGTGCTCACGGCGTTAGAGGGGGTCCGCGAGCGCGTGCCGAAGTAACTCAGGAAGAAGAAGGTCCGGTCGCTCTGGAGGAGCTTCGGAATCTTCAGCGCGCCGCCGGCCACCAGGCTGAAGCGGCTGGCTGCGTAAGAGGGCTTGGCAACCGTCTGCCCGGTCAGCGAAAATGGCCGGGCGTCGAAGGCGGAGTTGCCGAGGGTGAAGGACGCCGCGCCGCGGATGCCGCCGCGGCCGCGGCCGGCGCGATTGCCGAAGCTCGCGCCGCGGTCGGGCCCGCCCGGCCCAGCGCGGCCCCGTTGTCCCGGCCCGCCGAAGCCGCCCGGACCCATTGGGCCGCCGCCGAATCCGCCCGGCCCCATGCCACCGCCCCGGCCAGGTCCTCCGGGGCCACCGGGTCCGCCTGGGCCGCCAGCGCTCGCGGGGCCGCCGGGGGCCATGCCGGCGCGCTCTCCTCCCAAGCCGGCCTGACCGAACTCCGGGCGGCGCGCAAACATGTCCTCCTGTTGTGCCTGCTGCAACCCGCTGCTCAGGCTCCCATTCATCAGGAACGCTTCATTGGCGTCGGAGGGAGTCGGCGTTGCGGTCGGAGACGTTGCCGGGCTTGAGAGTGCAGCGAGAACTTCGGCCTCGGCGGTGCGGTTGATGGCCGCGCGCTGAAAGCCGCTTCCAGGGGGGCTGCCAGGCGGTCCGGCCGGCGCCGTTCGCAGCTCGAGTTGCCAGTCGAGCTGCTTGGCCGCCGCCTCCAGCGTCACCTGCTGGCGCGCGGGCGCGAATGCCATCATCTCGACCTGGACCCCCCAGACGCCCGAAGACAGCTCGTCCAGCTCGTAGCGGCCCGCTTCGTCGGTCGTCGTGACGACTCTGCGGGCCCCCTGCGTCGCGGTGATGGTGGCCCCGGGAATCGGGAGGCCCAAGGAACGCACCACGCCCGTCAGCCGCGCCGGGGCGGGCTGGGGAGGCGGTTCCTGGGGCCACACCGCGGCCGAGACCAGCAGCAGCAGTGGGAACACGCGCCGCATCGGGACCTAGGGCCTTACGAGACTCTCTTAGCCGTGAATTCCCGCATCTGGTCGCCGCCTTCGCGCTGCCGGGTGAACCTGATCTCGTCGCCGGCCACCTTGCCCTTGTAGAACTGCTTCATCCGGCGGTCGCCGAATTGGATCACCTGTGTGAAGGAGATCTCATCGCCGTTGATCTTCCCCTCCGAAATCTGAGTTTCGCCCCGGTGGGTTGTGACCGAGCCGGTGAGCTGAGCGCCATCCGCCTTGAAATTGAAGGTGATCTCCATGGGCTGGCCATCACGGCCAGGCACCTGGGCCACCCACCTGCCGTTCACGTCCGCGGCCAGCAGAGCGGCGGCGGCAAAAACCGCAAGCAGCATCATCGAACACACACGTTGTATTCTCATGCTTGTATAGGTGGCTCCGGGCGGCGAAACGTTACAGCCGGATGGCTGGTGAAACATCCGGGTTAGGGCCGCGCGGCGGCTGCCAGAAGCGGGAAGGGCGCGCCCGGCGCCCCAGCCGCGAGGACGGTCGCCCCCAATGGGGCGCCACGGCGGCCGCTGTTTCAGCCGATCCATCATAATGGGCAGTCCTCGCCCTCGAAGACGCTATGGGGCTTCGGCCGCCCTGGACGTAGTTGCCGGCGGGAGGAGGAGCGCATGCACCCGAACCGTTCGGCCTCGCTCCGCCGGCCTCCGATGGTAAAGTGACGTGGTGGAGCACCTGCGCGAGCTGCCGGCTGTTGACGAAGTCCTCGCGCGTCTCGAACACCTGAGGCCCCGCTTCCCGCGCCGCCTGCTGGTGGAGGAGATCCGTGCCGTGCTGGAGGAAGCGCGCGCGGCCATCCGCGGCGGGGCTGCCGCGCCGGGCGCCCCGGAGGCGCTGGTCCAGGCGCGGCTCGAGCGCCTGGCGACGCCCGCGCAGCGCCGGGTGATCAATGCGACCGGGGTGGTGCTGCACACCAATCTGGGCCGGGCGCCGCTGGGGCGCTTCGAGCCCATCCGCGGCTACTCCAATCTGGAATACGACCTCGAGACCGGCCGCCGCGGGAAGCGCGACGCGCACATCGCCGGGTTGCTGGAACGCCTGCTGGGCCGCCCCGGTCTCGCCGTGAACAACAACGCCGCCGCCGTGTACCTGGCGTTGCACGAGCTGGCGGCGGGATGCGAGGTCATCGTCTCGCGCGGGGAGCTGATCGAGATCGGCGACGGCTTCCGCATCCCCGAGATCATGGCGCACTCCGGCGCGGTGCTGCGCGAGGTGGGCACGACCAACCGCACCAGCCTCGAGGACTATCGCGCCGCGATCAGCGAGCGCACCCGGCTGCTGCTGCGCGTTCATCCGAGCAACTTCCGCATCCAGGGGTTTACGGCGAGGCCGGCGCTGGAGGATTTGGCCGCCCTCGGCCGCGAGCGGGGCATCCCGGTCTGCGAAGATCTCGGCAGCGGCTGCCTGACGGACCTGAAGGGCTACGGCCTGGACGAGCCCGCCGCGGCGGCCAGCCTCCAGGCGGGTGTGGACCTGATCTCGTTCAGCGGGGACAAGCTCCTGGGCGGGCCGCAGGCCGGCTTGCTGGCCGGCCGGGGGGACCTCGTCGAGCGGCTGCGCCGCAACCCGATGTACCGCGCCCTGCGCCTGGACAAGTTGATCCTTCAGGCCCTGGAAACCGCGCTGCGGAGCCTGGTGCTGGAGCGTTGGGACGATGTCCCGGCGCTGCGGATGATCCGCATGAGCGCCGGCGAGATCCGGGACCGCGCCCAGCGTTTGCTCCTTTTGCTGGGTGGGGTGCGCGCCGAGGTCGTTCCCGGCCGCTCGCTCATCGGCGGCGGCTCCACGCCCGAGCAGTCGCTGGAAACCTGGCTGATTTCGATCGACGCCGAGGACGTGGTCGCGCTCGAGCGGCGGCTGCGCACGGGGACGCCGCCCGTCATCGCGCGCATTGAAGACCAGCGCTTGCTCATCGACCTGCGCACGGTGTTCTCCGATGAGGAGGCAGAGTTGGCGGCGGCGCTCGAGCGGGCAGCGGCGTGAGAGGCGTGAGGCCGCTCCTCGACCGGGTCCGGGCCAACCCGCTGCTCGTCTTCCTTCCCCTGCAGGCCGCGCTGCTGTTCTGGCAGCTCGACCTGCTGCCCGCCTGGACGGACGAAACCACCACTCTCACGGTCGCCTTGCAGCCGGCCGGTGACATTCCGGCGCTGCTGCTGCGCGACATACACCCGCCGCTGTACTACCTGCTGGCGCATTGGTGGCTCGCCCTGCCGCTCGCCGGGAGTGCGCTGGCTCGCGCGCGGGCGCTGTCGGGGCTCTGGTTGATCGCCGCCACGCTGGTGATCTGGGTGCTCTGGGCTCGCAACGAGGAGGCCGGGGTCCCCCGCAGCCGGCGATGGTGGTTCGCGGCGCTGTGGGCGTTGTCGCCCTCCCTGCTGCTGTACTCGCGGATGGCGCGCTCCTACTCCATGCAGCTTTGCCTGGCGGCGGTGGCGCTCTACGCGGGGATGCAGCTTCTGCGGAAGCCCGGCGCGCTGCGCCGGCAACTGCTCTTTGTTCTGACCCTGACGGCTCTGCTGTACACGCACTACGCCCCGGGCGGCGCTGTCTTCGCCGGCGTGGCGGGGGTGCTGCTGTGGCGGGCGTTGCGGGGTCGGGAGTGGAGGCTGCTCGGCCCCCTGGCGCTGATTAGCGCGGCCTCCGTGCTCGCCTACCTGCCATGGCTGGTGATGCTGGAAACGGCGCTGTCGCGATGGTCGGTGGGCCACGGGTACGCCTTGACGGGGAACGGCGCGCTCGAACACGTCCTGAGGCTGGGCTACCTGTTCGTTTCCTTCACTTGGGGCGAGGTGCTCGGAGTGCCCGCGTTCGTGCTCGCCGTGGCGGTTTCGCCGCTGGTGCTGTGGGTGTTCTGGGAAGGGCTGCGCACCCGGCCGGCATGGCTGGCCGTCGCCGTGGCCACCGCGGTGGTGGGCTACATCGGCGTCACCCGCTGGGTGTCCTTTCCCTTCACCCCCTCGCGGCTGCTGTTTCTCTACCCCTTGTGCCTGCTGCTGCTGGTGCGCGGGGCCTCGCGCTCGCCTCGGGCGGGCGCCCTGGCCTGCGCCGCTATGCTGGGCGTCTCGGTTGTGGGGCTGCCGGACTACTTTCGCAGGCAGAACTTCCTGAACCAGGGGTTTACGGCGCCGGTCGATGAGATCGCCGCGCTCATCAACCGCTGTGGCGCGCCCGGCGAGCTGGTCGTCCTGGACGGCTACAATTCCGACGCGTACGCCATCGCGCCGCGCCTCAAGCCGAGGGCCCGCATCGTCGTCATGCTGCGGCACGTGGGCCAGGCAGACCAGGTGCGCGAGACCGAAGCCCCCCTGGTATGGTACGTCCGCAGCACTCATGATGTCTCGCCGCGCGGTTTGAACGTAAGGCTGGAGAACGAGCTAGCCGGACGGTACCGCGTGCGGCGGCGCCTGTTTGGGCCCTACCCGGCAGTCCACCGCCTGCTAATGCGCGCCGCGGGTTGGGGGAATCCGCCCACGCATAGCTATCAGGTCCTTGAAATGCGTGCGCCGCAGTAAGTTGCCGGTGGGGAATGCGGGCTAAGCGCGCTCTTGGTACGTGCCTTCGGCGGTCGAGACGCGGATCTTCTCCCCGGGGCTGATGAACGGCGGCACCTGGACCACCAGGCCGGTTTCGAGCTTGGCCGGCTTGGTTACGTTCGAAACCGTCGAGCCGCGCAGGCTGGGCTCGGTCTCGACCACCGTCAGGTCCACGGTGGCCGGCAGCTCGACGCTGATCGGCTTGCCCTCGTAGAACTCGACCTTGACCTCAAGCTGCGGCACCAGGTACTGGATCGCATCCCCCAGGATCTCCCGGGTGAGGTGCGTCTGCTCGAACGTCGCGGAGTTCATGAAGTGGTAAGACTCACCGTCGTCGTAGAGATACTCCATGGTTTGCTCATCCAGCGCGGCGCGCTCCACCCGGTCCTCCGAGGAGAACCGGTGCTCCATCATCGTCCCGCTGCGGAGGTTGCGTATCTTGGCCTGCACGAAGCCGCGAAGGTTGCCCGGCGTGCGGTGGAAGACGCTGAAAATCGAGTACAGTTCCTGGTTGAACTTGATCACCATTCCCGGGCGCATCTGGGTAGCAGCAATCATGGGCGAGGAGGCTCCCTAACAGGCTGAATTCAAGGTAGATGCCCATTGTAGCAGAACGCGGCTGGGGATCTGTGGCTGGTTACGCGCCAGTTGCTACAAGCCGCCTCGGAGAGACGGTCCCGTGATCAGGTATAGAATGTTCCTTTGACCGCCACGGTGTCTCGCGTGGCAGGGGAAGGGATTCTAGACTTATGAATCGCAGGGATTTTCTGAAGGGGGCCACCGGCGCCGGGGCGACCCTCGGGCTGGCGAGCCGGGCATTTGCCGTCGGAACCGGCGGCCGGGTGATCGGCGCGAACGACCGCATCCAGGTGGGCGTGATAGGCGTCGGCGGGCGCGGCACTTACGTCGGCAACGTGTTTGCCGAGGTCGGCAAGGCCGACAACTCCTGCCGGATCGTCGCGGTCTCGGATGTCTACCAGAAGCGCGTCACCGAGAACAAGGCCAAGCTCAACTGCGAGGGTTATCTCGACTACCGCGAGATTATCCAGCGGGATGACATCGACGGGGTGATCGTCGCCACTCCGGACCACTGGCATGCTCGAATAGCCCTGGAGGCGATCGAGAAGGGCAAGGACGTCTACCTCGAGAAGCCGATGGTCCACACCATCGAGGAGGTGAAGCAGATCCTGGCCGCCGTCCGCGAGAGCAAGCGGGTGGTCCAGGTCGGCTCGCAGACCACCTCCGGCCAGCAATGGTGGAAGGCCAAGAGGGCCATCGCCGACGGCGCGATCGGCGAGATGATCATGAGCCAGGGGTCCTACCATCGCAACTCGATCGAGGGCGAGTGGAACTGGCCGATCGAGGCCGGGGCCGGCCCGGACAAGAAGGGCGACGACTACGTGGACTGGAAGACCTGGTTGGGACCGGCGCCCGAGCGCCCCTGGGATCCCGACCGGTTTTTCCGCTTCCGCAAGTTCTGGGACTACTCGGGCGGCATCGCCACTGACCTGTTCTTCCACGTGGCTGCGCCGATGAACGTCTGCTGGCCCGAGCCGCAGTTCCCAGCCAAGGTCATGGGCAGCGGCGGCATTTACGTGTTCAAGGACACGCGCGAGGTGCCGGACACATTCCACCTGTTGGCCGAATACGCCCGAGGCCACTCGGTCGTGCTGACTTCCTCGATGGCGAACGGACAGCACATCCCGGGCCTGATCCGCGGGCACAAGGGCAGCATCATCATGGTGGACCACGGGATGTTCGAGGCGCCGACCGACCACATCACCCTCAAGCCGGAAGCGCCGGTGGTCAAGGACGACGAGGCCTACAAGACCAGGTTCGGACTCGATCCGCTCGAGATTTCGGTGGACAAGCAGGACGTCATGTATGACCACGTGCGGAACTTCCTCCAGTCGATGCGCACCCGCGAGAAGCCCACACTCGACGTCGAGACCGCGGCGCGCGCCCAGGTGCTCATCACCATGGCCGTGATGTCCTACCGCCAGGGCAAGGTCCTCTACTTCGACGAGAAGAACTTGACGGTCGCGGACACGCCGCCAGGGCCCTGAGGGCCGCCTTCTCGGTGCCACGCGACTGCTGCGGCGGGGCGGGTGCGGGATTTGCCCTTTTGCCCCTCTTGAATGTCGCCCTCAGCCCGGCGGCCTTGCGATAATGAGGTACGCAGCCGCGGTTGGCGGTTGCTGAGCCAGACGATGCCCGCATCCCTCTTGCCACTGACGAACTGGGTTCCAAAGCTTACTCTCACTGCGGTCATCGACATCCTGGTCGTGGCCTTCCTGATTTACCAGCTCATCCTGGTGGTGAAGGGCACCCGCGCGGCGCAGGTGCTCCTGGGCCTCGGGGTCCTGCTGCTGGTTTACGCGGTTGCGGTTTGGGCGGGCCTGGAGCTGCTAGTGGCGATCCTCGCCGCGGCCGCCCCTTACACGGCCATAGCCGTGATCGTGCTTTTCCAGGCGGAGATCCGGCGGGCGCTGGCGCGAATCGGCCGGCGCCGCTGGCTCGGCCTGGGCGGGAGCCTCCAGCGGCGCGAATCCGCGGATGACATCCTTCTGGCGCTCGGCCGGATGGCACAACAGAAGATTGGCGCGCTGATCGCGCTGGAGCGCGACACCGGCCTGCGGACCTTTGTCGAAAGCGGCGTGGCGCTGAACGCAAACCTCTCGCGGGACCTGCTGCTCTCTATCTTCCAGCCCGGCGGAGCTTTGCATGACGGCGCAGTGATCGTCCAGGGTGACCGGGTGGCCGCCGCGGCGTGCTTCCTGCCGTTGAGCATGAACCCGTTGCTGGCGCGCAAGCTGGGCACGCGGCACCGGGCCGCCGTTGGGATCACCGAAGAGGCCGACTGCCTGGCGCTGGTGGTTTCCGAGGAGACGGGGCGAATTTCCTTGGCGGCCTTCGGTGAGCTGGAGTCGGATGTCTCCTTGAGCCGGGTGGCCGAGCGTCTGGCCAAGCACTTCGGCCGCAAGCGGCGCGAGGACCGGGAACCGGCGCTGCGCGAGCCGGGCTGGGATGCCGGGACGGCCGACGCCGGGGAGAGATCCCCGGGGGCGGGGCCACGATGAACCGGCAGGCTTGGGAGAAGCTGGCCTTGCGGGTGGCGGCCCTGGCCGCGGCATTCGTGCTTTGGCTGATCTTCGTGCGCAGCCCCGAGTTGACCATGTCGGTCGGCCTTCCCATCCAGTGCGAGAACGCGCCCTCGGATCTGGAGGTGAGTTGGGAAGCGCCGCGGCGCGTCGAGGTCGAGATCAGCGGGCCGAAGGCCCGGCTGCGCCGGCTGGATCTCTCCGGCAGGGCGGTGGTGCTGGACTTGGCTGGGGTGCAGGCGCCGGGCGAGCGAACCTTCCTGATTGACCGCCGGCAGATCGACCTGCCGGGGGGCGTGCGCGTGATTCGCGTGGTGCCGGCCCAGGTGCGCTTGCGCTTCGAGCCCCGCGGGACCGCGAACGCCGCCGTGAAAGTGCGTTTTCTGACGGACCCGCCGCCGGGATACCGCGTGGTGGCCGCCGAAGCCCGGCCGGGCGTGTTGAAGATCGCCGGCCCCGAGAGCCGCGTGAGACAGATCGCCTGGGTCGAGACCGACCCGCTGGATGTGTCCCGCGTCCTGGGCAGCGCGAAGTTTCAGGTCTCCGCGTTCATCCCGGATCCGCAAGTGCATTTCGTGGCGTCGCCTGTGGTTGAGGTAACCGTCACCGTGGCCAAGCTCGACTAGCCCGATCTCCTCACACCGTTCGAAGCGAGGCGCCGCGCGAGGCCGGCAGATTCAAGGCGCGCGACGGGGTGAGCCCGCAGGTCCGTAACGGATTGAGGACTCACCCCGAGCGCAACGCAGAAGATGCCGGCCTCCCGCAAGCCGCAGCCGAAGGCGTGTGAGAAGATCGGGCTAGGGAGGCGCCGTTTCCGATGGCGGGGCGACTGTTCGGCACTGACGGCCTGCGGGGGCTGGCCGGGGAATTCCCACTGGATTCGAAGACCGTGCATGCGCTGGGGATGGCGCTGGGGAGCGTGGCCGTGCGGCTGGCGGCGCAGCCCGAGGTCGTCCTCGGCATGGACACCCGCGAGTCCGGCCCCTGGATCGCCGCGCAGGTGGCTGGCGGCCTGAGCCGCCGCGGCGTGCGCGTGCGCTTCGCCGGGGTCGCCACGACGCCCGGCGTGGCCTATCTGACGCGGACCAACTCCTTCGTCGCCGGGGTGATGATCTCGGCGTCCCACAACCCCTACCGCGACAACGGCATCAAGATCTTCGGCCACTCCGGCTACAAGCTGCCCGATGCCGAGGAACAGGTCATCGAGCAGGAGATGTTTGCCCTGCTGGAAAGCGGCCTGGAGCCGGTTCCGTTCCCGCTGGCGGTAGACCCGAGTCTCGACCGCCACTATGTCGATTTCCTGGTCTCGACCATGGAGCGGCGGTTGGAGGGACTGCAAGTCATCGTCGATTGCGCCAATGGCGCCGCTAGTGCGCTCGCGCCGGGCCTGCTCGCGAGCCTGGGCGCCCGTGTGAGGGCCATGGGCTGCGCTCCCGACGGCCGCAACATCAACCTGGGCTGCGGCACGCTGCATGTCGAGGGGCTGCGCGAGCGGGTCCTGGCGGAGGGCGCGGACCTCGGCGTGGCCTTCGACGGCGACGCCGATCGGGCGATGTTCGTTTCCCGCCGCGGCAGGATCGTGGATGGGGACGCTGTGCTGCTGATGGCGGCCCGCCGCCTGCTTGCGCTGGGGCGGCTCTCGGGACCCGGCGGCCAGCCCGTTGTGGTCGCCACGGTGATGTCCAACCTGGGCCTGGAGCGCGCCCTGACGGCGCGGGGCATCCGCTTGCTGCGGACGCCGGTCGGCGACAAGTACGTCCTCGAGGAGATGCTGCGCTCGGGCGCGGTGCTGGGCGGCGAGCAATCCGGCCACGTGATCTTCCTGGAGAGCGGCACCACCGGCGACGGCCTGCTGACCGCGCTGCGCGTCATCGAGATAATGCTCGAGCAGGGGCGGGACCTGGACGAGCTCGCCGCCGAGCTGGAGGTCTACCCGCAGCGCCTGGTCAACGTCCGCGTGAAAGTGCGGCGGCCGCTCGAGGAGTTGCCGGCGGTCACCGAGGCGATCCGCGCCACTGAGCTGGCCTTCGGTGAGGCCGGCCGGGTGCTCGTCCGATACTCGGGCACCGAGCCTCTGGCCCGGGTGATGGTGGAAGGCCCCGAACTGGGAGAGGTGGAAGCGGCGGCCAACCGCATCGCCGCCGCCATCGAGCGCGAGCTGGGCGCTTGATTCGCACGTACGTACGAGCTCTATTCAACGTACGTTCGTTATGCCGGCCGAGGACCCGCGGCGCCGCCGCGCGCCGCAGCAGGTTGTGGGTGAGAAATGCGGGCTAGTCCTCTGGCGCCGCCGGCTCCTCGGTGGTCCTCACCAGCTCCCAGCGGCAGCGGCCGCACATGTTCTTGCACTCCGGCAGATCCTCGCCCCGGGTGAACACGGCCGGCGTCTTGCAGACGCTGCACCAGTATATGCCGGTGGCGGGGGCCTTCGTGCCCGGCTTGCAGGTCATGATTTCAATGCACCTCGAATCTTTCGCTCGGCGATGACGGCCCGGGCTAGCTCCTCGGGCCGATGCACCATCATATCCGGCGGGTCCTCGGCGAAGCTCTCCGGCTGGAATCCCCAGGTGACGCCGCAGGCCGTCACGCCGGCGTTGCGCGCCGTGCGGACATCCACCGCGCTGTCGCCCACCAGCAGGGTGCGCTCGCGCGTCACTTCCAGCTCTTCGACCAGCGTCTCGACCCCGATCGGGTCCGGCTTCTTCCGCTCCCCGAAGCTCTTCCCGCCGTAGACGCGGGCGAAGTAGCGCGCCAGGCCGAGCCCCTCCAGGATCCGCGTGGAGAAGCGCACGGGCTTGTTGGTCAGCACCGCCATCCGGACGCCGTTGCGGTCGAGCTCCTCCAGGGCCTCCGGGATGCCGGGATAAGCGCGGGTGTGGTCCAGCTTATGCGCGTCGTAGTAGTCCAGGAAGCACTGGAGCGCTTTCTCCACGTCCTCTTCACTCATCTCCGCCCCCATCGCCCGCCGCATCAGCACCCCCGCGCCGTTGCCCACATAGGCGCCGATGATGTCCAGGTCCAGCGGCTCCATGCCGAACTGCGCGCGCGCGGCGTTGACCGAGTGCGCCAGGTCCAGCTTCGAGTCGATCAGCGTGCCGTCCAGGTCGAAAATGATGAGATCCATTGCCAGCGGCGACCCCTTTCCCCAGTATCAGAAACCCGGGTCTTGGCTAGCGCCCGCAGGGGTTGACGGCGTCGGCGAGGCACTGGTTCTCCGCCTTCCAACGCATCGCCGAATAGATTCGCGTGCGCCCGCTCGGGTGATCGAAGAGCAGGTACTCCTCCAGCGGGCTCGGTTCGAGCTTGCGGTATTCACCGAGCAGCAGCGCCGCCTCTGCGAAGCCGTCGGGCTGCCGGGCGGTATTGAGCCCGAAGATATCCGCCTCGTATTCCTGCGTGCGGACCAGCGTATTGTCGATCGGAGTGTAGACGAAGGAAAAAACCGACAGGATCAGAACGGCAAGCGGGAGCACGGCCGGATCGCCAAGGTCGCGAATCCTCCATCGACCGCCCCAGCGCGCCAGCGACCGCGACAGTCCCCACCGCAGGCCCGCAAAGAACAGCACCACGATGATCGCCAGGAAGCCAAGCATCTTGTACACATGGTTCAGAACGTAGTGCCCCATCTCGTGGCCCATCACCGCCATGACCGCCTGCGGCGAGCAGCGGTTGAGCAGGTTGTCGTTGAGCGTGATACGCTCCGTGCCGAGAAAGCCGCTGACGTTCGCGCTCACGCGCTTGCTCTGCCGTGAAGCGTCCATCTGGTACACGGCGGTGGCGCGGATGCCATTCTGGCGCGCGAGGCGCAGGATCGGATCGCGAATGCGGGCGTCCGCCAGCAGTGTGTACTTGTTGAACATCGGCGCAACGAACACCGGGTAGATGAGCATGGAGACCATCAGGAACAGAACCGCCGCCACGCCCCCCCAGATGTGCCACGTCTTGGGCAGGCGGCGGACAATCCCGAAGAGCGCCACCACAGCGATGCCGGTCAGCACAATGGCCAGGCCAAGCTGCTTCGACTGGTCCCCGAACCAGGCGCCGAAGGTCTGGTTCGACAGTCCGTACTGGTGCTCGCGCAGAAACCCCTCGTAGACCGCCAGCGGAAACCCGAGCACGAATAACGCGATGGAGAACTGCGCCCAGTAGAGCCACGTGGCCAGCGGTTTTCGCCGCGTGAGCCGTTCGGCAATATCGCGCATGCGGGCGGAAAAGCCCGTCGCGAGCAGAAGGATCGAAACCCCCGCACCGTAGAGGAAGTCCCAGAGGATCAGCCAATAGCCGCCCTCGAAGTAGGCGTCGGAGCGGGCCTTCTTCTCCGGAGTGAGCGTCGCCAGATAAGCCCTGGTGGCGGCCTCGGCGTCGAATGCGGGGCCGGACTGCGCGGCGGGCGGAATCTTCAGCGCGGGCGGCGCCGGCGGCGCTTGCGCGTGGATGAGCGTGCAAAGCAGTAGCAGGGGTGTCAGCAGGCGAGGGGCCATGTCAAGAGCATACCAATACCGGCAGCAGACACCGCGTCTTGTCACAGCTCTTCTTCCTCCGGATGCGCCTTCCTGCCGACAGATTACGGCCCGAGCGAGCGCACGCCCGGGTGTATACTGCAAATCGCGGTCAGAGAGGCTCTCGAGGAGATCAACCATGCAATGCTCGCGCAGGGAACTGGGCATGCTGCTGCCCGCCTTGGCCACCGCCAGTGCGGCGGCGCAAAAGCAAGAGCCGGCCCTGGCGTCCCGGACTTACGTGTTCGAGGACCTGCCTGTCCAGCAGAACGGACCCAACCGCTCGCGCGCCATCTTGGACGGCCAAACGCACACCGGTTACCCGATCGAAATGCACGCTACCGAGCTCGCTCCCGGTCTGCCGTCCCATGCGTCTCACCACCACCTTGACGATGAGCTGATCATGGTCCGCGCGGGGACGGTGGAATTTACCATTGCGGGACGGAGCACGACGCTGAGCCCTGGTTCCGTGGTGTATGTCAGCTCGAATGAGGAACACAGCCTGCGCAACGCCGGGACGACCCGCGCGCACTACTTCGTGGTTGCCCTCGGTCCGAAAAGCTGATGGCGTGACGCACGGCCGGGCCACGCGGCGGCGGGGGCTCACTCTCGAGCGGATCCCGGCGCGGCACGCGGCTCATCCCTGGCTGGAGGCGTGCTAGAGCGCCTGCTGGTCGGGCTTGCGCCCGTGCTCCTCCAGGATCTTCAGGAGCTTCTCGTAGCTGCGCTGGAAGCCGTCGCGAACCTCGCGCGGCGCGGCGTCCGCCATCAGTCTGGCCGCTCCCATGACGTAGGGCGCCAGCCGCGAACCCGCCACCGACTCGGGCGGCAGCTTCGAGGAGAACGCCATCAGCACCAGCACGAGGGCCGCGCCGACCAGCACGCCGCGGACAATCCCGAAGGCCCCTCCCAGCAGCCGGTTCAGCCACGTCAGGCGCGCCAGCTTCATCAGCTTCTCGAGCAGGGCCGCAACGGCCGCGCCAACCACAACCACCACGATAAAGACGAACACAAAACCGAGCAGGTTTGCCAGGTGCTTCGGGCCGATGAACCGCGCGAAGAACCCTCCTGGGATTCCGTAGAACCACAGGCCGCAGAAGATGCCGAGAATCACCGCGACGAAGCCGATGAAGGTTTGTGCGAAGCCCTTCTTCAGACCTTCGATGACGGAAAGCAGCAGAATCAGGCCCAGCACGACGTCGAGCCAGCTCATAAGGCCTCCTCAGAGCGCGCGGCCCGTTAGCGCGCGGTAAGCGTCCTTGTACTTCTCGCTCGTCCTGGCCGCGACCTCGGGCGGCAGGGGCGGCGCGGGCGGCTGCTTGTTCCAGTGGATCGACTCGAGGTAGTCGCGAACGTACTGCTTGTCGTAGGACGGTTGCGCGCCGCCGGGCCGGTACGTTTCCCGCGGCCAGAAGCGCGAGGAGTCCGGCGTGAGCACTTCGTCGGCCAGGACCAGCTCAGCGCCGACGAAGCCGAACTCGAACTTGGTGTCGGCGATGATGACCCCGCGCCCAGCGGCGTAGTCGGCCGCCTTCCGGTAGATGGCCAGAGTCAGGTCGCGCAGGCGCGCGGCCAGGCTCGCCCCCACCAGGCCGGCCACGGCTTCGAGCGGGATGTTCTCGTCGTGGCCCGTCTGCGCTTTGGTGGACGGCGTGAAGATCGGCTCGGGCAGCTTGTCGCTCTCCCGCAACCCTTCGGGCAGCCGGATGCCGCACACCGTGCCGTGGGTCTTGTATTCCTTCCAGCCGGAACCGGAGAGGTATCCGCGGGCCACGCACTCCACGTCCGTCATCCGTGCCCGCTTTACCAGCATCGAGCGGCCCTCGAGCTGGCCGCGGTGCTTCTGGAGCGCCTCTGGGTACTCGCCGGCGTCGGCGGTGAGGAAGTGCGTCGGCGTGACGTCCTGGAGGAAGCCCAGCCAGAACACCGAAAGCTGGTTGAGCACGCGGCCCTTGTCCGGGATGCCGGTGGCCAGGATGTAGTCGAAGGCGGAGATGCGGTCCGTCGCCACGATCAGCAGGCGGTCTTCCCCGACGCTATAGATGTCCCGCACCTTCCCGCGGCCGATCCGCTCCACGCCCTCGAGGTTGGATTCGAGAAGAACTGGGCTCGCCATAGTGGGATTACATATGGTGTACCACGATGAGGTGGTCGTGGTCACGCGAGCCGGCGGGCTGGCTCAGGCGGTCTCCATCGAAGGACGATCCTCGCCGCTGTTAGCGGGCTATACCCCCGCCAACGCGGATGCCGCGACGTCTGTGTGCCGTGGAACACGGGTTGCCGTAACCCGACGCACGCGGTGGGATAATGGATGCTGATGGCGCTGAGCGAGCAATTGCGGTACACGGTGCTCTACGAACCTGCCGAGGAAGGCGGTTACATCGTGCGGTGCCCGGCGCTGCCCGGGCTGGTCACTGAGGGCGACACGCTCGAGGAAGCGCGGGCGATGGCCCAGGACGCGATTCGCGCCTACTTGCAGAGCCTCATCAAAGACGGCGAGCCTATTCCCATCGATAAGAGGCTCCCGCTCGATCCTGTCAAAGAGGAAGTGCTGGTCGCGCTCAAGACCGCATGAGCACCAGGCTTCCGTCGCTCAAGCCGAAGGCCGTGCTCACGGCGCT
>JBEKLJ010000039.1:0-19316 GCA_050010255.1 Bryobacteraceae bacterium
GCGAACTCGAAGCGCATCACGGCCTACCAGGCGGCGTCGTCCGGGAAGACGCTGGAGTACTTGACGCTCGAGCGCGGCTCGGCCATCATCGGCGCCACCGCGTCGCGCCAGGTCTGGTAGTGCCACGTCGCCTTGTGTTGCGCTGGCGCCTCAGCCGTCCGGTAGCACTCGACCAAAACGAACCGCGTGGGGTCGTCCGCCTGCTGGGCCACGTCGAACCGCGTGATGCCGGGCTCGCGCACGCTGCTGCGGGCGTTCTCGATCGTGGCCAGCCTGAATGCCTCGACGTACTCGGGCTGGACCCGGGCGTGGACATGAACGACGAGCATGGTGCCTCCTCCTGGACAGCATAGCGGTCGGAGATGGAAAAAGGGTGCGCCGAAGCGCACCCTTTTTCGCCACGTCAATCAGACTTGACCCTGAACTGATGACTTCTTGGTCCCCTTCGCATCGGGGCAGATTCATACTACCATATCCGGGTGCCGTCAACCGCAGCACGGGGCGTGCATGCTCCACCGGCAGCCGGCGAACGGGGCGTGCGCTCGATGCCCGTGTTTGCGCCGTGGACCGGTGTTGCCCTGGTCGCGCTCGCCTCGGCCGCCATCATCCGGCCGGCGTGGGCGGCTCCACCAGTGTGGCTGGCAGCCGCGGCGCTGGCGCGCGCCCTGGGCGCCTCGCGCAGCTACGCCAAAGCGCTGCGCCGGCTCACCGTGCCGGCCGCCGTCGTTGTGGCCGCGGGCTGGCTGGCGTGGCTGCTGCCTCCCCTGGCGGGCACGCTGCTGGTCGTGGCCAGCCTGCCCCTGGCGGGGTGGGAGGCCCGCCTGGCGCGATTCCGGCGCGCCTCCTCGCTGGGCCTGCCGCTGGTTCTGCTGGCCGCCGCCCTGGTCTTCTCCGCCTGGAGGCGGTGAAGATTCAGGTGAGCTTCTCCGCGATGGACTTCGCCTGGAGGAACAGCATCAGGTAGTCCGGCCCGCCGGCTTTGGAATCCGTGCCGGACATGTTGAACCCGCCGAACGGGTGCGCCCCCACCATGGCCCCCGTGCACTTCCGGTTGAAGTAGAGGTTGCCGGTGAAGAACTGCTCGGAGGCCTGGCGGATCTTCTCGCGATTGTTGGTGTAAACCGAGCCGGTCAGGCCGTACTCGGAGCAGTTCGCCAGCTCCAGCGCCTCATCGAAGTCCCGGGCCTTGGTCACCGCCAACACCGGGCCGAAGATCTCCTCCCTAAAGATGGTGGCCTCTCTCGGCACGTCGGCGATGATGGTGGGCTGGATGAAGTACCCGTTGCCAGGGGCTGAGGCGCCGCCGGTGATAAGCCTGCCCTCGCGCTTGCCGATCTCGATATGGCCCAAGATCGACAGCAATGCCCTCTCGTTGATCACCGGGCCCATGTAATTCTCGGGCTGGTCCGCCGGGCCGACCCGAATGGCCTCCACCTTCTTCTTCAGCCGGCCCAGGAACTCGTCGTAAACCGCCTGGTCCACGATGGCCCGCGAGCACGCCGAGCACTTTTGCCCCTGGTAGCCGAAAGCGGAGACCAGCACGCCGTCCACGGCCTTCTCCAGATCGGCTTCCAGGTCCACGATGATGGCGTCCTTGCCGCCCATCTCGGCCACCACCCGCTTGATCCAGATCTGCCCGGGCTGCGGCCGGGCGGCGAGCTCGTTGATGCGCAGGCCCACTTCCTTCGAGCCCGTGAAGGAGATGAACCGCGTCCTGGGGTGCCGCACGAGGATGTCGCCCACCGACGCGCCGCTGCCAATCAGCAGGCAGAAGCTGCGCCCCGGGAAACCCGCCTCCCGCAACACCTCGACAAACTTCGCGGCAATGGTCGGCGTGTCGCTCGACGGCTTGATGACGACGGTGTTGCCGGTGACCAGGGCGGCCGTCGTCATGCCCACGAGAATCGCCAGCGGGAAATTCCAGGGCGAGATGACGACGCCCGCTCCCAGCGGCAGGTAGACGAGCTGATCCCGCTCGCCCGGGAACTGGTGCACGGGCTGGGGCCCGGCCAGGCGCAGCATCTCCCGCGCGTAGTACTCGCAGAAGTCGATCGCTTCCGAGACGTCGGCCTCGGCCTCGGGCCAGGTCTTGCCAGCCTCGTAGACCAGCCAGGCGTCGAACTCCAGCTTGCGCGCGCGCAGGAGCGCAGCCGCGCGCAGCAGCATGGCGGCGCGCTCTTCGGCCGGCGTGCGGCTCCACTCCGGGAAGTAACTGTCGGCGGCTTCCACGGCGCGGCCGGCCAGCTCCGGCGTCGCCTTCTGGTGGAGGCCAACGATCTGCTCGGGGCTCGAGGGGTCACGGGACTCGAGCCTCTGCGCGGTCCAAACGTCCTCGCCGTGAATCCAGAGCGCGTACTCACGGCCGAACTGGGCTCGCACCTGGGCCTGGGCCTGCTCCATGGCCTGGCGGTTTTCAGGCTGCGTGAAATCCATCCAGGCCTCGTTCACAAACGGCGGCAACGCTTCACGAGATACAGTGGTACCCGCGCTCATTGTTCACCTCCTGCTAGCTGGCGCCTAAACCGCGCTCAGATCGGCCCGCTGTCCGGCGCAGTCCGCTCGCGGCAGGCGCTTCGTCTCAGCTCAGCCCTTGACCGCCCGCCGGCCCAGCTCCACCAGCCCGGCCGCGCGCGTGGCGGCGTCGCTGGCGATGCCGGCTCCCTTGCGGTAGGCTCCGCGGCCGGCCTCCGCGATCCGCTCGCCGGTCTCCACCAGAGTGTCGCGAACTTGTTCGCCCGTCTCCAGGACAGCGTCGCGCGCCTCCGCGGCCTTGCGGCCTACCAGCTTGCGGGTCTCTTTCCCAGACTTGGGGGCGTAAAGCAGGGCAATGCCTGCGCCGACCGCGACCCCGATCAGCAGCCACGTCATCCGTTCCCTCGCTGTCATTCCCGTGGATCCTCCTGGGTCCTATTCTACCGGTTCTGCCGGATGCCGCCGGAATCTTAAGGGAGTCTGAGTTCTCTCGTGCCTGCGCAGGCGCGGGTGTCGGCCGCGCTGGCGCCGCGGGCGGGCGGCATGAGCGACGCCCCTACTTGTTCAGCTCCTCGGCCGGGATCACCGGCAGCAGGACGTGCGAGGGGTACTGTGGCGAGTGGTAGACGGTCTGCTGCGCGGGCACGTGCTTCGTCTCCATCTCGTTATGGCCGCCGGTGTTCAGGTTGCGCGAGAAGTTCGGGAACAGGGCCGAGGCGACCTCCACCCGCAACCGGTGGCCTGCGGGAATCGTGATCCCGGTGTGCCACAGATCGAGCTGGTACTCGTAGACCTGGCCGGGCTTGAGAAACTCCGGCCGGCTCATGCTCCGGCGGTACCGGGCACGTACCTTGCCAGTGGCCAGCCAGAAGGTCTTGCCGTCCGCTTCGATCTCCACCAGGCTGACGAACCAGTCCGTGTCGCGTGCCGAGGAGGAGGCATAGAGCACCGCCGAGAGCGGGCCGGCAAAGGTGAGCGGCTTTTGGAGCGGCTCGGTCTGGTAGACCAAGATGTCGCGCCGCTGGGCGGTGACGCTCTCGTGGTACGCCTCCGCTTCCTTCTTTTTCTGCTCGACCGATCTGACCTGCCGGTCCTGCTCCTCGGTGGTCTCGTCGAACCGCGGGTCGGGCGTCGGGTCCGCTGGATCGTAGACGTACCTGTCGGAAGCTGCGCCGGCCGGCACATCCAGAGTCAGCCTGCCGTCGCCCCGCGAAGTGTTGGCTTGCCCGCCGCTGGCCAGGTAGAGCTTGGTGAACCTGGTCGCGGCCAGCGGGTAGGTCTCGCCGCGCAGCCACTTGTTGGTGCCCATGACGAACATGCTCACCAGCGGCTCCCTGGCGATTCCGTTATCGATTCCTTTGAGCCAGTAATCGAACCACCGCAGGTAGTCCCGCTGGAGATCGATGATGGCCTGCGGGCCGAAGTCGCGCTCGTCGATCCTTCGCCCGGCCGTGTCGGTGTGGCCCCACGGGCCGAGGACGAGCTTCTGATACGGGTGGCCAGCTTCCCGCATACGGAGATAGTTCAGCTTGGTGCCGATGCCGTCGCCGTCGAACCAGCCAGATTGGTGAAAGACCGGGATGCGGACTTCCCGCAGGCGGTCCAGAAACGCGGCCTGCCGCCAGTAGGGGTCCTCGACCGGGTGCTGGATCCACTTCCGCCAGTAGGGGTTCTGCTTGCCCAGCACCGCTCTGTCCAGCTCGATCACGGGCAGCGAGTTCAGCAGCGTGCGGTACTTCTTCTCACCGATCCTGCTCAGGGCGACACCGGAGAGGTCCGCCGTCGCGCGGCTTTCCAGGATGTCGGCCCACCAAATGCCGCCCAGGATGAAGAACGTCCCGTACTCGTAAGGGATGTTATAGAGCGGGTCGGGCGGCGCGACGTTCGGGATGATGGTCACCAGGTGTGGCGGCCGCTCGCGCGCGGCCCACCACTGGACCCAGCCGACATAGGAGCCGCCGATCATGCCCACCTTGCCATTCGACCAGGGCTGTCTGGCCAGCCACTCGATGGTGTCGTAGCCGTCCCGCGGCTCGTTGACGAAGGGCTCCCAAATCCCGCCCGAAGCGAAGCGCCCGCGGCAGTCCTCGACCGCCACCGCATAGCCCCGCCGGGCGTAGTATCGCGCCTGAAGCTCGAGCATGTCCTTCTGGTAAGGCGTGCGCACCAGAATGACCGGGAACCGGCCGTCGGCCTGCGGCAGGTAGATGTCGGCGGCCAGCTTCACCCCGTCGCGCATCGGGACACTGACATTGCGCTCGCGCTTGACCTCGTACTTCGGCTGGGAGAGCATCGGGTCCACCGTTTCGGCCTGCCGCAGCGCCTCGTAGCCTTCCCGCACGAAAGCGGCGTGCTGGGCCGGCACATCGCCGAGATAGACTTTTCCGTCGCGATCGGCCCAGAGTATGACGTCCACGCCCGGAAGCGCGTAGGTATAGCGGTACAGCTCCAGATCGCGCCCGGCGATGCTGCGCTCCACCCTGTCCCGGAGCTCAAGCGAGGCGTCGAGGGGACGCGAGCCCGGCACCATGATGAGCGGGAACTGCTGCTTCCCGCCCTGGGCGCGGTCGTAGAGCCGCACCGCCTGGCTCATGAGCGCCGGCCCGTAGTTGTCGAACAGGCGCGACTCGGGCTTGATCGTGATGATGTCGGTCTTGTCCTTCCGCGTGCGGCGCGCGGTCGCTCCCTCGCGCACGGTTTGGACCGGCCCCGTCGGCGCGTCCATGGACAGCTTCACCCAGCGGCCGTCTGGGTCCGGCGCAACGGCGGTCTTGAAGGTCACGCTCTGGCCGCCGAGCGAAATCGTGGCCTCATTCTCGTAAGAGCCGTCAGGCTGCCACTTGAAGCGCAGCGTGCCGACGCGGTCCTCGTTCACGTAGAGGTAGAACGTGCCGGAGTCCGAGAAGCCCGACAGCGGGGCGGGGAGGCCGGACTCGGCGGGAGCCGCGGCGCCTTGCGGCGCAGGGGCGGCAGGCTGGCCGGAAACCTGGGCCGCGGCCAGAAGCGCAAGGAACAGGAGAACCACCGTCTTTCGGAATCGCATATGAGCCTCAGTAGCAGTTTGACAAATGTGGCGCGCCCGCGGGTTCCGGGGCGAGGATCGCCCGTAAGTTGTCTTTTGATACAGCCTTCTCCGCACCGTGCGCGCCGCGCTACCCTGAAGGTCTGATGCTCGACCTCGAGGAGCGGCCCGCCGACGGCCTCCCGGCCCCCGAGCCTCTGCGCGCTTTCCTGAAGCGGCGTCTCAGGCACACCTTCCGCTACTGGATGCAGACCGAGGTCCACGTCTACGGTTTCTCCATCGCCGCCAACGTGCTGCTCTCGTTCTTCCCGTTTCTGATCGTGATCTTCTCGGTCTGCCGCGATGTGCTGGGGTGGAAAACAACCCTGAACATGATCGGGATCGTGCTGGGCGACTACTTCCCCGGCGAGCTCTCCGACACGAACGCGCTGGCAGCCTTCATGTTTCGGAACCTGCGGCATGCCATCGAGTCGCGCGGCACGTTCCAGGTCGTGTCCCTGTTCCTGCTGCTCTTCACGGCCAACGGCATCTTCGAGCCGCTCGAGGTCGCGCTGAACAAGGCTTGGGGCATCACCAAGAATCGCAGCTTTGTCCGGAATCAGATTGTCAGCCTCGGCCTGATCTTCGCCTGCGGCAGCCTGGCCCTGGCCTCCACCGTGCTTTCGGGCTGGAACCTGCGTCTGCTAGGCGACTCCGGTTTCGGGAGGTTCCTGGAGCAGACGTTCTTCAAGATGGCGGCGGTGCCCGTCTTGATGCTGATGCTCCTGCTGATTTACTGGCGGCTGCCGAACGCGAAGGTTTCGGTCCGGTTCGCGCTGCTCCCGGCCATCTTCGTGGGCCTGGCGCTGGAAGCGCTCAAGTACGTCAACCTTCTGCTTTTTCCCTTGTGGCGATACAAGCTGGAGGCTGAATACGGGCCGTTCTACCGTTCGGTGACCATCCTCCTGTGGAGCTTCCTGGGCGCGATGATCATTCTAGCCGGGGCGGAGTGGGCGGCGCGGTCGGCCGAAGAGAACCGCGGTCGACGCCCGTAGTCCGTCCGCAGGCAGAATCGGTAGTGTGAGGTAGCATCTGGCCGTGACGCAGCCTGGCTAGCGTGCTGGCTTGGGGTTCCGAATCGATGTCCTTGTAAGTTATTGACACAACATGACTTGCAGATGGACCGCTGGCTCTTTCTTGCCTGCTTTTCTAGAGTTTTTGCTACAGTCGGCCTCCACGGATTGCCGACAGGCCCGTCCTGAGCGGCTTCCACGCAGTTGGACCGCTTGTATTTGCGGCAGTTGGCTGTCAATCCGCCCCGTCAGCGCCACCGGCCCGTGCTCCTGAAGCTCGGTCAGCAAAATGACTCCATCCCGCAGAATGCCCTGCTCGCCGTCCCCTTCCGCACGCTGCGGTCCCAGAATCGAACACCGGGCGCGCCGCCGGCCAACTTGAATCAACTGTTTACCGTTGGTCCGAGACTTGCAGATCCCCTGGTGCGATATGTGGAAGAACCTGTGGTTCGGACTTCGAGTTCTACGGGGCAACCCGGCGTTCGCGGCGGTCGCCATTGTCACGCTGGGGCTCGGCATCGCGGCCAATACCACGGTCTTCGGGTGGATTGACACGGTTTTGTTGCGCCCGATTCCGGGCGTGCGGGACGCGCAGCAACTGGCGGCGCTCGAAGGCGTTGCGCCGGACGGGGCCAGACTGGGCCAGATGCCGCATCCCGATTTCCGCGACTTCGAGCGGCAGATGACGCTGGCCTCGGGCGTGGTGGCATCGCACTTCGGGTTCTTCACCATCGGGCCGCCGGACCACCCGCAGCGCGTGCTGGGTCAGGTAGTGTCCGCCAATTTCTTTTCCGTGCTGGGCGTGAAGCCGTTCCTGGGGCGAATGCTGCTGCCGCAGGAAGATCGCGACACGCAGGGCGCCTATCCGTACGCCGTGATCAGCCACCGCTTCTGGCGAACGTATTTCCGAGGGAATGCCGCCGCGGTGGGGCGAACCGTGCGCATTAACGGGCACCAGTACACGCTGGTCGGGGTTGCGCCCCCGGACTTCGCCGGAACGTGGGGCGGCGCGGCGTTCGACGTCTGGGTTCCGCTGAGCATGATCATCCAGACCGGAACGCTGAATACGTGGGCCGCTTCCGACCGGAACGCGAGATTCCTGGACGTGCTCCTGCGCCTCAAACCCGGCGTCACCGTGGAGCAGGCGCGGCAGGAGGCGCGAGCTGTGGCGGCCCGGATGGCGGCAGCGTATCCGGATACGCACCAGGGCATCGGAGCCAATATCTTCCCGATGTGGCAGGCGTCGTATGGGCTGCAGTCAGCGCTGCGCAATCCGCTGCGTATCCTGGCGGCGGTGTGCGTCCTGGTGCTGCTGATTGCGTGCGCGAATGTGTCCAATCTGCTGATGGCGCGGTCGGTGAGCCGGCGACGGGAGTTTGGAATTCGCATCGCGCTGGGAGCCAGCCGCGGGCAGCTCGTGCGGCAACTGCTCACGGAAGCAATGGGGCTGGCGGCCGCGGGTGCGCTGGGCGGCGTGCTCCTGGCGCAGTGGATGGGAGAGTCGCTGTTCTGCGTGTTCCCGTCTCTGGACTCAACGGTCCGGGCCGCCGCAGACCCGCTTTTGCATCCCCAGGCCAACGGGACGGTCCTGCTGTTTGCGGTGCTGATCGCGACAGGTGCGGCGCTGCTCGCGACCATCCTGCCGGCGCTCTACGCAGGCCGCGTCGATGTGAACGAGACCCTGAAAGAAAGCGCGCGCGGCGGGAGCCCCGGCACTCGCTCGCACCGCGCGCGGGGAGCGCTGGTGATTGCCGAGGTGGCGCTAGCGGCGATGGCGTTGATCGGAGCCGGGCTGGCGGTTCGGACGTTCCAGAAGCTCGCCCGGGTCAATCTCGGCTTCGAACCGCGCGGCGTGCTCGTGGCGCATTTCTATCTCTCGACAAACGGGTACTCGCTGAATCAGGAGAAGCAGTTCTGCCGCACGCTACGGCTGCGTCTGGAAGCGACCCCGGGAATCGATCAGGTGAGTTACGGCGATTCCGTGCCGCTCTCGATCTTCGGAGCGCCAACGGACCGGGTCCAGGACTTCGGATCGGAGGCGGACCAGAGCGGGGTCATTGCGCTGCCCCGCTCCATTGTGGCTCCCGGCTACTTCAGCCTCATGCACATTCCGCTTCTCGAAGGTCGCGACTTCACGGAGCGGGACGACCTCAACGCCGAGACGGTTATCATCGTGAACCAGACGCTGGCCCGAAAATACTTCGGCGGGAGAGACGCCGTTGGCCGGAAGGTGCGCGTTTCGGGCAAGTGGGCAAGAGTGGCCGGCGTCGCGAGGGACAGCAAGTATCGCAGTCCCGCCGAGGGTCCGACGGCCTACTTCTATGGGTCGTTCGGACAGATGTTCTGGTCGGGCCACAACAACATGTTCTACATCCGGGCCAGGGACCTGGACGCGGCGCGGGCAACGTTGCGGCGCGAGGTGGCGGCGCTCGACCCGAACAAGGGGCTCTACGATCTGGCGACACTGGCGGATTACACGCAGGCGGGCCTGTTCGGCGAGCGGATCGCTGCGGGCCTGCTTTCGGCGCTCGGCCTTCTGGCGCTGGCACTGGCAGCAGCCGGGCTGTACAGCGTCATGGCTTATGCCGTCAGCGAACGCACGCACGAGATCGGGATCCGCATGGCGCTCGGCGCGGGGCGGGGCGGAGTGCTCGGCATGGTGCTGCGCCAAGGGCTCGTCATGACGATGACCGGCCTGGCGGCGGGCATGGCGGCCACGGTCGTGATCGCCCGGGTCCTATCGGGCGCGCTCGATTCGCCGGTGAGCATCGCCGAGCCGGCGGTTTTCGCCGCGGCGGCGTTGTGCCTGATACTGGTCGCGCTCCTGGCCAGCTACCTGCCCGCCCGCCGCACCACCAAGATCGACCCCATGATTGCGCTGCGCGCGGAGTAGATTTGTCTGTTGACAGTCCGGGAAGCCGGACGAGGACGTCCGGCGCGGTCGGCCGAGGAAAACCGCGGCCGACGCCCGTAATCCATCCGCAAGCAGAACCGTAGTGCAGCCGGGAGCCCAATGAGAAGGGGCGCGGGTGTACATTCGACTTGAGTCGGAGTCCAAAATGGAAATTTCGGTTTACCGGTCAGTAGTAGAGGGCGTGGAGTCATAGCTCGATAGATTTGGGAGGAGGTCCCATGCAATTCGGAATTCACACGCTGCTTTTCAACGAGACCTTTGTCGAGAGGGACCTGCCTCTCCTTGAGAAATGCAAGCGGATGGGCTTCGACGCCGTCGAAATCATCCCTTTTGACCCGGACAACTTTCCCGCCCGGAAGGTTAGAACAGTGGCGGCTGATCTCGGCCTCACGATCAACACCGGATACGGCATGCCACTGGAATACAACATCATCTCGCCCAGTCCAGAGGTTCGCAGGAGGGGGATTGAGTTCTCGAAGAGGCTGATTGACCTCAGCAACGAGGCGGGCGCCCGCGTGTTCGGCGGCATGATCTACTGCGGCTGGGGATACCTGAGTGGCCGGATGCGAACGGAAGAGGAATGGAACTGGGCCGTAGAAGGATACCAGCAGATTGCATCCTACGCCTGCCAGAATTCGAATCTCATCCTCGGCATTGAGCCGGTAAACCGCTTCGAGTCCCACTTCATCAACATCACCGCGGACGCGCTGCGTTTTATCGAGGATGTGGGTCTGCCGAACGTTAAAGTACATCTCGATACGTTCCACATGATCCGGGAGGAGGACAGCATCCGGGATGCAGTTCTGCGGGCGAATGGGAATCTCGCATACGTCCACGCATGCGAGAACCAGCGTGGCATACCCGGCTCGGGTCTGTTCCCCTGGGTTGAGTTCTTCAACGCCCTGAAAGCGATCGAGTACGACGGATGCATCACGATCGAATCGTTCGACCCGAATATGGAAAAGATCGCAAAGCTGTGCTGCATCTGGCGGAAACTGGCTGACTCTCCTGAAGAACTGGCTACCAAGGGATTGAGTTTTCTGAAGAGCCTCTACCGGGAGGTTTGGCGGTAGAACACCCCGCGACCGCCACTGTGCGACCGTGTCCACAAACCTCTTTGGGAAGCCTAACCGCGTCGACCGGAAGCAATTCATCGGGAGTCTGGCGAGTTGCGCAGTTTCAAATCTTCTCGCCCCGATCAGACTCCCCCGGTTCGGGTTCCGGCGCTCAACGGTCGACGATATAGAAGGTCACTGGTGCGGATTGCGCCACCGCGCAAATCTGGCCGGTCGCGGGAGCAAGAGTTCCCGGGCTGCCGCATTCAACCGGGCGAGTGCAGGGACTCCACGTTACCACCACCGTGTAGGCGCCGGGACGGGCGGGCAATAGCCCTTCCTGCACGAGCGTCCGCTCCAAGGGCACCACCTTGCCCTTCACATAAGTGAACCGGCAGTTCCAGCCAAAGGAGGGACACGGCGGGCGGTTGGATACTGTGACGAGTTGTCCGCCTGAATCCCGCACTTCGATCCTGACAATATCGCAGGGCCGCGATTGCGGGTCCGGACCAAAGAGTGGAACGACCGCCGCAACATTCTCCATGCCGATGTGCAGCGGAATGTCCTCCCCAAGTTCGTACGTGCTCTTGTCCAGCGCGACGCCCACCGCCACGCCCTCTACTGTCCGCCCCCATGCCCGCTCGATGTTGGAGGCACTGGTGACGTGCAGGCGAAGGCTGTTGGAGAAGGCCATCAGAAGCTCACCCTGTTGGCCGGCTCCGACCACCTCGAAAACCTCGACCGTGTGGTCGCCCAGGTCGCGCCAGACCCCCGCATAGCCCGAATCGAAGTCGATCGCTAGCCGTGGTTTCGAGGGCATGGTTCCGCCGGGTATGGCCCGGCATGGAAATCCGTCGCTGCGCGCGATCTCCTCGAGATCCGTCTCTCCGTTCGGGTACCGGTGGCGTTGGAACAAGGTCGGGCAGGCACGCCCGTCAACCGGAGGCCTGCCGGGCGGACGATCGCCGGTTACCTGTAGCCGCACCCGCTCGCTCGAGTAGTAGGCAGTCTTGGGTGCGCTCAGAGTAAGAACCCTGGGCGGCACGCTCTCCGCGAAGGGTCCCGGCAAATAGGGGCCGACCTCTACAACGGAACATATCTTCCTGAGCAGACTGGGCGATGCCAGCCGAACGGAAGCCGAGCCCCCCTCGGTTATCGTCGTGTACAACAAGTGCGGTTGCACGCATCGCTGTGCAGTCCCGCCCCCGGGCACGGTCTTCCAGCGATGGATCCTGTGCACCACCGCGCCCGGCGCAAGGACGAATGGCTTCGCGGGCCGGGAGACGCCGCCGGGGCCGCAGCTCAGACAAACCTTGACAGGAGCTTGACTGTCGGTGGGAAGGTAGGGCTCATTGCGAGGGTACTTCAGAGTGCATGTCAGCCGGGAGAGGTTTCGGACATTGAGCGCCACCGTACGGTGGTGGTCCGGACTGTCAGCGAACTGGAAAGTGATGTCCAGATCGCCGCCCTTGCACTCGGGGAAAACTGCCGCGACAGTCGGCAACGGAGCGGTGACGTCGAGCACCAGCTCGGTGGTGGCCGTTTCGGCGCCGGATGTCGCGGCGATTTCAAGGAAATAGCGTCCGGCGGCGGCGTCCGGCGCCGCCTCAACCTGAAGGTCGGCCCCCGCGACCTGTGGCCCGACGTAAGCAGCGAGAAGACGGACTTCCACCTTCGCCGGGACGTGCTCCACGCGGAACTGAACCGACTCGGAACTCCTGTGCACGGCGTAAACGCTGTTCGATCCCGAGCTTCCTGCCGAGATGTGAGTCATCGCGTTGGCGGTCCGGACCCGGAACGTCGCATGCGCGGGCTCGTACTGATCCGGGTCGAGCTGCAGAGTCACGGAGCCGCGAGCGGCGTCGTTCAAGTGGAAGCGCAGAGCCGTTTCCCTGCCCTTCCCGCAGCTGATTCCGCCATGAAGAAGCCAATCGTGCGCGCCGGGAACGGCAATCGCGGCACCATCGAATACAAAACTCACCTTCGTCCGGCCGGGTGGGAGGCCGCCAGAGACGGTGGCGGTCAAGCGGAGCAGTTCGGCACCTGGCGAGCTGGCGGACCGATCGAGGACAGCCTCCCACTCGCAGGAGCCTCCGGGCGTGGTCACTTCCCATTCCACCTCGGCGAAGCGGAAGCGCCCCGAGGGTGCCGGACGGATTCCATGCACGCTGACATGGTCCTCGCCGTAGATGGGACCAGGGTTCCACTGATCGCGGCGATAGGCGGCGGTGCGGAAGCTCGCCCCGCCGGTGGGAACCCGAACCCAAAGACTCGTGGACCGGTGTGTACGCCAGATGTCGACGTTCTCGATCTGCAATGGACCATCGCGCAGCGCGGTCCAGATCTGGCTGGCAGCGAGGGAGACAGTGAGACTCTGGCGCCCCGTGTGGAGCGCCGGCGGGCCGAACTTGCCGGGAGCTTGAAGCCTTGCGCCCGCGGCATCCCGGACGGTGAAGCCCATCTGATACTCGCCCGGTTCGAATACGTCCAAAGTGGCAGTGACATCCAGCCGGTCGAGCTTCGAGTCGCCGTCCACGTCGATGGCACTGGCGTCGAGCGACAGGAACCTCGCCACGATCGGATTCACGTTGATGCTGCCGTCGGCAATCAGAGCCTCGCTGGTGAAAGGCAGGCCCGAGGCCGTCTTCCCGCGAGCCCGGACGGAAATGCGGACCATGCCAGGCTTGGCTGGAGCCACAGTGCCGTGAAAGGCGCCGTCCGGGCCCCGCGCAAGCTGGACCGGCGTAGTTTCGATAGGATCCGGAGGGGCCATCTGGACCCCGCTATCGGTGGCGCGCAAAAACGCGCTTCGCTCGCTGCGGAGCTCGAACCGAGGCTGCTCGTCTCCCACGTCGCCCAGGAGCTCGACTACGACGTCGAGTTTGTCGCCGACGTAGCATGTGTGTGGCAGGCGCTGGGGACGCAGTCTGACTTCGCCGCGCGCGCGGAGCCGGGCTTCCATCACCCTCTTCCTATCCAGAGGCCCGGGGAGACGGAGGAACGCGGCCCTCAACTCGCCGCCGCCAATTCCCTCGCCCGTGGCGTGAATCTCGTACCTGCCCTCCGCCACCTTCTCAAAGAAGATGACGTGGTGAATTCCGGGAACCGGCATCAACGAGCCGGCGGTCGCGAGCGCCGATCCCAGGGAGAAGCCCTCTCCAGGGGCGCCGCCGCTTCCACCCGCCTCGATGGTCTCCCAGGCGAACTTCTTCTCGGTCGGCGTTTCCGGACGGAGGAGATGCCCGTCCGGCAGCGTGAGCGAGACCTTGACACTCGAATTCGGAACCACGATATCGAACGCGCAGAGCTGCTCGTCCCGTTGGATCTCAAACGACACGCTGGCCGAAGGGTTGAGCGGAAAGGCCTTCGAGAGCCGGGCGCCAGGGATGAAGCCGATGAGCAGGGCGTAGTCGTCCATCCGAGAGTTAAACCACGCCCGCGCCGTGGCGGGTGTCTTCAGCGCCGGAGAGGTGAGTTCGATGACATAGCGGCCGGCGGCGCCGGCTGCCTGGAAGGCGATCTCCGCGTAGCGGCTGTCCTTGATGCGGAGCGGCGGGGCATAGTACCCGTCGATCAACTCCGAAATGGAGCCCTCCGGCTCGTAGTACCCCTCCGACCAGTTCAGCCCGGCGGCCTCGGCCTTTTCGGCCGTGATCCGCTGCCCGCCTGGCATGACGAGGGCTATTTTCACCCCATTTGTACCCACTCTCACCGAAATCGAGTCGCCGGCCGCCACTGGCTGGGGTACTTCGAGGACTATCTGTGCGGCTGAAGGGCCCGTCACCCTGACGAAGCCATGCGGCACCGGGCTAGCGAGCTGCTGCGCCTGCACAGCGGAGCTTGCGCACAGGAGGGAAAACACGAACGCTATGGGAGCGAATCGCACCATTGAGAGCATAATCCCGACTCCGGGCCCGCCGCAAGAAATGCGCATTCCTGCGTAGGGACTACGGACGGAGGCCTGCATCACAGCGTCAGGCCGCCATCCACGGTGAGCATCTGGCCGGTGATGTAGTTGTCCGGCTCCAGGAGGAAGCGCACTGCCCGCGCCACGTCCAGGGCGGTCTGGATCAGCCGGGCGATGCCCGCCAGCGCCTGGGCAACAGCGACGCTGGAGCACGCAAGGGCGATCCAGACGAGCAACGACCAGACCCAGATTCTCCTGAGTGAATCCTCCGGGGATGACACATCAGGGATAGATCGTAATGATCACCCGCTGGTAGCGGGTGAGCGGGGGCGTGCCCTGGTCGGTCACCGCGAGGACGACGTGCATCGTTTCCGGCTTGGTCACCGTGGGCGCGGTGAAGTGCGCGTTGATCTTGTTCATGTCGTCGATCGCGATCGGACGGCTGCTGGCGAACGTGCCCGGCTCGCGATAGTAGATCCACTCGTAGGACAAAGCATTGCCATCGGGATCGGTGGAGCCTTCGGCGCTGAGATTGACGCGCTCGCCGCTTTTCGCGGTGAGCCGGGCCGCGTGATTGAGCCTCGGAACCGGCGGGTGATTTGCCTCCGCGTAGGGCTTGATCGTCCAGTCCATCCGCGCGGCGAAATCGTTCTGATAGGCCGACCGCCATCGCCAGATCGTGGCCTGGTTGCTGGTGTGCCAATTGCCGTCGACGCCGAGGGCTTCGTCCTCCGCGTCGGTCCAGAGCGGCCGGATTTCCGGTTCGAGGAACCACTTCCGGGTCCGCGGCGTGTAAAACTCGTAGCGCCCGCCCCAACTGCCCCAATCGGGGTGCTCAGGATCGCCCAGCCCGTTGTTGACGAGATAAAGAAAACTCGGGGTGTCGCCTTCCATCAGGAACTTGGTGAACGGATGCTGCGCCCCTAGCGGCCCCTTGCTGCGGACGTGCTGGTCGAGCCAGGGGTTGTCCACGATGCTGAAGTCGGCGCCGACGAACCGGCCGTGAAACTTGTCACCGCTGATCCCACTCCAGGTGGCGTAATGATAGGCGCCGCCGTCGTGAAACCCGGGACTGGCGATGTAGAAGAGATTCTGGAACGTCTTTCTGATCCACGGCCCGCTGTCATCCTGGTCCGAGATCGTGTATACCCGAAGCTTGGATACGAACCTGTCCACATCATCGGGCGAGCGCGTCGCGCGGACCTTCCAGAGCGCCTGGGCGAGGCAGTTGGGGCCGCCCCACACCAGTACCCAGACCGGGCGAGGATCGTCGCGGTCCACCACTTGGATGATCATGTTCGAGCCGGGTGAATCCATCCCCTGCCCCACGGCCGTCATGCCGTAGGCCGGCCGGCCTTCCCTGATGATGGAGAGCAGGTAGCCGGCCTCGGGGAAGCCCGGTTCGTGTTTCAAGAGATTGTCCCTGACCTTCCCGTAGGCGCCCACGATCTCCCGGATGCGCCACGCGGCGGTCTTGTCCTTCTGATGCACGGAGGTGCTCGCGACCAGCGCCTCCACGTCCCAGTGGTTGGAATAGGTAAGAAACCGGACCATCGATTGGGCGTCGTCGGGCTCATTCTCGATGTCCGTGAGCACGATCACACGCGGCTTTGCGTACGCCGTCAGGCTTGAGCAGACGCCAAGAGCGACGGCAACGAGCAGGATCAGGGCGATGCGGTGTTTCATAAGTTCGCCTCCAATTTGGGGGAAGCGGGGGCCTGCATCACAGCGTCAGGCCGCCATCCACGGTGAGCACCTGGCCGGTGACGTAGTTGTCCGGCTCCAGGAGGAAGCGCACAGCGCGCGCCACGTCCAGGGCGGTGCCATAGCGCGGGATGGCGCCCTCCTGGAGGTAGCGCTCGTACTTGCCCGAGGCGATGCTGGCTTCGGCCATGCCCGCCGCCATGACACCCGGAGAGACCACGTTCACCCGGATGTTGGCGGGGCCGCGGGACTCCCGCGCCAGGATGCGCGCGGCGTGGACGAGGGCGGCCTTGGCGGCGGCGTAAGCCGTCGAACCCGGAAACGGCGCCAGCGCCTGCATGGTGCCGAGCAGCACGATTGCGCCGGGCGTGTTGCGGGCGCGCATGCGCGCGGCGGCCTCCCGCGCCAGCAGGATCGGGCCGAGGAAGTTCACTTCCTGCGACCGCCGCAGCGCCGCTTCAAGCTGGGAGGGATCGGCGACGCGCGCCGGATCGCCGCTGAATACCACCAAGCCGTAAAGCTCGGGCGCTCGATCCAGCAGGCGCGCGCGGTCCGCCTCGCGGGCCAGGTCGGCCTGGATCAGCCGGGCGATGCCCGCCAGCGCCTGGGCGCGCGCGGCGTTGGAGCGGTAGCTGACGATGAGTTGGGCGCCTTCGGAGGCGAGCATTTCCGCCGTCGCCGAGCCCAGCCCGCCCGAGCCGCCGGCCAGAATGATCTGCCTTCCAGAGAGAGCGCTACCCGCGCGGCGGCGCGCCTCCGGCGCAGAGGCTGCGGGGCGCGAGCCGGTGGAACGGCCTGTCGGGCGTTTCCGAACGGCATCAGGCACGCTGCACCTCCTCCACCGCCACGTAGCCCAGCGCGACCACGGCCAGAAACAGCGTCAGCACTTCGCTATCGCCGAGATTCACTTCGAACAGGCCGCTGATGGCGACTGCCACCAGGACGGCCACCGCGCCGTGCAGAAGAAACCGTGCGTCCGAGCGTCCCGCCGCGGCGCGGCGGAGGGCGCGGCCGTAGTCCCGGAGCATAATTACCAGCGCGGCCACCAGCGCCAGCAGCGTGGGCACTCCGCGCTCGGCCGCGTACTGAATGTAGACGTTGTGCAGGTGGCCGTAATAGCCGAGCGGCAACGGCCGCTGAACGTCCGCGGGCAAATAAGCTTCAAGGCTCGGCTTAACCCGCTCCGGCCCGACGCCGAGCAGCGGGTGCGCCTTGATCATCTCCCAGCCGGTGCGCCAGCAGATCACGCGAAACTGGTTCGAATCCGCCTCGCCCCGGGGGCGAAAGAGAGACTCGACCCGCGTCCGCACGTCGCCCGGATTGGCCCACAAGAGCAGCGCCGCCAGCAGCGGGAAGGCGACTAGCAGCCAGCGCCGCCAGCACCACACCAGGTAGATGAGCCCGCACAGCGCGCCCAGCCAAACCCCGCGCGTGTAGCCGACGACCAGCGCGACGCCGAGCAGGGCCGCCGCCGCGGCGGCGAGCCACAGCGCGCGGCCGCGCGCCCGCGGCGAAAACATCAGGAAGGCCACCACCAGCGCCAACACAATCATCTGCTCGCCGCCGAAGGTCTGCCAGTGGCTCATGAAGCCGGTGACACGCCGGCCTAGGTAGTAGTCGTAGAGCGGCCTTCCGGCCTGGTGGGCCTCGTAGACCCTGCGGGCGAACTGCACCAGCGCCAGCCCCGCGCCGGCGGCGGCCGCGGCGACCCAGCACAACACCAGCGCGCGGGCGCGCGCGGTCCCTCGCACGGTCGAAAACAGCGTAATGAGGGTCAGGTAGACGAAAAACTTCCGGATCTGCGGCAGCCCGGCCGCGGGATAGCCCGAGGCTAGGAGCGAGATCACGGTGCCGGCCATGAAGAGCGCCAGGGGCGCCCACACCGGCGGGAGCCGCAGCTTGGTGCGGCTGAGAAGGAGCGCCAGGACCGCCGCGCCCAGCAGGATCTGTGAAACCGCGATCGAAAACAGCACGGCGATGGTGGAGGCGGCGGCCAAAAGGAGGGCAGCGCCCGGGAGGTCGAGGTGAGACTGGCGGTCCATTCCGGTCAGAAACCATGATAGCGGGGCGCCTTCAAGGCCGGCCGGGCGGCGGCAGCGCCTCGACTGATGACCCGCGGCCGCACGCTATGTCTGTCCCGTCAACCTGTGTGGCCTGGTCGAACCGCCCGCACAAATCCTCTCCAGGCTCCTTCTCTAATCAAGGCTCCTCCTCTAATCAAGGCTCCTTCTCTAACCGATCAGCGTTAGTGAGGGTGCTGTTCACCGCTTCTCCGGAAGCGCCAGCGGCATCTCGCACAGCAAGGTTCTTGCTGAAGGTTCTCCGGGAAAGCGCCTATGGATCAACACAGGAGGGGAATCACCGTCTGCCTGCTGGCGGTTCTGCTCATCGGGCTCTCGAGGCCGTGCCAGGCCGCGGAGCCTCACAAACGGTCCAAGAAGCTATGGCTGGTGTCCGTTGCCATGGTGGTCGCAGCCAACGCGCTGGACGTGGCATCTGCGCGCGGAAGATACGAGGGCAACCCCTTGCTCCGCGCCCCGGATGGGAGGTTCACTGTCGGACGCGGGGCCTTGCTGAAGTCAGCCGGCTTCGGCACGGCGCTCGTGGTCGAGGCGTTTGTCCTGCGAGAAAACCCACGCATGGCGAACAGCGCTGCTGTGGCCAATTTCGTCACTGCCGCCGCAGTGACAGCAGTAGCGGTGCGGAATTGGGGCATCTCCCGAGCTGAACCGCCTCCACCGTACCTCTCAGGTCCCTGAGCGCACCCAGCGCCCGTCAGCCAACCCACGCCCCGACCCCCGGTGCGGCACCGAGGCCGGGCTATGGTCGGCGGAGCACGACCGCGTCGATCCAGGCCCTGCCGCCCAGCTTGTTGTCGAACTTCAGGGAGGCACGACGCACTACGCGCACCTCAATCCACCGTGTGGCAGGACCGGTGACAAAATTCGCGGCTAGCGCCGTCCACTCGTGCGTGCCGGTCAGCCGTTCGGTGAAGACATCCAGGCGCTGGGGCGCCTCCGGGTCGAAGATGCGGAACCCCAGGCCCTCGTCGGTCGAGATCGCATCGGTGCGCAGCCGTGCCTCGAAGCGCCACCGGCCCAGCTCGACCGCCGCCCGCTGTGAGACGTGCGCGTATTCGAGGTTCTGGCTCCCATCGAACTCGAGCCGGAGCGACCACCGCCCCTCCGCC
>JBEKLJ010000040.1:0-19054 GCA_050010255.1 Bryobacteraceae bacterium
TCGGGGTGAGTCCTCGACGTACTGTTCAAGTACGCCTGCGGGCTCACCCCGTCGCGCGCCTTGAATCTACCGGCCTCGCGCGGCGCCTCGCTTCGAACGGTGTGAGAAGATCGGGCTAGCGGCAGCCTCGGTCCCTGTCCGCTGGCGCACACCCGGGTTCCACTACCGGACACCTGGTCTCAAGCCGGTCCGTAACTGATTGAAACGGCGTATCCCGCGTCTGGATGGGCGCTTGCCTGCTCTTTTCAATGAAGACATGTATCAGAACGCGACGCCGATCGTTTAATGCTATAGGAGGTCGCCGGGGCCGGGCTGGCCCGCCCGACCTGGGACCTGGCAGCACAGGAGGCCGGAATGGGTGTTTTGCATGCAGCTCTACGCAGGAACCTGGACGCCGTGGGCGTGGCGGCGGCTTGCCTGGCAATGGTTGTCGGAAGTTGCGCGGCGCCCCCGCGGGCGTGCATCTCCGGGCGGGCCGCTCTGGCCCGCATCCAGGAAGTCTGGGTGACATCGACCCGCGACGTGATCTCGGAGGTGCAGTCCTACATCGAGGATCTCGACCTGCCTGACCTGCAGGTCAATTTCCGTCCGGCCCCAGAGCTCTGAGCGGCAACCGCGTGGCAGCCCCCGGCGGCCTGCGGGTGCGCTAGCCGTGCGGGAAGGCGATAAGCCCGACAGACGTTCCCTCCCCGATCGCCCCGCCTGCTGTCAGCTCCTCCTCTTGAGCAGTTTCGCTCCGATCAAGCCCCCGAGCAGCGGAAGGAGCGTAAAGGTCGCCAGCAGCACCACCACCTGCACCCCCATCGGCATCTGCAAGGCATCCAGCATCCGGTCCCGGAGGGCGGGCGAGACGCCGCGCCGGCCGAGCTCGTCGCGCATCAGCGCGATGTAGTCCGGGCGGCTGGCAAAGTAGATATAGGGGATGCCGAAGAGCGCGAAGCTCATCAGCCCGCTGATCCAGCCCACTTTGGCGCCGTCGCGAACCGAAAGCGCACCACGACGCCGCCGGTAGAAGTACACGGCCAGAAAGCCGACCACGAGCAGCCACAGAGGCCCGGCCTCGGCCAGCAGCAAGTTGAGCAGGAGCAGAATCGCGGCTGTCAGCAACGCCGTGCGGAGCGCCAGAGCCAGGCTGAAAGCGGCCGGCGGAGCGGGCGCCGGCGTCAGCACCTGCGGGGCCGGCTCCGGCTGCTCGATCACATGCGGCTCTTCCCGCTGAGGCTTTCCGCACTTGTGGCAGAAGCGCGCATCAGGTGGCAGCTCCGCGCCGCAGGTGCAGTATTCGGGCACACGATCAGTTTGACGCAGCCCGGGCGGTCCCGGCAACCCGCCGCGAGGGGCCGCTGGCGGCCATCAAGTACACTGGTAGCTTAGATGTTAAGTCTCATCCCGGCTTTGCTGTTGCTCGCGCCGCCATCCGGTCCCGACGATCTCTCGCAGCAATTGAAGAGATTCATGGAGGTGTATGCGGCCGTCGAGCGCCAGGCCGCCGACCCGGTCCCGCCCGAAAAGGCGATCTACGAGGGCGCGATCCCGGGCATGCTTCGCCGGCTCGACCCGCACAGCGTCTTCCTCGACGCGAACCAGTTCCAGCAGCTCAGGGAGCTGGAGAGCTCGACTCGAAAGGGCTTCGGCAGCGTCCTCGCGCTGCTGCCTGGCCGCGCGATCATCCTGCAGGTGCTGCCGGGGGCGCCGGCGGCGCGATCGGGTCTTGGGCCGGGCGATGAGATCCTGACCGTCAACGGGATTCGGCTGGCCCGGCTGGATCTCGACCAGCTCGTCGCGCTGCTCTCCGAGACGCGGCAGAAGCAGGCGCTCCTGGATGTGCGCCGCCCGGGCAGCGCGCGGATTCTCCAACTCACGCTGACCCCGGAAGAGCTCCAAGCGCCCAGCGTCGCGCGCGCGTTCCTGCTGCGGCCGGGCATCGGGTACCTGCGCGTCACCAGCTTTGACGCTGACACCGGTGCGCAGGTGCGCCAGGCCATCGAGAAGCTGGGCGGCTCCGGGTTGCGCGGGCTGGTACTCGATCTCCGGGGCAACCCCGGCGGCTTGCTGCCGGCCGCACTGGAAACCGCGGCGCTGTTTCTCAAACCGCAGCAGAAGCTGGTGACGGTGCGCGGGCGCGCGATGGAGCCGAAAACGGAAGCCGTTCCGGACGACGCCACGCCCTATACGTTCCCGCTGGCCGTGCTCCTGGACGGCAAGAGCGCCAGCGCTTCGGAGGTCGTGGCCGGCGCGCTCCAGGACCATGATCGCGTCGTCATCGTCGGCGAGCCCAGCTTCGGCAAGGGCCTGGTTGAGTCCGTGTACCAGCTGGGCGAGGCCACCGGCCTGGCGCTGACCACGGCCTACTATTACACCCCGAGCGGCCGCTCGATCCAGAAGCCGCTCCTGGGTACGCCGATCGCCACCGGCCACTTGGCGAACCAGAACGAGTACCACACGGACTCGGGCCGGCCGGTGCACGGCGGCGGAGGCATCCAGCCCGACTTCCAGGCCTATCCCGAGCCGCTCACCCGGTTTCGGACAGTGCTCGAGGCCAACGGCTGGTTCACCTCGTTCGCCACCGAGTACACGCACAGCCGCCCGGACATCAACGCGGAATTCGAAGTCACCCCAGAGCTGCTCGATCAGTTCCAGGTGTGGCTCTCCGAGCATGAGGCCCGGCCGAGCGTGGCCGAGTGGTCGAGCGAAAGCGAGTGGATCCGCCACCGGCTGAAGACCGAGATCTTCAACCAGGCGCTCGGAGTCGAGCGCGGCGACGAAGTGGAGGCCCAGCGCGACCCCGTCATCCGCACCGCACTCGACAAGCTCGGCACGCCGTTGACGCCCCCCGGTCCGGAGGCGGGCGCCGGCCGGCCCTAGCCCACGGCTACATCCCGTTCAGGTTGAAGCGGACCGTGATCTCGGTATCCACCTCGATCGGGTCGTCGTTCAGCGCCGCGGGCCGGTACAGCCACTGACGCACGGCCTCAACGGCCGCCCGCACCAGCATCGGGTGTCCCTCCATCGCCCTCAGTTCGCGCACGCGCCCGTCCGTGCCGATGATGGCGTGGAGACGGACTACGCCGCTGATGTGCATCCTGATCGCGAGCGGCGGGTAGTCCGGCAGCACTCGCTGGATCAGGCGCCCTTCCTGGACTTTCCCGCCCACGCGGACCAGGATCGGCGGGCGAGCCTGGGCCGTCTCCACGGGCTCCCGTGAGCGCACCGGCGGAGGCTGGGGAGGTATGAGCGTCTCGCCCGGCAGCGGCGGGATGCCGTAAAGAACGCCTCTCGGGTCGCCGAAGGGCGCGGGATCGCAGATACCCCAGCGGCAGGAGTCCGGGCCCATATTGACGGCCTCCGGTCCCTGGGCCTGCTCGGCTGGGGACGTCTGGACGCCGGTCGGAGGCCGGATGGGTGCGAACAGCCCTGTCGGCTTGGGCCGGATGGGCGTGCCCACGACCTCCACGACGTTGCCGCCACTGGGGCTTCCGAGCCGCACCGGCGGGTGCAAGCCCACGGGCTGCGGCCTGAGGCGGTCGTAGAAGATCAGCGGCGCCACGACCAGGGCGCCGAGTGCCAGCATCTGGCCGGCGAACGAAACCGGAACCGTCCAAGCCCGGCGCGTTCTACCGCTTCCTACTGGGAGGGTTTGCTCGAACATGTGTCGCCTCCTTTCCATCGTCCGCTTAGTTAGACACCAGCGTGCGGCCGAAGTTCCTGGGGGTGAGAAGACCGGGCTAGGACAAGGCAACACCGCTGCGGCGTGAGCCGCGCGGCCGTACGGCTGGCGCCGCGCGCTAGCTGGCGTGCTCCATCAGGCGGTCGAGCACCATCTGCGCCGCCCGCTGGCCGGCGCTCTTCTTCGATTCGCCCTCGGCCTGCGCCGCGAGATCGTCGCCCACCCGGACCTCGACGGTGAACTGGCGCGCGTGCGCCGGGCCGTGCTCGGAGACCACGCTGTAACGCGGCGACGGCAGATCGAGCGAGCGCGCGATCTCTTGCAGCGCGCCCTTGAAATTCGTGAACGGCGCCTCCGGCGTTTCGCCCTGCTCCTGCTCGGCGCCGAGGATGTGTCGTACCACGAAGCGCCGCGCCGCATCGACGCCGGCGTCGAGGTAGATGGCGGCGATCAGCGCCTCGACCGCATCGGCCAGCAGCCCTCGCTTCACGCGCCCGCCGCTCAGCTCCTCGCCGCGGCCGAGCAGGAGGTACTCGCCCAGCTCCAGCCGCTGCGCCGCCTCATACAGATTGGAGGCGCTCACCAGGTAGTTCTTGAAGATCGACAGCCGCCCTTCGCGGTAGGTGGGGTAGCGCTGGACCAGGCACTCGCTGATGAGGAACCCCAGGACCGAGTCGCCCAGAAACTCCAGTTGCTCGTTGTCCTCCAGCGGGGGCTGGCTCTTCTCGTAGGCGTGCGAAGTGTGGGTCAGCGCGCGGACAAGGAGATCGCGGTCTTGAAAGTTGTGGCCGATGGCGGCCTCGAATGCCTCCAGGTCCGCGCGCATGGACATTAGCAGATGCTCACGGCTTCGGCGGCGCGGCCGGCGGGGCGGCCGGAGTCGGTGCGGCGGCCGGAGCGGGCGGCGCAGCGGCCGGGGCAGGCGCAGCGGCCGGGGCAGGCGCGGCGGTTGGGGCAGGAGCGGCGGCTGGGGCAGGCGCGGCGGCTGGGGCTGCGGGGTTTGCGCCACCGCCCTTGGCCTGGAAAGCCCTGGCGCGCTCGGCCTGCGCGTAGCTCCTGATGGTCGGGTGCAAGTCCGGCTCCGCCAAAAGCTGGTTGCACACAGCGATTGCGTCGTCGTACTTCTTTTGATGATTGCAGACCATTGCAAGCCTCAGCTTCACCGTGGGGTCGGGGTTGCTCGTGGCGGCGACGGCGGTCCTCAGCTCGCTCTCGGCGCGCGCCCAGTCCTTGCGTGCCATCGCTGCCAGCCCCAGGGCGTGGTGGGCTTCTGAGGCGAATCCGCTCAACACCGCGTTCCAGACCTCGTCGGAGACTTCCGGGTTGGGCTTGGGGAGCGTCTTCAGCATCTCTAGCGATGTGGACGCGTACTTCTCGACCCGGCCCAGCTTCTCCTCGCGATCGATGTCGAACTCGCGCGTCCGCTGCGCCAGCGCGCGCGCCAGCAGCAGCATCGTGCGGACGCGCGTCACGTCGTCGGGATTGGCCTCCAGCGCCATCTCGCCGTAAACGATCAGTTTCTCGTGGGCCTGCATTGTGGCGTACGTTTCCGCCGCCCAGTACAACACAGCGCCCTTGAACTCCGAATCCGCGTACCGCACGAGGAAGTCCTCGATAGCGGCGATCCGCGCTTCCGTCGTCGCCTCGGTTATGATCTTCCGGAGCGCCGCTTGCTCGGCGGCCGATTTGAACGCCCGGACTCTCCTGGCCGGTGCCGGTTGCGCGGCCTGCGCCGGTTGTGCGGGGGCGCCCTGTTTCTGCTGGCCCAATGACAGGCTGGCCCCAACAAGCGCCAGCACTGCCGCCATGGTTCCTCTTCTCATCTCTCGACTCCTTCTGTGTGTCTCCGTCCGGCCGGCGTGCCTGACACGCCAGTCCGTCACTGTTTCCTGAACGCCTGCTCGAGGCCTTTCTGTGCCGCCTGCCGCGCCGCTTCCGATGCGCCGCCCACCTCGAGCGCCGCCCGGTAGTGCTGGACCGCCTGGTCGCGTTGGCCGGCCGCATCGGCGAGCCGCCCGAGGTAGACATCAGTCCAGGCCCGGATGGGCGGCGTCGGCGAGCACTCCAGCGTCTTCTGGAACAGCTTCTCGGCCGTCTCGGGGTCCTTCTGGAGCACAGCGATGCGCGCCAGGCCGTAATAGGCTGTCGCCTGCGCCGGTCTCTCTTCGGTTTCGCGAAGCGCCTGGAGATACCGCGCCCGGGCCGTGTCCAGCTCGCGCTGGGTGTAAAGGCGCTCGGCTTCCTCGAGTGTCCTGTAAGCGCCCGCCGGTGGAGCCCTGGTCTCGGCGGGGACCTCCTTCGCCTTCCGCGCCGGCCGCTCGGTGGCAAACTGCAGCCGCTCCAGCCGCTGCTCCTCTTTCCGGAGATCGATTCCGGCCACCAGGTCGGGGTAGAAGAACCGGAGCGACTGCTCCTGCTTCTCGTAGGCCGGGAGCAGCTCGAAAAACGCCGGTGTGACGATGTAGCCTTCACGGAACGCCGTGTCGACCATCGCCTGCCGTGCCGCGGGCGGCGCCAGGCGGGCTTCAATCGCTTTGATCAAGCACTCGGTGGCCAGCAGCAGGAAGTCGGATTTGAATTGGTCTTCCAGCAGCGGGGCGGCCTGCGCGAAGTCCAGCAGCCCCCTCTTCTTGTCCAGCTCGTTGGCGTACCGTATGGCGAGTGAATCCAGCATGTAGTGCAGGTACGCGTGCCGGACCTCATACGCCTGCGGCTCCGGCGAGGGCGTCACAACGATGAAATAGTCGCTCTTGTAGCTGCGCGTGTGGCTTTGGTTCGGCGCGCCCACGAGGTCCACGTAGATCTGAAAGCGCGTGCCGAGCGGGCCGCTGGTGGAGCTGCGCAGATACCCGTTCACCTCCGTGACCGCGCTCGTCGCCGGCTGGTGATAGCGTGCGATCGCCGCTTCGAAGGCCGGCTGCGCCCGCCTCCAGAGTTCCTCCAGGCGAGCTTCCTCGTGGAAGCGCACGAGCAGCGCGCGGAGGTCTTCCAGCGCGAGGACATCGGGCGGAAGCTCGGTTGTCCTGTACCGCCAGGCAAACTCCGGGGGATCGCCGATCGAGAGGCCGAAGGAGATGTACTGGCTGAGCTCGGCCGTCCAGTCCTTCTGCCGGTGGGCGACGAAGAAGCGCTTCAGCTCGGTCAGGCTGGGCGGGTTCAGAGCCGCAATCTCCCGCCGCACCATCTCGCGCACGGGGGAGTTCGCCGGCGAGCCCAGATCGGCATCGTAGCCGGCGGCGTTGGCCGCGGCCAGGACGGTGAACAGGGCCGGGCTCGCGTCCAGTTGCCCCTGCTCGGCCGCAGTCCCGGCCGCCGCGCCGATGGCGAAAAGGACCACTGCCGGGATACCGCGAATCAACGAGTGCCTGCCTTGTTTCAGCCTGTGGATTGAGGTCCGCCGCCGGGGGGGCCCTGTCTCAGTGTAGCCGATCGACTCCCGCCTCCGCGCGGTGGCGCGGAGGGCGCCTCGCTTCGAACGGTGTGAGAAGATCGGGCTAGATCACGGCGACGGCGACGGCGCCGCGCCGGCAGGCGCCTCGAACCGGGCGGGGCAGCCCTGCCAGGGCCAGAAGGACAGCGTCTGGTCGCTGGGCCGGTATTGCAGCCACGTCTCCCAGCCGCCGCCGACCGCGAGGCTGACGATGATTCCGTTGCCACAAGGCCGCGCCTTCCGCACCTCCACCTGCGACGCATTCGCAAATGCGCCCTTGGGACCCCAGTCCTTCAGGAATTCTTGAAAGGGGTAGTCGCGGCATGGCTGGCGGCAGCCCCAGGCGCGGTAGGCGGCCTGGTAGTCATGCCGGCTGAGGTGACCCAGCAGCGTCCGGACCTGGGATTTGGCCTGGAAGATCGGCAGGAAGTAATAGAGCACGCCCGCGAGGACGGCGGCGGCGAGAACCGAGATCACGCTCCAGCGGATGAGCTTGCCGTGCCGCGCATCGGCGGCCCCGTACTCTTCCAGGTACCCGGCCATGAGGTTCGACCTTCCTCCGCAGCGTGCTCCGCAGGCTGGCTACTTCGGAAGAGGATGAGCCTGATCGAACGCCGCGATGGCGTCCTTGGTGATGTCCAGCACAGGCTTCGCGAAGAGCGTGCCGCCGGCCTCTACCACCAGGTCGAAGCCGCGCTCCTCGGCCAGCTTCCGCACCACGTCCCGCATTTGCCGGCCGCTTCGCCCGAACAAGTCACCGCGCTCGGCTTCCAGCTCCTCTTGCGCATCCTGCGCCAGCCGCTCGTAGTCGCGCTGCTTGCGCTGCGCCTGCACCCGCAGGTCGTCGGCGGTCTGCTGCGGCAGCCTGCCGCCCTGCAAGCGCTGCCCGATCCCGTCGATCTCGCTGCGGAGCTGCTCCAGTTGGGCCTGGCGCGGCTTGAACTTGGCTTCCATGTCGGCCAGAGCCTTCTTGACCTCGGCGGTGCCGAGGACGGCCTGCTGCATGTCAACCACCGCGACCTTGATCTGCGCCGCGGCTGTCCCGCAAAGGACTGCCGCGCCAGTGGCCGCCATCAACCAACGCGTGAATGTATTCCTTAGCATCGGAAAGACTTCCTCACCATGGGAAAATGCACTCCTTAGATTAGCACAGACGCCCGCGCCGGCCCGGCTGGGATGCGGCACTCCGGGTCCGCTGCTCTGCGCGCGCCGCAGCAGATTGCTCGTGAAACGTCCGGGCTAGAGAACCAGTTCCGGGTACAGAATCACCAAGCCGCCGCGGAAGATCAGCCCCGCCACCTCGCCGAACAAGCGCCAGGCGATGATAAGGCCGACAAAGGCGAACATGGGGCTGCGGCTCAGCTCGGCGAAGCGCAAGGCTGCCCGCTCCGGCAGAAACAGGCCCACGGCCGTGTTACCGTCCAGCGGGGGGAAGGGCAGCAGGTTGAACGCCCCCAGCATGAGGTTGAGCGAGAAGACGATGCTCAGGAACTTCGCCGCCGCTTCCGCCGCGCCGGCGCGCGTCGCGGCGACCATGTGCGAGAAGTTCACCGTTTCCGGGGGCGCGAACCACCCCGCCGCGATGCCTCCCCGGATGGCGGCCGCCGCCAGCAGCACCAGGACGAAGTTGGCGGCCGGGCCGGCCAGCGCCATCAGCGCGGCGCGCCGCGGGTGGCGCTGTTGCCAGAGGCGGTCGTAGGGTGCGCTCGCCCAGCCGAGCATGAAGCCGCTGACGAAGAACGTGATCAACGGCGCGACGATCGTGCCGATCGGCTCGCGGCGCATGTGCGGCAGGGGGTTGAGGGTGACTTGCCCGGCTTCGTGCGCCGTCAAATCGCCGCCCCTCTTCGCCGCCAGAGCGTGCGCCGCCTCGTGGCACGTCAGCGCCAGCAGGAACGCGACGTACCAGATCAGCGCCAGCGCAATCGTTTCCGGGGTCATTCTGACTCGCCACAGAGGCGCGGAAGGACGAAAGGAGACAACCACCGACTGTCGCCAGCGCGACTCCGCCTCCAGCTCGGTTGGCGCCTTTGCGGTAAACCTATATCTTATGCGCAAATCCCTTCTAGTGTTGCTGGCCGGATGCACGCTGGCCGCCGCCCAGCCCCAGACGCGGCTCTTGTGGCCCCAGGGTGCGCCGGGCGCTCTCGGCAGCGAAGACGCCGACAAGCCGAGCCTCACCATCTACCTCCCGTCCCAGGAGCGGGCCAACGGTACGGCGGTCGTCGTCTGCCCCGGCGGCGGCTACGCGCATCTTTCGATGGACCACGAAGGCCGGCAGATTGCCGAGTGGCTCAACGCTCGCGGCATCGCCGCGTTCGTGCTGAAATACCGCCTGGGTCCGCGTTACCACCACCCGGCGATGCTTCAGGACGTCCAGCGCGCTGTCCGGACCGTGCGCGCCCGGGCCGGCGAGTTCGGCGTTGCGCCCAACCGCATCGGCGTCTGGGGCTTCTCGGCGGGCGGGCACCTGGCCTCGACCGCGGGCACGCACTTCGATCCTGGCGATGCCGCCTCCGGCGATCCCATCGAGCGCGTCAGCTCGCGTCCCGACTTCCTGATCCTGGCTTACCCGGTGATTACGATGGACGAGCGTTACACCCACCAGGGCTCGCGCCTCAACCTGCTCGGCGAGAATCCCGATCCGAAACTGGTCGAAGACCTTTCCAACGACCAGCGCGTGACGGACCAGACGCCGCCCGCTTTCCTCTTTCACACCTCAGATGACCCGGCGGTGCCGGTCGAGAACAGCGTCAGGTTCTACGAGGCGTTGCGCAAGGCCGGCGTGCCCGCCGAGATGCACATCTATGAGCACGGCAGGCACGGCCTGGGGCTGGCGCAGCAGGACCCGGCGCTTTCCACCTGGCCTTCGCTGCTCGAGAACTGGTTGAAGTCGCGCGGCCTGCTCTCCAAATAGGCCACTCGCCTTTGCAGCGGCAGCGCCTATTCGTATCTGAGCGCTTCGGTTGGTTTGAGCCTGGCGGCGCGGTTGGCCGGCAGCAGACCGAACACCAGGCCCACGACGCAGGAGACCCCGAAGGCCACCACGATCGACAGCGTCGAAATCGGGACGTAGATGTTGTCCGTGAGATAGCGCACGCTGAGCGGGATGGCCACGCCCACCAGAATGCCAGCCACTCCGCCGGAGACGCTGATCAACACCGCCTCGAGCAGGAACTGCTGGAGGATGTCCCGCCGCGAGGCGCCCACGGCCATGCGGAGGCCGATCTCCCGCGTCCGCTCGGTCACCGTCACCAGCATGATGTTCATGATGCCAATGCCGGAGATGACGAGCGCGATGGCCGAGACCAGGATCAGCACCAGCGTCAGCACTAGCGCGATCCGGCGGGCCGCGTCGAGGATGGCGGTGAGGTTCTCGACCAGGTAGCGCGCTCCGGGCCGGTGCCGGCTCTCCAGAATCCGCCGAACCTCCTGGGTGACGGCCGGCACTTCCTGGGCGCTCTTCACCTGCACGTACATCGGGTCGATGCGTTCCACCGCGACGAAGTAGCTCATCACCGTGATGGGGATGAGCACCGTCTCCTTGGACAGCTCCGAGAGGCCGAAGCTCTCCACCTTCTCCTTGAAAACGCCGATGACGGTGAACTGCAGCCCGTGGATCTTGATCAACTGCCCGATGGCGGCCGGCTGCCCGCCGTAGAGCCGCTGGGCCAGTTTCTCGGTGACCAGTGCCACCTTCTGGCGCAGCGCCACGTCGCTGGAGTCCAGGGACCGGCCGGCGAGCATCACCAAGTTGCGAACCTGCCCGTAGTACTGGTCCGAAGCGATGACCGCGATGTCCTCCTCGCGGCCGTTGATCACCATGCGATCGAACGTGGCCTCGACGCCGGTGGCCGCAACGATGCGGTCAGCGAGTTGCTTCCGGGCCGCCTCCACGTCGGCCATCTTGACGAAGTCGGCCCCCACTTCTCCGGTGGCCGGCTGCGAGCCCACCGTGTACTGCGCGTAGACCATGTTCGAGCCGATACCCTGGATCTGCTCCAGAATGTACTCGCGGCTGGTGAGCGAGACGGTGACCACCAGAATCACCGAGGCGTTGCCGATCACCAGGCCCAGGGCGGTGAGGAAAGTGCGGACCTTGTTGGCGCGCAGCGCGTGGATGCTGAACGACAGCGCTTCGCCCAGGAACATTAGGTGCTCTGGGCCTGCTTCAGGAGCTGCTCGGCGTCCCGGCGTGGTGGATCGTCGGGCGTGAGCGGCAACTCCAGATAGCGCTTCAGGAGCTTCTTGGCCAGCTCGATGTTCCGGCTGGTCCGCACGTAGGTGCTGGCGCGGGCGAACAACAGCTTCGGGGAGTCGGGCGCGATGGTCTCGGCGCGGTGGAAGGTCTCCTCGCTCTCCTGATAGCGGCCGCGCTTGGCGAGGAACTTCGCCAGGTCGATGAGCCGGCCGACTTGGCGCGGCGCCAGGTCCACGGCGCTGCGGAACTCCTTCTCGGCGGTCTGGAACTGCTTGCGTTCCTCGGCCAGCCGCGCCTGGGCCCAGTGGTACTCGGCCGGGTCCAGCTCGCGGATGCGGTTGGCGAGCGCCGCCGCCTTCTCCAGGCCTCCGCCCAGGAATCCGGGCGCCTGCAGATAGTACTCGAACAGGTCGCTCGTCGCCTCCAGGTTGTGCGGATCCAGTTGCACCGCCTTCTCGAAACACTGGCGCGTCTTGGAAGCATGGCCCGGCGCCGTCAGGAAGCTCGAGGTCTCGGCGCGCCGCCCGTAGGCGCGTCCGAGCCAGAGGTAGTAATTCGACTCACTGGGGCTCTGGGATACCGCTCTCTGGAAGTGGTCCGAGGCCTCCTTGGGGTCGCCCTGCATGTAGTAGCACAAGCCGATAAGGTGCTCGGTGGCGGCATTCTTGCCGGGGAGCGGCAGCAGGAGCCGGATCGCGGCCGCGTAGTCGGTGCGCTGGTAGAGCTCGCGCGCGCGATCATACTCCGCCGGCGCGGCGCCGGCCAGCATGGCGCTCAGCGCCACGCCGATCGCCAGTCTGAGGAATCCCCGGGCCATCTCACCCAACCTCTTCATTCTAAACCACCGCACAAGAAGTTAGATGCGAGTCAGTGCGCCAGCGATACGGCCACAAGCTTCCTGTCCACAAGGGGGTGTGCCGGCTTTCACTGGTGCCGTTAGGCGCGCTTGAGCTGGAGTGTCTCGTTGAGAGACCCTTGCCGGTAACCTTCCAGGTCCAGGCTGACGTAGTGGAACCCTAGCGGCTTGAAGATCGCGACGAACTTAGCGGCCATCTCCGGGGTGAGGGCGCGCTCCATCTCCTCGCGTGCTACCTCGATCCTCACCAGCTCGCCGTGGAAGCGCACGCGAAACTGGCGGAAGCCGAGGGCCTTCAGGGCCTCTTCTCCCCGCTCGACGGTCCTGACAGTCTCCACGGTCACCGGGGTGCCGTAAGGTACGCGCGAGCTGAGACAGGCAGCGGCCGGGCGGTCCCAGGTGGGCAGGCCTGCCAGGCGCGACAGCTCGCGGATCTCCACCTTCCGCAAGCCCGCATCGAGCAGCGGAGCATGGACCTTGCGCTGCTTGGCGGCGTTCTGCCCAGGGCGGTAGTCGCCGAGGTCGTCCAGATTCACGCCGTAGACGATGTGCTCGATGCCGCGCTCGCTGCCCAGCTCCTCCAGGCGCGCGAACAGCTCGTCCTTGCAGTGGAAGCAGCGGTCGGCGTTGTTGACGATGTAATCGGGGTTCTCGAACTCGCGCGTCTGAATGTACTCGTGCCGGAAGCCGTACTGCTTGGCCAGCGCCTCGGCCTCGCGTTTGTGGGATTCGGGCATGGAGGCCGTGTCGGCCGTCACCATGAGCGCGCCGTCGCCCAGCACGCGGTGCGCCGCCCAGGCCAGGTAGGAGGAGTCCGTGCCGCCCGAGTAGGCGACGATCACGCGGCCCAACTCGCGCAACTGAGCGAACAGACGCTCCTGCTTGGCGGCCAGCACCGCGGCATCTAGATGCTCGAGTGAGATCAGCATCAGGCTTTACCGCAGAGACGCGGAGACGCAGAGAAGAAAGAGACGTTCTTAGAAATTTCCCTGCGCCTCTGCGTCTCTGCGGCTATTCATCATTGTAGCGGCAACGGGTCCTGTTGATCCGGCGCCCCGTTTCCGTTGCCGTTCTCCTCGGGGATCACGGACGCCGCCGCCACCCGGTCGCCCTCCTCCATCCGGACCAAGCGGACGCCCTGGGTGGACCGGCCCGCCTTCCGGATCTCGCTGGAGTCGATGCGGATGATCTTGCCCTGCTGGCTGATGAGGATGAGGTCGGACTCTTCCCGGACCTCCATGACCGCGACCACCTGGCCCGTGCGCGAGGTCACCTTCATGTTGATGACGCCCTTGGCGCCGCGCGCTGTCAGGCGGTAGTCCTCGAGCGGCGTGCGCTTGCCGAAGCCCAGCTCGGAAATGGAGAGGATCAGCCCTTCCTTCTCGACCACTTCCATGCCCACCAGGTAGTCGTCCTCGGCCAGATCCATGGCGCGGACGCCGCGCGCCGGCCGGCCCATGGGCCGCACTTGTTTCTCGTGGAAGCGGATGGCCTTGCCCTGCCGGGAGGCCAGGAACATGTAGTGGTCGCCGTTGGTCAGACCCGCGCCCATCAGCTCGTCGCCCTCATCCAGGCCGAGTGCGATGATGCCGCGCGCCACCGGGTTGTCGAGCTCGGTGAGTCCACACTTCTTTATTACGCCGCGCTGGGTCACCATCACGATGTACCTGTCCGGAACGAACTCCCGCACCGGCAGGAACGCCTTGATGTCCTCGCCCGGCTGCAGATTGACGAGGTTCGATATGTGCTTGCCCTTGCCCGCGGTGCCAACGTCGGGGATCTCGTAGATCTTCAGCCAGTAGACGCGCCCCCGGTTGGTGAAGATCAGCAGGTAGGCGTGCGTGGAGGCGATGATGAGGTGCTGGACGAAGTCCTCCTGGCGCGTGCCCATGCCGATCCGGCCCTTGCCGCCGCGCAACTGGCGCCGGTAGGTGTCCACCGGCGTGCGCTTCAGGTAGCCGCCATGCGTGACCGTCACCGCCACGTCCTCCACCGCCACCAGATCCTCCAGCCGGATCTCGCCGGTGTCTTCGAGGAACTGGGTGCGGCGCTCGTCGCCGTACTCTTTCTGGACCTCCTTCAGCTCCCGGATGATGACGCTTTTGAGCACCTTCTCCGATCCGAGGATCTCCAGGTATTCGGCGATGCGGCGCTGGAGCTCGGCCAGTTCGTCGATGATCTTCTGGCGCTCCATGCCGGTGAGGCGCTGGAGCTGGAGCTCGATAATGGCCTGCGCCTGGCGCTCGGTGAAGTCGAAACGGTAGCCCGCCTCCACGCCGACTACTTCCTCCAGCGCGCGCTGGGGCAGCGGCAGCAGGCCCATGAGGCGCTCGCGCGCTTCCTTCGGGTTGGCCGATCCGCGGATGGTTTCGATGACGAGATCCAGGTTGTCGAGGGCCTTTTGGAAGCCGAGCAGGATGTGCTCCCGCTCCCGAGCCTTGCGCAGCTCGTAGTCCGTGCGCCGGCGGACCACGTCGACGCGGTGGTCGATAAACCGCTTGATGCAGTCGATCAGGCCCAGCTCGCGCGGCTGGCCGTTGACGATCGACAGCATGATGATGCCGAAGCCGGTCTGCATCTGCGTGTGCTTGTACAGATTGTTCAGCACCACTTCCGGCTGCTCGCCGCGCTTCAGATCGAGGACGATGCGCATGCCGTCGCGGTCGCTCTCGTCGCGGATCTCGCTGATGCCCTCGATCTTCTTCTCGTTCACCAGGGCGGCGCATTGTTCGATCAGGCGCGCCTTATTGACCTGGAACGGGATCTCGGTGACCACGATGTTGTCGCGCTCCTTGCCCACGTGCTCGATGGCGGCCTTGGCGCGCAGCTTGAGCTGCCCGCGGCCCCGGGTGTAGGCCTCCACAATGCCCTGCCGGCCCAGAATGTACCCGCCGGTGGGGAAGTCCGGCCCGGGAACCAGCTCCAGGATCTTCTCGAGCGGGGTGTTGGGGTTCTGCACGAGCGCGATCGTGGCGTCGATGATCTCGCCCAGGTTGTGCGGCGGGATGTTCGTCGCCATGCCGACCGCGATGCCCGAGGAGCCGTTGACCAGCAGGTTGGGAATGCGCGCCGGCAGGACCTCGGGCTCCACGCGGCGCTCGTCGAAGTTGGCGCGAAAGTCGACCGTCTGTTTGTCGAGGTCCTCGAGCAGAGTGGCGGCGATTCGCGCCAGGCGCGCTTCGGTGTACCGGTAGGCCGCGGGAGGATCGCCATCGACCGAACCGAAGTTGCCCTGCCCGTCGATGAGTGGATAGCGCAGCGAGAAATCCTGCGCCATGCGGACTAGCGCGTCGTAGACGGCGGTGTCGCCGTGCGGATGGTAGTTGCCGAGCACTTCGCCGACGATGCCCGCGCACTTGCGATAGGCGCGGTTGAACGTCAGGCCCATCTCCGACATGGCGTAGAGAATGCGGCGGTGGACCGGCTTCAGCCCGTCCCTCACATCGGGCAGCGCGCGGCCGATGATCACGCTCATGGCGTAAGCCAGATACGAGCGCCGCATCTCGTCTTCGATGTTGACCGGGATCAGATTCTTGCTGCCGGCGCCGAAGGCGCCGAGGGGCAACTGCCCGCCGCCGGCCGGGGGCGCAGGGGCCGCCGGGGGTACCGGGGGCGCCGGGGGCGCGGGGGGTGCCGGGGGTGTGGGCGGGGGGGCGTCGGGACGATCTGCGTCTGCCAAAACTGGAGCTCCTGGGCGCGACGAGCGGCGGAGGCGTTTATTCGCCTTTTGTTCGCCTGCCCGCGAGCCACGATCTCAAGCCACCATTTTAGCAGAACTCGGTTGAAAAGACATGAACTTGCGATGCGCCTTTGGGGCCGCTTCCCGGAGCCGCAAGTCGAGCCGCGACCGGGCTAGCGCTCCTCGATGATCGCCACGCCCCACGGCTCCAGCGCGAGGTTGGCTCCGGAGGCCACCGGCCGGTCCGTGAGGACCTCAACGCCCGCGCCGTACGGGTAGGCAAACGATTGCTCGCGCGCGGAGTAGTTCAGGTAGTAATGCGTGCGCTTGCCGCCGTTCGACGTCCCATGTTTCACGCGCACCGGCTCGGGGAGTTTCTGGTCCGGGCCGCTCAATCCCGCGCTGGCCAGCACCGCCGCCAGGAGCTTCGCCTGTAATTGGTCGGACAGGTACGTGCCCTCGTAGGTCAGCATGCCCTTGCCGTAGCGGTTCTGGGTGATGGCCGCGTACCTGCCGAAGAAGGGATGGTCATAGGAGGCGAGCACTTGCGCGGTTTCCGGCATCAGCATCTCGGCCCAGACCGACACCCGGTTCTGCTCGCCGGCCTGGAACGGGTCGCCTCGCAGCGGCAATGGCCGCTTGAGGTTCGAGAACTCCTGGTAGCTGAAGCCGGCGGCCTCGCGAAGCGGCCCCGGCATCCGCTGCCACCGCACGGTCGAGTACTCGTTGGCAAACCCGCTCTTGAATGCCATCACAAGATGCCCGCCCAGCCGGACGTACTCAGCCAACCTCTCGAGCAGCGCGTCGTCGGCGATGTAGAGCGGCGGCACCACAATCACTTTGTAGTCCGCCAGGTTCCGGCTCTCGGGGTAGATGAAGTCCACGCCCACGTTCATGCGGTAAAGCGCGTGATAGAACTGCCGCAGAACGGTCATGTAGTCCACCTGGTCGTCGAAGGGCATGAACTGGATGCCCTGGTGCGAGTCGAGGCTGAAGAGGATGGCGACGTCGTTCTTCCGCTTGAAGTGAGCCAGGCGGGGACCGACCCGCTTCAGCTCGTTCCCGATGCGGCTCACCTCCTCGTAGACCCGGTTCGGCTCCAGGTCGTGCGAGAGCACGCCCTTCCAGTACGTCTCCTGGCCGTAGTGCAGCGAGTGCCAGTGCCAGTAGGCCACCAGGTCGGCGCCGCTCGCCACGTGGCTGTAGACATTCAGGCGCAACTGCCCGTCGTAGGGCGGGAACTGCCCCTTGGAAGTCCAGCCGATGGTCTGCGCGTTGGTCTCCGTGACCAGGTAGTTGGCCTGCCGGAGCGACCGCGAAGCGTCGCCCGAGATGCTGATGGCTTCTCCGTCCAGCTCATCCTGCACCGCGTGGTACGGGTTCACGGCCACGATGTCCAGGTGCTGGGCGATGTCGTACTGGTTGACCCAGGTCAGCGGGCCGGCGCCGACGAAGTCCTGCGTGATGAACTGGTCCGGGCGCTTGTACTCGCGGACGATCGCCGCCTGCCAGGCCAGGAAGTCCGTGACCAGGCGGTGCTGGTACCGCTCCCATTCCAGCTTGTAGCCGGGGTTCACAATGCCATCCCGCGCCGGCAGCTCGTCCCAATCGTTGACGAGCTGCCCCCAGTAGGCGAATCCCCAGACGCGATTCAGCTCGGAGGTCGTCTTGAACTTCCGCTTCAGGTAATCCACGAAGCCGGCCTGCACGCTCGGGCCCGCGGTGTCATAGGAGGAAGTCTCGTTGTCAATCTGGTAGCCGATCACGGCCGGGTGGTCCTTGAAGTGCGACACGATCTGCCGGATCACCCGCTCGGCGTAGAACCGGTAGGTCGGGTGCGAGATGTCCATGTTCTGCCGCAGGCCGTAGTAGCTCCTGGCGCCGCCGAGCCGGGTGACCAGGACCTCGGGGTGCTGGTGGTAGAGCCACGGCGGGATCGAGTAGGTGGGCGTGCCCAGGATCACCCGGATGCCGGCCTTGTGCATGCGGTCGATGATCCGCTCCATCCACGCGAACTCGAACTGGCCGTCGCGCGGCTCCCAACTGCTCCAGGTGGACTCCCCCACGCGGACTACCGTAACCCCCGCCTTCCGCATCAGCTCGACGTCTCTGTCCAGGCGCTCATAGGGCATGTACTCGTGGTAATACGAGGCCCCGTAGAGCACCGTGTCGGTGCTCGGCCTCTCGGTGGCGACAGCGGCGGTGAAGGCGGCCGCGGCAAGGGCAAACAGAACGATTCGTCTCGGCATATCCCCTCCTTTTACCACCTTTGGCCGGCGAGGGCGCCCGCACTGCCCTCCGAAGGGCCGCTGGCAACGGCCAGAGCCGGCGTGGCACTGAAAAGCAAACAGCAGGAGATCGGCTCGCCCCACTGCTTCCCAGTCAAACCCAGTCGCGCACGGCGCCCCTTCAACGCTCATCCATGTGCTATATTCCACATCTGACGCGAAGGGCGTTTGCGCCGCCGCCGGCTTCCGGGAAGCCGGCGTTGATGAATCTGAGTCACTGAATGGCCGCTGATAGGGGCGGGTTCGGCTGGCTCGCCAGGAAAGGGAACGCATGAGAAAGCTGCAGCAGCAAGGCCCAAGAGCGTCAATCCCAGCGGCTAGCACTGCTTCAGATCAAAGGAGCCAGAAATGACGAACGGGACGCAGAAGCTTTCATTTGGTGAGAAGGCTGGCTACAGCCTGGGAGACGGCGCCGCGAACTTCGTCTTCATGACGATGATCCTCTTCCAGTTGAACTTCTACACCGACACCATGGGCATTGAGGCCGCCATCGCCGGCTCGCTGCTCCTGGTGGGTCGGTTCTGGGACGCCTTCTTCGATCCCATGATGGGCATCTTGGCTGACCGCACCAACACACGCTGGGGCAAGTTTCGCCCCTGGGTGCTGTGGACCGCGCTGCCCTGGGCCGTCGTCATGGTTCTGGCATACAGCGTGCCGGGCTTCAGCCACGGCCCCACGGTGGCCTACGCCGCTGCGACCAACCTCCTGCTGATGACGCTCTACTCGGCCAACAACACACCCTACTCAGCAATGACCGCAGTCATGACCGGCGACGTCAATGAGCGCACGAGCTTATCGTCGTTCCGCTTCGTGGCAGCGATGATCGCGCAGTTGATCGTGGGCGGCTTCACGCTGCCGCTGGTGGCCAAGTTCGGACAGGGCAACAACGCCAAGGGTTGGCAGATGACCATCGGCTTGTGGGCGTTGATCTGC
>JBEKLJ010000041.1:0-18996 GCA_050010255.1 Bryobacteraceae bacterium
CCGGAGCGCGGGCAGGCCCGACTGCCGCGTCCCGAAGAACTCGCCCGGCCCGCGCAGCTTCAGGTCGATCTCGGCGATGTAGAAGCCATCGCTCGAATCCACCATGGTGCGTATGCGCTCGCGGCTGGTGTCGCTCAGCTTGCCCGTGACCAGGATGCAATAGCTCTGCTCGGCGCCGCGCCCGACGCGCCCGCGCAACTGGTGCAACTGCGCCAGCCCGAAGCGCTCGGCCTGCTCGATCACCATCACGCTGGCGTTGGGCACGTCGATGCCCACCTCGATGACCGTGGTCGAAACCAGCACCTGCGTCTGGCGGTTCTTGAAACTCTCCATGGCGGCTTCCTTCTCCGCGGCCGTGAGCCGCCCGTGCATGAGGCCGATGCGGAGCTGCGGGAAGACCTCGACGGAGAGGTGCCGGTGCATCTTCTCGGCGGCCTTGATGGCCTGGGTCTCCGATTCCTCGATGACCGGGTAGACGACGTAGGCCTGGCGGCCCTCTTCGACCTGCCCCTTCAGGAAACTCCAGACCTGCTCGATGCGGTCTTCGCCGAGGTGGCGGGTGACGATGGGCCGACGGCCGGGCGGCAGCTCGTCGATCACCGAGATGTCCAGGTCGCCGTACAGCGTCAGGGCCAGCGTGCGCGGGATCGGCGTCGCGGTCATCACCAGCACGTCCGGGTGGACCCCCTTCCGAATGAACTTCAGCCGCTGCATCACGCCGAAGCGGTGCTGCTCGTCGACGATCGCCAAGCCGAGCCTCTGGAACTCGACGTTCTCCTCGATCAGCGCGTGCGTGCCGACGGCGAGCTGGATCGCGCCGGCCCCGAGTGCGCGCTTGAACCGGGCCTTCTCGCCTGGGGACGAGGAACCGGTGAGCGGCGCCACCGCGTAGCCGAGCTTCGCGAACAGGCTCTTGAAATACAGGTAGTGCTGGGCGGCCAGGATCTCGGTGGGCGCGAGCAGGGCCACCTGATAGCCGTTTTCGATGGCGATGATCGCGGCCTCGGCGGCCACCAGCGTCTTGCCGCTGCCGACGTCCCCCTGCAACATCCGGTTCATCGGGGCCGGCGATTCCATGTCGCGCGCAATCTCGCCCAGCACGCGCTTCTGCGCGCCGGTGGGCTTGAAGGGCAGCATGCGCTTGACCTGCTCGCGGATGCGGCCGCCGAGCTGGAAGGAAATGCCCGGCTGCATCCGCGCCGCCTGGTGCTTCAGCGCCAGCCCGCACTCCAGCCAGAAGAACTCCTCGAAGATGAGCCGGAATTGCGCCGGCGAGCGGAAGGCGTTCAGCAGCCGCAGGTCTTCTTCCGGGGGCGGGAAGTGAAGCTGGCGGATGGCGGTCCCCAGATCCGGAAGTCTCAACGGCGGGCGGACGCTCTCGGGCAGCGGGTCGCGCAGGGGCGCCAAGGTGTCCAGCGCGCGCAGCATGAGCCTCCGGAAGACCCGCGTGGTGACCTTGCCCGCCGCCTCGTAAATGGGCACGATGCGCCCGGTATGGAGCCCCGCCTCGTCCTCCTCGTCCTCGCCGAAAACCTCGAACTCCGGATGGAGCATCGAGAGTTCGCCCGTATAGCTGTCCAACTCGACTTTCCCGTAGAGAGCCACCTTCTGCCCGGGGGCGAGGACGCCGGCCAGGTAGGGGGCGTGGAACCACTTCGCCAGCAGCGGTTGCTGTGAACTGTCGCTGAACGTGGCCTCGAACAGGCCGAGATCGCGGCGCCGGAAGCCCGCCAGGCGCGCGGTGCGGACCTGGACCATCACGGTCGCCATCTCCCCGGGGGCAAGCTGCGCGATCGGCTTCACGTTGCTGCGGTCTTCATAGCGGAACGGCGGGTAGGCCAGCAGGTCCTCGACTGTTTTGAGGCCCTTGCTCTCGAGCATCGCCGCGCGGGCCGGTCCTACGCCCTTCAGGTACATCAGCGGGGTGGACAGCGTCAGCGCCATCTCAAACCACCATCGCCCAGCTCAGGAACCCAAACAGCAGAGCGAAGTTGATCGCCATAAAAATGGCGCTGGTAATCGCCGCCGGCGCCCGGTCCCGGACCAATTGCGCCAGGCCAGCCGGTGCGGTGAAGAGCACCAGGGCGTAGCGCCCCAAGGGCTCCGGCGGCGAGAGAGGGCCGGACTTCGCCAGCAGGAAGAGCAGCACAGCCACTGTATAGACGACGTATTCAGCCCGAAGGGGCTTGACGAATGCGATGACGGCGGCGAATGCCAGCAGCAGCAGGTGACCGGCAATAAACGGGTTTTGCGAGGCGAGCTGGAAGCCATGCGCCAGCGTGGCCCAGGGCCAGTCGAAGTGCACGCGCCAATAGCTGGCGTATACATCCGTCGGCAACGGACGGCCGGTAGCCGCCAGCCACGCCGGGAAGGCGAGCGGGCCGGCGAGGCAGAGCAGCGCCGGCAGGGTCCGCCGCGTGCGGTCCTTCCAGACCAGCACGGCCAGCGGCAGGATTACCAGGGCGCCAATCGCCTTGGCCAGCGGCGCGGCGAACCCGCAGAGCCCGGCGGCCCACCACCGTCCGGTGCGCGCGAAATAGAGCGTCCAGACGATCAGGGCCGCCACGAGCCCCTCGGCGTATCCGGCGAAGAACATGAAGGCGACCGGCCAGATCGCGTAGAACATGGTGGCGCGCGCCGCCGCGCCGCGGTCCAGGTCGAGCGCCAGCAGCCGGTGAACGCCCCAGAGCAGGAAGAACACCGCGACCGTGGAAACCAGCGGCGCGGCGGCCAGCGCGCTGCCGGCCAGGGGCGCCGCCGCTCTGAGCAGCAGCGGGTACAGCGGATAGAACACCACCGCCTCCGGGCGATCATAGCCGTACTGCGCGATGTGGACATAGAACAGCGTGTCGAACCGCTGCCACACGCCCCAGAGCGCATACACCAGGCCGTCGGAACGCTCGAGCAGCCCGCTCGAGAGCCGGTTCGTTGCGATGCGCGCCGGATTCAGATCGAGCACCGGCACCAGCAGCGCCGCCGCCCCGCTATAGAGCAGGCGCAACGCGCACGCCGTCACCAGCGCCAGCCGGAACGGCCGCCACCCGGCCCGCGCCAACAGCCCGGCGCTACTGCCCTCGGCGCCAATCATTTTGTCCAGGATACATTGCGCCGATCCCAAACGGACCGCTCGCTCAGTGCGGGAGCCGCGAGCGCCAGCGAGTGGTCCTGGCGACAGTTGCTACAATAACGACTTCAAGCCCGTCCCCTGAGGGGCGCGCTGTCCCAGATCGTGGTGCCGGTGGGCGCTCATCCGTTGCATGTCCAAGCTGCTGGAGGGGAAGTCCGCTCTGGTTCTCGGCGTCGCCAACCGCTGGAGCCTCGCCTACGCCATCGCCGAAGCCTTCCAGCGCGAGGGCGCCGGTGTCGTACTCACCTACCAGGCCCACCGGCAGAGGGAAGCGGTCGAGGCGCTGGCCCAGGAGCTCGGCGCTTCCAAGGTCCTGCCGTGCGACGTCTCGCAGGACCAGGAGCTGGCTGCGCTCGCCGAAGCGCTCCGGTCCGCTCCCGGCCGCATCGATGCCGTCGTCCACAGCATCGCCTTCGCCAACCGCGAGGATCTGGGCCGGACCTTCCTGGAGACTTCCCGGGCCGGTTTCGCGCTGGCCCAGGACATCAGCGCCTACTCGCTGGTGGCAGTGGCGCGCGCCCTGGCGCCACTCATGACTGCGGGCGGCTCCATCACCACCCTGACCTATCTGGGCTCGATGCGGGTGGTCCCGAACTACAACGTGATGGGAGCGGCCAAGGCGGCGCTGGAGGCCGCCATGCGCTACCTGGCCAGCGAGCTGGGCCCGCGCAGTATCCGCGTGAACGCGATCTCGGCCGGGCCTATCAAGACCGCCTCGGCCCGCGCCATCAAGGACTTCTCCTCGATCCTGGACTTCGTGGCCGGGCGCGCGCCCTTGCGCCGCAATACCGAACCGGGGGAAGTGGCCGACGCCGCCGTTTTTCTGGCCAGCGACCTGGGCCGCGGCGTGACGGGCAACATCCTGTTCGTGGATTCCGGCTTTCAAATCATGGGCCTGTGAGCGCGCCCCGGTCCGTAATCCGTCCGTACGTCGGCTGAAGCCGACGCTCGAAGCTGTCCGATTGCGGATGCCAAACGACGGCAAAGCTCGCGCCACAAGACGGAAGCCAAGCCGGCTTGCGGACGGATTACGGCCCCGGTTTGACAGCGCTGGCGGGCGGTTCTTATGATGAAAGTCTGCCGCAGATCCACCACCGGGGCGCTCGGAGCGTGTTTCCGGTGGGTTTTTCCTGGCTGAAACCCGATGATCAAAGTTGAAGGCTTGACCAAACGTTACGGCCCCACCGTGGCCGTGGACGACATCTCGTTCTCGGTGGAGAAGGGGCAAGTGGTCGGCTTCCTCGGGCCGAACGGCGCGGGCAAGACGACGACCATGCGGGTCCTGACCTGCTTCCTGCCGCCGACCTCCGGGACGGCGACCCTGGCCGGCTTCGACGTCCTCCAGCAGCCGCTGGAGGTCAAGAAGCGCATCGGCTACCTTCCCGAGAGCCCGCCGCTCTATCCGGAGATGGAGGTGGTGGAGTACCTCACCTTCGTCGGCCGGCTGAAGGGAGTGCCGAAGGCCGACATCGCCCGGCGCGTGGATGAAGTCTGCGGCCTGTGCGCGGTCGGCGACTTCCGGACGAGCCTGATCAGCAAGCTGTCGAAGGGCTTCCGCCAGCGCGTCGGGCTGGCGCAGGCCATCATCCACAATCCCGACGTGCTGATCTTCGACGAGCCGACCGCCGGCCTGGACCCCAAGCAGATCATCGAGACCCGCCAGCTCATCAAGAACCTCGCCAAGGCCGGCGCCCACACCATCATCCTGAGCACGCACATCCTGTCGGAGGTCGAGCAGACCTGCGAGCACGTGGTGATCATCAACAAGGGCCGGCTGGTGGCCACCGATACGGTGGAGAACCTCACCCACCGGTTGCGCGGCGCCGAGGCGATCGCGGTCGAGGTCGAAGCTCGCGCGGGAACGCTCGATAGCGCCGCGGTGCAGCGCCGGCTCGAGCAGGTGGCGGGCGTCAGCCGCGTCGTGCTGAAGCAGGCCCGGGAGGCGCGCAGTCACTTCGAGGTCGAGAGCCTTCAGAAGCGCGCCATCCGCGGCGACCTGGCCCGCGCCGTCGTCGAGGCCGGCTGGAACCTGAACGAGCTCCGGCCGCTGGCGCTCAGCCTGGAGGAGATCTTCCTCGAACTGACCGCTTCCGAAGAGGACGCCGCCGCGGCGGCCGGCGCCGAGGGAGGTGCGCAGTGAAGAACGTCTGGATCATCTTCCGCAAGGAGCTGAAGAGTTACTTCGCTTCGCCGATCGCCTACAGCATCATGGCGCTGTACGCCGTCGTCTTCGGCTTCCTGTTCTACGCCGCCATGAAGTACGCGCAGCAGTGGGGCCTGCGGGCCGCGGCGATGGGCGGCGGTTACCCGATGAACATCAACGAGATGATCGTCCGTCCCGTGCTGATGAACGTCAGCGTCATCGGGCTGTTTCTCATCCCCATGATCACCATGCGCCTGTTTGCCGAGGAGAAGCGCTCGGGGACGATCGAGCTGCTGATGACTTCGCCGGTGCGCGATCTGGAGCTGATCCTGGGCAAGTACTTCGCCGCGCTGGCGCTTTACGCGATCATACTGGCCGTCTCGGCGGTCAACTTCACCTTCCTGTTCATCTACGGCAAGCCGGCCCCGGGGCCGATGCTGGTCGGATACCTTGGCCTGCTGCTCCAGGGGGGGTGCCTGCTGGCCATCGGCACCTTCCTTTCCACGCTGACCCGCAACCAGATCATCGCCGGCGCGGCCGGCTTCTGCGTGGGGCTGCTGCTGTGGGTGCTGGAGTGGACCACTTCGTTCGAATCGTCCGCCGTCTCCCAGGTGGTCTCCTATTTATCGGTGGTGGCCCACTTCGAGCCGTTCTCCAAGGGCGTTCTCGACACCCGGGACGTGGTCTTCTTCCTTTCGGCGATCTTCCTCGGGCTGTTCCTGACGGCCCGGTCCATGGAATCGCTGCGCTGGAGGGCATAGCATGAAACCGGGCTGGCTCAAGACACGACAGACGAAATACACGGCTTACGTCACGGTCTATATCCTGGTCATCCTGGCGGTGCTGACGGCCGTCAACGTCCTCGCCAACCGTTACAACAAGTCCTTCGATTCGACGAAGAACAAGCGCTACAGCCTGTCGGATCAGACCCAGAAGATTGTCAGGAACCTCGGCCAGAACGTCACCATCAGCTACTTCGACCGCGCCGCCGAATTCGATGCCGCCCGCGACCTGCTGGGCCGCTATAGCCGGCTCTCGCCGCGGCTGAGGGTGGAGTACATCGACACGGTGAAGAACCCGGCCAAGGCCCGCGCCATGGGCGTGCGCAACGACGGCACGATTTACGTCCAGGTTGGAGAGAAGCGCGAGCTGGCCCGCGGCCTCACCGAGGAGGAGATCACCGGGGCGCTGATCCGCGCGTTGAAGACCGGCGACCGCAGCGCCTGCTTCGTCGCCGGCAGCGGGGAGCGTTCCATCGACGACACCAGCACCCGCGAGGGCATCGGTTTCATCAAACTTCTGCTGGAGAAGTACAACTACCGGACCCGCACGATCTCGCTGCTGGAAAGGCCCGCAGTGCCGAAGGACTGCACCCTGCTGGTGGTGGCCGGCCCGGAGCGGGACTACCCCGACGCGGAGGCCGCCGCCATTCAGAGCTATGTGGAGAACGGCGGGCGGGCGCTGTTACTGATCGAGCCGGCGCTCAAGCGCGGCCGCGAGGAGCCGACCGACAATCCCGCGCTCCTCAAGGTGCTCGCGGGGTGGGGCGTGACGCCCGGCCGGGGCGTCGTCTTCAGCAACCTAGTGGCGCTGGGCTACGGGCCGCTGGCCCCGCTGGTCATCAGCTACGAATCGCACCCGGTGGTGCGCTCGATGCCCAAGAACGCGGGCACGATCTTCCCGCTGGCGCGGCCGCTGGAGACCCGATCCGCCGGCAGGGCGATCGTCGAGAAGCTGTTCTCGACGCTGGAGGAGAGCTTCGCCACGACCAACCTCGGCGCCGGCCTGCCGGAGTACAACGCCAAGACCGACCAGAAAGGCCCGCTGACGCTCGGGGCCGCGGGCACTTACAATACCGGCAAGGCTGAGAGCCAGGGCCGGTTCGTCGTTGTCGGCAGCGTGGATTGGGCCGCTAACGGGGCGCTCGCCGACCGCCGCTTCTTCAACCGCGACCTGCTGATGAACATGATGGACTGGCTGGCCTCGGACGAGAACCTGATCTCAATCCGCCCGAAAGAGCCCGAGGATCAGTCCTTCGCCATGACCGCCGGCCAGCAGAAGCTCGTTTGGTACTGGAGCATCGTCCTGCTGCCCGTCGCGGTCATCCTCAGCGGCTTCCTGGTGTGGTGGAAGAGGAGATAGACCATGCGGATGCGCAGTCTGCTCGTCGCGGCCGTGGTGCTGGCCGCGTTGGCGGGCGGCCTCTGGTGGTCCAACAAGCGCAGGGAAGCCGAGGCGAAGAAGCCCCCTGTCAACCCCGACACGCCCACCATCCTCGCGATCCCGGCAGACCGCGTCGTCAGGATCGAGATCCAGCAGGCGGGCGGATCAACCGCGGTCGAGCGCAAGGCTGGCAAGTGGGAGCTGACCGCTCCCCAGCCGCTGACGGCTGACCTGGAACCGGTAGGCGCGATGCTCTCCACGCTCTCCGCGCTCACCGCGATCCGCATCGTCGAGGAGGTGCCGGCCGACCTGGCTCAGTACGGCCTGGCGAGCCCGCCCGTCCAGCTCAAAGTCACCCAGAAGGACGGCCGGATTCGCCAGGTGTTCATCGGCGACGAGACGCCGACCGGCGACGGCTTCTACGCGAGAGTGGACGGCGACCCGCGAGTTTTTATGATCGCCGCCTACACCAAGACCACGCTCGACAGGTCCGCCAACGACCTGCGCGACAAACGCCTGCTGACCTTCGACCCCGAGAGGCTCACGCGCGTCGAGCTGGCCGCCAAGGGCCAGAGCCTCGAGTTCGGCAGAAGCAGCCAGAACGACTGGCAGATCCTCCGGCCCAAGCCGCTGCGAGCCGACGGCGGCCAGGTGGAGGAGCTCGTCCGCAGGCTCCGCGATGCCCGCATGGAGCTGCCGGCCTCCGAGGAGGAGGCCAGGAAAGCGGCGACCGCTTTCGCCGCGGGCACGCTGATTGCCGTCGCCAAGGTGACTGACCCCGCCGGCACCCAGCAGCTCACCGTGCGGCGGGACAAGGACAAGAACTTCTACGCCCGCAGCAGCGTTGTCGAGGGCATTTACAAGATCGCCGGCGATCTCGGCGAGGGTCTTGACAGAGGGCTCGAGGATTTCCGCAACAAGAAGATCTTCGACTTCGGCTGGACCGACCCCGCCCGCATCGAAGTCCGCGACGGCGCCAACCAAGCCACTTACACCCGGTCCGGCCAGCGTTGGATGTCCGGCTCCAGGCAAATGGAGCCGGTCTCCATGCAGATGCTAGTCGACAAGCTCCGCGAGCTCGCGGCTACCGGGTTCCCCGAGAGAGGCTTCACCACGGCGGCGATCGAGCTGGCGGTGACCTCCGAGGACGGCAAGCGCGTCGAGAGAGCGGCGCTCTCCCGGACCGGAAACGATTGGTTCGCCCGGCGTGAGAACGAGCCCACCATCTACCAGCTCGACGCCAAGGCCGTCCAGGAGCTCCAGCAGGCCTTCGCCGCGGTGAAAGAAGCCCCGCAGCCGAAGAAGAAGAAGTAGAAGCGGCGCGGGGCGCGGGGATGCCTCAGGGCGGTCCAATGTGGACAAGCCTGGGATCAGGCCGGCCCCTATTCCTTGCTAGCCACTCTAAGAACTCGGCGCTACCAGCCCAGGCGCTGGCGGAGAGAAGTGATGTGCGCGACGTGGTGGCGGCAGTGCCAGGCGTACATGGCGGCGACGAGGTCCAGGCGCATCGCGCCGCGCTCGGGGTGGTGGAAAGTGCGGGCGAACTCGGCGTCGCTCATGGCGCGTGCCATCATCACCCAGCGGTGGTGCATGCCGTCAAGGAGCGTGAGCGAGACCTCCACCGGCGCAGTACGCGCCTCGGGAAGCTCGGCCCAGCGGTCTTCCTTGTACGGCTTGACGGTGGGGTTGTCCTCGGTCAGCGCCAGCTTGAAGCGCACGTAGGCGTTCATGTGGCTGTCGGCGAGGTGGTGCACCACCTGCCGCACGGTCCAGCCGCCGGGGCGGTAGGCCGTGTCGAGCCGGGCTTCGCCCAAGCCGTCGATGGCGTGGCGCAGTTGCCCCGGCAGGGCGGCGATGTCCTCAATGAAACGGTTGCGGTCCTCGCGGCTGATCGTGGAAGGCAGCGGGAACTTCCCGATGGGGTAGCGCAAGTCGGGCACGGCACTGGAATCCTGCATACTCCGAGGATACCCTGAGCGCCAACGGCGGCGCGCCAGTCGGTAGGCCCGGCCCGGCGGGGGCGAGCCGAGAGCCCGCCGTGAGTGGTAAGATATACACATGAGGCGCACAAATCTTGTGTTGGATGAGCATCTGCTGGAAGAGGCCACGCGGGTCTTGGGAGTCAAGACCTACTCGGCGGCGGTGAATCGTGCGATCGAGGAGGTTCTGCGTGTCCGCAAGATCCAGAGCCTCTCCGCCTTCCTCGGGAGTGGGATCTGGCAGGGAGACCTCGCCGAAATGCGTGAGGACCGGCAACCGGCACGGGCGCGCCCGCCGAGGCGGCGCAAGTGATTCTCGTTGACACCTCGGTCTGGATTGAGCTGCTCGCCGGCCGTGGCCGGCGGCCCAGCGCCGATGACCTGCTCGAATGCGCCACTTGCGGCCCGGTTTTGCAGGAGGTGTTGCAGGGGCTTCGCCCGGGCGCCGCGAGTGACGTGTTTCGCGAGGCATTCCTGGCGCTGCCGCGCTTGAGCGACCCGCTGCCGTCGGTCGTCTTCCTGGCAGCCGCGGAGATCTACCGCGACGGGCGCCGGAGAGGCTATTCAATTCGTTCCGGGGTGGACTGCCTGATCGCGGCGATCGCAATTCAGAATCGGGTTCCTGTCTGGCACCATGACCGGGACTTCACCACGATCGCGCGCTACGCCCCGCTCGAGGTGCTCGCCGCTGAGTAAGGGCGGATGGGGCGATGGTCCTGCCTGTGCGCGGCGGATCAACGCCCGGCTTCGAGTTGGCGCGTCCAGGCGATCAGGGCGGCGAGGAGCTTGCCGATGAGCTCCTTGGTCTTTTCATCCTTCAAGTTGCCCTGCTCGTCGAAGCCCTGCGGCGCGTTCGAGATCATGACTTCGGGCTGGTTCACCGGGTACATGTTGAGGAAGACGAAGCATTGCCGGAGGTGATACTGGGCGCGGGCGGTGCCAAGCCGGCCGACGGAGGCGCCCATGACGGCGACCGGCTTGCCCGTCCAGGCACTGTCGCCGTAAGGCCGGGAGGCCCAGTCGATGGCGTTCTTGAGGACACCGGGTATGGAGTAGTTGTACTCGGGCGTGACGAACAGTATGGCGTCCGCGGCGCGGGCGCGCTCCTTCAGCAGACAGACCCTCTCGGGCGGATTCGCGTCTTCGTCCTGGTTGTACGGCGGGATGCCGTCGAGCTCGAAGATTTCGATTTCGGAGCCCTGAGGCGCGAGCTGCTGGGCGGCCCGGAGCGCCGCACGGTTGAACGATTGCCTGCGCAGACTGCCGGCGATTCCAAGGATTCTCAGTGGAGTGTTCACGTTTTTCCTCTCGGCCTGCTGCTATGGCCCAGTCTAGCTCGCTTTTCTAACCACGACCGCAGCGAGGCCCGCTGAGAGGGGAGCAAGAGCATAGCCACGCCCTGCTCGGTGAAGGCGTAGGGAGGCCTGCGCCGACCGCCCCAACTTGAGATCACAGTCTGTGATCTCAAGTCTCAGGTCGCAATCTGCGACCCTGGACGAAGCGCCTACGCGGTCTTCACGATGTCGCGGTGGGTCGTCTTCACCTTGTAGCCGGCGCGGGCCAGGCGGCGGCGCATCTGACCGGCCTTCCGCGCGGCTGGCCCGCCGGGCGCGGAGCCATCCGATGCTGCCGGCGTTGCGGTTACGAACCCGATGCGCCGGCGAGGCTTGGCCGCCGGCTCCATCAGGTTGCGAATCGCGTCAAAGACCACCCGGAAGTGCGCGTCGTATTTCTGTTCGAGCGCGTCGAGCTTGGCGGCCAGGTCGCGGTGGCTGGCCATCATCTCCCGGAGCTTCACGAAGGCGCGCATGATGGCGATGTTCACCTGGACGGCCCGCTCGCTGTGGAGCACGCTAGAGAGCATCGCGATGCCCTGCTCGGTGAAGGCGAACGGGAGGAACTTGCGGTGCTCTCCACGCTTTAAGATCACAATCTGTGATCTTAAAGCTACCTCAGCCTCCTCCCGCGTGAGCTGGAACATGAAGTCGGCAGGGAACCGCGAGCTATTCCGTTTTGCAGCCTGGTTCAGCGTCCTTGTTTCAACGCCATAGAGCCCGGCTAAGTCGCTGTCCAGCATGACCTTCTGCCCGCGAGTGAGGTATATCCTGCGCTCGATGACCTCGGGGGCCACGGGCTGGAGGGCGGTGGATGACTTCACGTTGAAGTAGTGGACCTGCGGCGGCTGGCCTCTCGTTTAAGATCACAGATTGTGATCTTAAACGCCCCTACTGCTGCTTCACGATATCGCGGTGGGTCGTTTTCACCTTGTAGCCGGCGCGGGCCAGGCGGCGGCGCATCTCGTCGGCCATCATCACCGAACGGTGCTGGCCGCCGGTGCAGCCGAAGGCGATGGTGAGGTAGCTCTTGCCTTCGCGAATGTAGTGCGGCAAGAGGTAGATCAGCAGCTCCGAGATCCGCTCGACGAACTCCACCGTCTGCGGAAACGAGCGGATGTAGCGCGCCACCGAGGGGTGCCTTCCACTCAGCTTCTTGAACTGCGGGATGTAGTTCGGGTTGGGCAGGAAGCGGACGTCGAAGACCAGGTCGCTGTCCGGGGGCAGGCCGTTGCGGTAGCCGAAGCTGGTGACGTAGATCAGGATCTTGGACAGGTCGCGCCCGCCGCCGAAGGTCTCCCCCATCAGCTCGCGCAGCTCGTGCACGTTGAACTTCGAGGTGTTGACGATGTGGTCGGCCAGCGCGCGGATCGGCGCCAGCATCTGCCGTTCGGATTGGACGCTCTTGAGCACCGACTTGCCGGCGCCCAGCGGGTGCGGCCGCCGCGTCTCGCTGAAGCGCCGCAGCAGCGTCGCGTCGTCAGCTTCCAGGAAGACGAGCTGCGCCGGGATCTTGCGCCGGACCTGCTTGTAGATCCGCGGGAAACGTTGCAGCCCCGCGCCCTCGCGGATGTCGCAGACCAGCGCCGCCCGCCGGATGGCCGGCGAGCCGCGGACTAGCTCGGCGAACTTCGGAATCAGCCCCACGGGCAGATTATCGACCGAGTAGTAGCCAAGGTCCTCGAGGCCCTTCAAGACGGTCCCCTTGCCGGAGCCGCTCAGGCCGGTGATGATGACCAGCTCCGGCGGCCCGGAACGATGTCGGGAAGGCTTTTGGTTGCTCACGCCTCGATCAGGTCGAAATTGCCGTCGCGCCGGCGGATGAGGACGGAGACCCGGTCGGTCTCGGCGTCACAGTAAGCCACGTAGTCGCGGCCGTCGATTACCAGCAGCGCCTCCTCGAGCGTCATCGGCTTTCGCCCCTGGCGGTGGTCCACGCGGAAGATCCGCGGGCCGCCTGGCTGGGGCTCGTCGCCGCCCGCCTCGGTCGCCTGGCCTTGCGCCTGGCGGGCGAGGGCCGGGGCCTCCGCCACGGCGGCGCCCGCGGGCTCCGGCCTGGAGAAGCGCTTGGTGTCGCGCCGTTTGGCCCGCAGCTTCAGGAGCTGCTTCTCCAGCCTGTCCAGGGCGGTCGTGATGGCGGTGAGGGCGTCAGCCGCCTCCGCCTCGCCGAACAGTTCGTGATCCCGGTAGTGCACCCGGATCTCGGCCCGCTGCAAGCGGCGCTCCGAGGCCAGGATGACGTGCGCCTCGCGCTCCCCTCCGGGCGCGTCGAGGAGCTTGCCCAACTTGGCGAACTTGGCTTCGATCCTCCGGTCTTCCACCGGAGTCAGCGCTTTCGATTTACCGGTGTAGGTGATCTTCATGGCGTTCCTTCGCTCCCCGGTCCCTCAGGCGCGCACGCGCCGCTGGTGCGTGGAGGGAATCTTCATGTCTTCCCGGTACTTGGCGACCGTGCGGCGGGTGACCTGGATGCCCGCGGCCTGAAGCCGCGCGGTGATCTGCTCGTCGGTCAGCGGGTGGGCGGGAGTCTCTCCCTCGATCATCCGCTTCACCATTCGCTTGACGAGCAGCAGCGGCGTGCCGGCGCCGGAGGGCCCGTTCACGGCTTCCGAAAAGAAGTAGCGCAACTCGAAAACGCCCTGCGGCGTGCGCGCGTACTTGTTGGCCACGGCGCGGCTGACGGTGGAGGGATGCACCCCGATCTCCTCCGCGATCTCCTTGATCATCATCGGCCTGAGGCAGTCGAGGCCCTTGTCGAGAAACTCCATCTGCCGGCGCACGACGGCCTGGCACACCTTGAGAATGGTCTGCTTGCGCTGCTCGATGTTCTTAATCAACTGGAGCGCCGAGGCGTAACGCTCCTTGACGTAGTTGCGGACCTCCTTGCTGGGCTCCTGGCTGCGATCCAGCATCCGGCGGTAGTTGGCGTTCAGCCGCAGTTGCGGGAGGTCCTCGTCTTCGAGCTGGATGATGTACTCGTCGCCTTCCTTGAAGATGTGAACGTCCGGCTCGACCTGCCGCGCGCCCGGCCCGGAATAACGCAGGCCCGGCCTGGGATTGAGGTGCTTGATCACCTCCACGGCGATCTCGATGTGCTCCAGGGGGCGGCCCAGCAGCCGCGCCAGCTCGCGCAACTGCTTCAGCTCGACCAGCTTCAGGTGTTCGGAGACGATCTGCCAGGCCACACCGTCGCGGCCGTTGCGGCTCTCGATCTGCAACAGCAGGCATTCACGGACGTCGCGGGCGCCCACGCCGGCCGGGTCCAGCTTCTGCACCTCGTGCAATGCGGCCTCGATCTCCTCCAGCTTCTGCTCGCCGGAGGCGGCCATCTCCTCGAGCGACGCCGTCAAGTATCCGCTCTCGTCCAGATTGCCGATGATCGAGTCAGCCGCGTCGCGGATGTGATCCGCCAGCGGCACCATGCTCAACTGGGACCGCAGATAGTCGCCCAGCGTGACCGGAGCGGTGAGGAAGGTCTCGAAGGAGGGCTTGTCGACTTGCTCGGCGGCCGGGCTCCTGTAGCCGGGGTCGAGATAATCGTCGAAAAACGTGCCGAAGTCGATTTCCTCGAAGGGGTCCGTGGCCGCCGGCTTCTGTTCGGCCGCGTCGGCCGGTTCGGCGCCGGGGGCGGCCGGCGGGGTCTCCGCGGTCTCGACGTCGAGCTCGGAGATGGCCTCGGCGGGAACCGAGCCGTCGCCGTCGGCCGCATCCAGAACCGTCTGATCGGCCGGTGCGGCCCCGCGCTCGCTCTCGGCTTCCAGGAGCTGCTGGAGTTCCTCGGGGCTCAGCTCCTCGGCCGCCTGGTCTGTCGCCTCCTCGAGCACGGGGTTCTGCGCGATCTCCTGTGCGATCATCTCGCGCAACTCCAGGCGGTTCAGGTGCAGGACCGTGACCATCTGGACCAGCCCGGGAGTGAGGATCTGCCTCTGTGCGACCCTCAGTTGCAATCTGGGCGACAGCAAGCTCATCTGGCTCTCATCATAACTCAGGCGCCCGCTGGCGGGGCCAGTTGTCGTCGAATCAGAGACTTGCGGGAGTGCTGCAGCTTGCGCACGCCGCAGCAGATTGCTGGTGAAACATCCGGGCCAGCTCAGGCCCCTGGCTTGTGGCGCTCGGCCACGATTACGATTTCGATGTCCGGAGCCTCGCGCAGGATGCGGCGAATGAGGTTGCGGCCCGGGAGGATGTGCCAGGCGCGGAAGCGGGGGCGGGCGAGGAAGATCTCGGTGATGCGGTGCAGGCGGGCGAAATCGGCCAGCGCCCGGGCCGTGTCCGCGCTCTCCAGGATCCGGGTTTCGATGTGGAGGTTTCGCGCGAAGTTGAGCACGCGCTCGACTTCCGCGCGCCGTTCCGGGGCCGCGCGGCCGCCCCAGGAGCCGTTCTCGACGTAGACGGCGTAACACTCGGCGTGCACGTAGTCCGCCATGCGCCGGGCCCGGCGGATCAGGAGCGGCATGACGGCATCGGCCGTCAGGTGGATCAAGATACGGTCCTTTCCCTCCCCGGCGCCGCTCTCGCCGTCGCCCAGCGGCGGAGTGGCGGTCTCGTAGGCCGAACCGGAGTCGCCGGCCGCCACCGACGTGACCTGGCGCAGCTCGACCTCGTGAGCGGTTTCCCGGAGCGCCACCTCGCGCAGGGCCACGAGCGTCGATTCCTTGAAGAAGTTCTCCAGGGCGCGCTGGGCCTTATCCGGCGCATAGATGACGCCGCGACGCAGCCGGTTGAGCAGGGCCTGGGGAGTGGCATCCACCATGACGACCTCGGCGGCGCGCTTGAGCACCCAGTCCGGCAGGGTCTCGCGCACGCGGACGCCGGTGATCTCGAACACCTGGTCGTTGATGCTCTCCAGGTGTTGCACGTTGACCGTGGTCCACACGTCGATGCCGCGCTCCAGAAGCACCAGTACGTCTTCCCAGCGCTTCTCGCGGCCCGCGCCGGGGACGTTCGTGTGCGCCAGCTCGTCCACCAGGCAGAGGGCCGGAGCGCGGCGCAGGATCGCCTCCGTGTCCATCTCCTCGAAAACTCCGCCCCGGTACTCGATACGCCGGCGCGGCGCCTGTTCGAGCCCCGCGGTCTTGGCGATGGTGTCCTTACGGCCGTGCGACTCGAAGTAGCCGATGAGGACGTCCACCCCGGTGCGGGCGGCCTCTTGCGCGTCCAGCAGCATCTGGTAGGTCTTGCCCACGCCGGCGGCGTAGCCGAGATAGACCTTCAGACGCCCTCCTGCGCCCGCTTTCCCCTCGCTCATGCGCGCCTCAGTGCGGGAAGACCCGCACATCCATTCCTTCGGCGGCGCGGATCAGCCGCGCCACCGGGCCGCCGGTGAGCCGGTTCCACCACCCCTGCCGCAGGCTGTGGCCGACGAAGATCTGCGTGATGCGGTGCGCGCGCGCCCATTCGAGGATGGTTTCGACGAAGTCCTCGCCATCCAGCATGGCGACGCCGGCCCCCCCGGCGCGAGCCTCGGCCAGGTGGGCCTCCACCACCTGGTGGTCCCGCGGGGACATCTCAGGCTGCTGAACGTAGGCGGCGAACCACTCGGCGTGGAAGCTCTCGGCGGTGCGCCTGGCGGCGGCGATCATGCGCGCGGCGTTCGCGCGCGGCGTGACGCAGACCAAAATGCGCTCCTGCGCGCCCCAGTGCTGGTCGATGCCGCGCGCCTCCAGATACGCCTCCAACTGGCGGTCCACGACGTCGGCCGTCAGCAGCAGCGCCAGCTCGCGCAGCGCGGAGAGCCGCCGGGCGACCTCCTCGGGCGAGCCGCCGGTCTCGACCGCGCGCGCCGTAATCGATTCCGGGGGCACGTCCACGACCACGATCTCGTCGGCGCCGTAGAGGAACGCCTTCGGAACTGTCTCGGTGACGCGCTTCCCGGTGAGCGCCTCCACGCGCTCGCGTTCCTCTTCGATGTACTGGAGGTTGAGCGAGGTGATGACCGTGATGCCGGCCTTCACGATCTCCTCGACGTCCTGCCAGCGATGGGCATGGCGGCAGCCGGGCGGGTTGTCATAGGCCAGGCCGTCGATGATGCAGACCCGGGGATTGCGGCGCAGGATCGCGTGGACGTCCACGACCTCACGCCCCGCGACCAGCTTGGCCGGAACCAACTCCAGCGCGCTCAGCAGAGCGTCCAACTCGGGGCCGTGCCTGGCCTGCACGGCGCCAACGACGACGTCCTGACCGCGCACCCTGCGCCGGCGCGCCTCGTCGAGCATGCGGACCGACTTGCCGACGCCGGAGGCGTAGCCCAGGAATATCTTGAGCCGCTCGCGGCGGGCGTCGGCGCGCTCCTCCTCCAGCACCTGGCGGAGCAGGTGGTCAGGATCGGGCCGCCGGTCATCGAGAGACTTCATCTGCTCGCAGTGTACTCTGCCGAGCGGGCTGGTTACCAGGAACCCTGCTTGCCGCCAAACCACCAGAGCAGTGCCGATAGCGCTGTATTCTGGTCCCTTCGTGCGATCCCCGAAGTCCGGGTGAAGAAGAACGGCTGGTTCGAGTAGTCGCGCCGCAGCTCTACGACCTCAACCCGAATGTTTCACCAGCAATCTGCTGCGGCGCGCGATAGGGCCGCATCTACGGCGTTGCGCTCGGCCCTGCTGTCTGGGAATCTGCGAGAAGACCGCTCAGTGTCGTCCTCTCCCAAATAGCTGTGGCAGGTTTATGTCCAACTGCGCACTAATCTTCCACTTCCCATTGATCCCCTGATCGTTGAAGAAGGTGGGGCCAACGAGGAGGCTTATGTCCTTGGTGAAATAGTAGTAGAAGCCGCAGCCGCCGCCACCGATGAAATTCTTGCCCGACGCGTAGTCGGCCGCAAAGACTAGTCTGTTGTACTCAACAGCGCCATTTCCACCCCTCTTCGGCGCAAATCCATGGTCATAGGCGACCATGACGCCCACGTTCGCGGGTTTGCCGCTGCTGGAGACAAGCGCCGCATGATTGCCAACGTAAGGCCCGGCCGAAAAGCGTCCCACGGGACCCAGACTCTTGCCGACTACGCCATACGCGACGTCGTAATCGGCCCGGTTCGTACGAAATTTCCTGCCCGCATCGAAGATACCGACCGCAAGCGCTGGCTGGCCGCTGAACCACGAGTTTTCAGGTGCGCCTATCTTGGCGTTGAAAAGCCAAGGATGGTCAGTATTGGCGAAGTAATCGACTCCCACCTCCATCTGGAGCCGCTTGAAAGGCAACACCCCCACGGTTGGGGCCGTGAAATCCGTAGGAAATGCGCCGCTCGGCGAAGCTTGTCTAATGACAAAGTAGTTGTCGATGCCAAGGTGGAAGACTCCGTAGGACTGAAAATCCGGGGTCATCGGGGTCCAGAATGTGCTCGAGGGTGTCGCATGTGCGTTCCCTGCCGCAAGGAGCAGAACAGATAGGCTGACCCTCAGGATCACGAACGTCTTCACATTCTGGCCTGCGGCGGCGCGGTGTGTCTCTTGGCCCCTCTTCATCTCAGGGCTCATTTCCTCGCAGAGTCCCTATCCAGCGCCAGGTTGATGGCCAGAACATTGACGCGCGGCTCGCCCAGGAAACCGAGGTCGCGCCCTTCGGTGTGCCGCGCGATCAGGTCGCGAACCTGTTGCAGGGTCACTCCGCGGGCCCGGGCGATGCGGGCGGCCTGCGCTTCGGCGGAGGCCGGACTGATGTCCGGGTCGAGACCGCTGCCGGAGGTCGTCACCAGGTCGGCCGGGAGCGGGCCGCGGTAGTCGGGGTTGGCCTTGCGGAAGTCAGCCACGGAAGCTTTCACCCGGTCGATCAGTTTCTGGTTGGTGGGGCCGTAGTTCGCCGCGCCGGAAGCGGTCGGGTCGTAACCGTCGTTGCCGGCCGCGGAAGGCCGGAGTTGGAAGTACTGGGGGCCTTTAAAGTTCTGGCCGATCAGGCGGGAGCCAACCCGCTGGCCGTGGACCGTGACCAGGCTGCCGTTCGCCTGGTCGCGAAAGAGAACCTGGCACAGCCCCGTGACCACCAGCGGGTAAGCGAGGCCGGTCAGCGCCGTCAAAACCAGCATCATTTTGAAGCCGCGAAACATCTGCTGCCACATAGGTGTCTCCTCAGGCCAATCTCACCCAGCCCAGCAGCAGGTCGATCAGCCAGATGCATGGGAACGGCGCGATGAAACCACCCGCGCCGTAGATCCACAGGTTCCGCCGCAGCATCCCCGCCGCGCTCTGCGGCCTGTATTTGACGCCGCGCAAGGCCAGCGGCACCAGCGCAACGATGATCAGCGCGTTGAAGATCACCGCG
>JBEKLJ010000042.1:0-18654 GCA_050010255.1 Bryobacteraceae bacterium
CGCCGACTATGGCCGACATCACGAAATCGACCTCCGGCGCGGTCGCAGCTTCCAGCCGGCCCTGCCGGCCCCATTCCAACTCCGGCCACCCGCCCCGCGGCAGGCTGGTTTCCGCCAGCCTTTTCACTAGATTCGTCCGGACGGCTTCGGTTGCGACGACGACCAGGCCAGGGTGGAATTCCTGGATCTGCGGGACCAGCACGTCCAGGTTCTGCCCGGCGGCGAGGGCGAAGACTCGGTAGTCGGTTCGGCGCCGCAGGACATCGAGCGTGTTGCATCCGATCGAACCCGTGGAGCCCAAGATGGTCAGGTTCTTCATGCCTGCCCGGGGACAGCGCACACAGAATACGAATCATAACACGCCCTAGCCCGATCTTCTCGCACGCCTTCGGCTGCGGCTTGCGGGAGGCCGGCATCTTCGGCGTTGCGCTCGGGGTGAGTCCTCGATCCGTTACGGACCTGCGGGCTCACCCCGTCGCGCGCCTTGAATCTGCCGGCCTCGCGCGGCGCCTCGCTTCGAACGGTGTGAGGGGATCGGGCTAGGGTTCTCATCCTCGACCGGCGTCAAGAGGGGTCCGCTCGCGCCGGGGTGGTCGCACTTGGCGCGCCCGTCCCCTGCACTGACACCCCGCCTATGCGGGTATGTTTCTCTATGGCAACTGGAAGAAACCCCTTTTTGAAGATGCCGGGGAGGTTTGCTTCAGGGGTCTTTACTTAGAGGTTAGTCTCGCTTTGGTGGGAGTTGCCTCCCCGGCTTGATTCCAATATTAGAATATCCCGGGATAGATTGCAACAGGATTCTGTATTTTTTTGTACTAGTCTCCCGCCGGCCCCCTACCCGTGCCTGACCTCGACCCCCGCCCATACTTCTAACACCTTGATTGTGGAGCAGATATCATCCTCGGCCAGCCCCTGCGCGATGGCGGCGCGGAACATCTGCTCGGTCAAGGCGGTCAGTGGCAGCGGTACGCCCAGCTCTTTTCCGGACTCAAGCATCAGGCCAATGTCCTTGTGCATCCACTTGACCGAAAAGTTCGTCTCGAAGTTGCGGTCGAACACCTGCGGCGCCTTGAAGGCGATCAACCCGCTCCGTGCGGCGCTGTTGTTGAGGATCTCCAGCATAAGTTGGGGGGGCACGCCCGCCTTCGTGCTCAGCACAATGCCTTCGTTGAACGCCTGTAAGATACTGGACAGTATTAAGTTCTGCGTCAGCTTAGCGTGGAGCCCGAGCCCCGGCCCGCCGCAGTAGTAGAGCTGCTTGCCCAGGGGCTCGAAGTATGGCCGGACGCGCTTGAACACCGCCTGCTCACCGCCCACCATGAACGTCAGGGTTCCGTTCTCGGCTCCCGGCTTGGAGCCCGTGCAGGGCGCATCCAGGAACTGGATCCCCCGCCGGCGGAGCGCCTCGCCGGTGGCGCGGCTGCGGCTCGGCGAAACCGTGCTGGTATCGACGATGACGGTCCCGGGCTTTGCCCCTTCGGCCAGGCCGTCCGGGCCGAGGATGACCCGCTCGGACATGGCTGTGTCGCCGACGCACAGGAACACGCACTCGGCGAATTCTGCGACCTCCTTAGGCGTCTCGCCGGCGCGCCCCTTTTCCTCCGCCGCCAGTTGTTCTGCTTTGCCGGCCGTGTGTGACCACAGCGCGACCTCGTGCCCGGCGCGGAGCAGATTGCGCGCCATCGGGCGGCCCATGATGCCCAGTCCGATGAAACCCAGCTTCGCCACATTCACCTCCCGTGAAACCATCAACTTAGCAGAACTGCCCGCCCCTGTGCCGGGTTCGCGCCCCGGCCGTAATCCGTCCGTAAGCCGCCGCGGCTCCTGTTGTGGCGCGAGCTTCAGCTTGCAGCGTCGGCTTCAGCCGACGTCTGGCGCAACGCTTCCCGGGCATTTCCCGCACTCGCCCTGCGTCGCCAGGAGTGGCGACGCGGCAGGCATGAGTGCCCGCGCTACGGCGAGCGCCGGCTCCACCCGAGGGGTGGAGGTCGCATCCCAGCGCACCGCCCCCGCGGCTCGAGTTCGTGCCCGCTGCGCGTTCTTACGGACGGATTACGCCCGGGCCCGTTGCTGCTACCATAGCGGTTGCATCCCCTCGAGGAGACCCATGCGAGCGCTCGCGAAAAGCCGGCCTGAACCAGGCTTGTGGCTCGAGGATGTCCCGGCGCCGGAAATCGGCATCAACGACGTGCTGATCCGCGTCTTACGCACCTCGATCTGCGGCACGGACCTTCACATCTACGATTGGGACGAGTGGGCTAGAAAGACCATCCCCGTCCCCATGGTAGTGGGCCACGAATTCGTTGGCGAGATCGTCCAGACCGGCTCCAACGTCGTCGATTTCTTCCCCGGCGACGTTGTCAGCGGAGAGGGACACGTCGTCTGCGGCCGCTGCCGCAATTGCCTGGCCGGCCGGCGGCACCTGTGCGCCCACACCCAGGGCGTCGGAGTCAACCGCCCCGGCGCCTTCGCCGAATTCATCGCCCTGCCCATGACCAACGTCTGGCACCACCATCGCTCGATCCCGTTGGAGGTGGCCTGCCTGTTCGATCCCTTCGGCAACGCCGTGCATACCGCGCTGTCCTTCCCGGTGCTGGGCGAGGACGTGCTGATCACCGGCGCCGGGCCGATCGGAATGATGGCCGCCTCCGTTGTCCGCCATGCGGGCGCCAGGTACGTCGTCATCACCGACGTCAACCCGCGACGGCTCGAGCTGGCCCGGAAGTTCGGCGTCACGCGCGCGGTGGACGTGCGCACCGTCTCGTTGCGCGACGTGCAGAAGGAGCTCGGGATGCTCGAGGGCTTCGACGTCGGCCTGGAGATGTCCGGCAGCGAATCCGCTTTCCGGGACATGCTCGCCAACATGTGTCACGGCGGCAAGATCGCCGTCCTCGGCATCCCCCCTCGGCAGATGTGCATCGACTGGGATGCGGTCATCTTCAACATGCTCACCATCAAGGGAATCTACGGCCGCGAGATGTACGAGACCTGGTACATGATGACCGTCATGCTGCAATCGGGGCTGGACATCAGTCCGGTGATCACGCACCGCTTCCACTACGCCGATTACCAGAGGGGCTTTGAGGCCATGCGCTCGGGCGAGGCCGCGAAAGTGATCCTCGACTGGTCCTAATCCGAAAGACGGTGGCAGGCCACTGCGGCGTGAGCCGCCCAGCCGCGCGGTTAGCGCCGCGCGCGGCTCAGCTACGGGATGCGACCGCTCGCGAAACGCGCGGCGCGGCTAGCGCCGTCGGGTCGTTGACGGCGCGCGGACGGCGTGTTAGCTTCACAGAGTCCGAGGCGACACGGATGCCCGAGGAAACGCCCGAGAAGCCCGCTCAATCCCCTTCCTCTCACCGGCACTCGCACTCGAAAACCAGGTTGAGCCCGACGCTGGCCGCCGACCTCCGGCGAGTCAAACGCTTGCTTCCCTGGCTCCTGGTCTTGGTCCCGATCCTGACCGTGTTCGCCGCTGCCTTCTTTGCCTCCGGCCTTGCTGTCGGTCCCCAGGAGCGCTGGCAGCGGCCCCTGCTGCCGGCCTCGCGAGCCGGGTTGAGCCCGCAGAAGGTCAGCTTCTACACGCGAGACGGAATCCGGATCGCCGCCTGGTTCGAGCGGCCCTGGATCGTCGCCAAACCCCTGGGCACAGTCATCCTGGTGCACGGGGCGCAGGGCAACAAGACCGGCATGGCTTCCTACGGCGGCCTGCTGCTCCAACGCGGCTTCTCGGTGCTGCTGCCGGATTTGCGAGCGCACGGGGAAAGCTCCGGCAACTACAGCAGCTTTGGCTACCGGGAGGCGGCCGACGTGCTGGCGGCGATCGCTTGGGTGAAGCAGCACTCCGGCGGCGAGCCGATCGTGCTGTTTGGGTATTCGGCGGGAGCGGTCGCGGTGCTGTATGCGGCTGCACAATCCCCGGACGTGACGGCGGTCATTGTCGACAGTCCCCACCTGGATATCAGCGACGTGCTCAGCCGCGAGTCCGACTTCGTCGGCGCCGCCCCCAGGCACGCCGGGGTGCCTGCCAGCTATCGATTCCAGCTTTGGCTGTTCACCCGGCCGTGGATGAGCGGCCTGGCCCGCTGGGTCTACGGGATTCGGGCCGGCGTCCCATTCGAATCGCCCGAGGCTGACCTGCTGGCGGCGGTGGGGAAGATCCGGCGCCCCGCTGTGCTCTTCCTGGCTGCCGAGCGCGACCCGGTGGTGCCCGCCGAGCACACGCGGCGGCTCTTCAACGCCACGGCCAGCTCCAACAAGCAGCTCGTGCTCCAGCCCGGCGCGTATCACTCAGCGATGGCGGGCAACCCGCGGCGCTACCTGGTCACGCTGACAGGGTTCCTGGAGCAGACCGTCCAGGCGGTCCCGGCTGCGGCCCGCTAGCATTCTCGAGACGCTCCGGGCTGACTGGTGGAACATCCGGGCCAGAGTTCATTCCCAGTCCCGCGATCGAGCGGCTGGCGCAAAGGCCGGTGGACCTCCGAGAACACGTCGCCAATCACGCGCGCGCGCGAAAAATATCGCCGCCGGTTTCATACAGATCTGGTTGCGGGTGCGGCGCGCCCCCTCACGGCGGTGCCTAGACTGTGCGCGGAGGCCTGCCATGAAAGACGTCCTTCGAGCAGCCTGTCTCATGGCCGCCGCGCTGGTGGCCGCCGCCCAGACCCAGATCGACCTGCGCAACCAAAGCAAGAACGTCGACTTCTCCGGCGCCGCATCCACCAAGCCCTTCCGGCTGGGAACGCAACTCCCGGCCACCTGCGCTCTGGGCGAAGCCTTCTTCAAGACGGACGCCCCCGCCGGCGAGAATCTCTATGCTTGCACCGCTTCGAACGTGTGGACGCTACAGAGCGGCGGCAACGGATTGCCAGACATGGCCGGGCAGGCCGACAAGGTGCTCTCCACCACCGGCTCGGCCGCCGAATGGCGTGCCTTGGGCGGCGACGTGGGCGGGTCCCCGCAGGCCGTGACCGTTGGCAAGCTCCAGGGACGGAGCGTGGCGGCCACGCCGCCTGCTGACGGCCAGGTGCTGCGCTGGAGCGCCTCGGCCAGCCGGTGGGAGCCAGCGCCCGAGCCGGCCGCCGTCGAAAACTACTCGCAAACCTTCACTGACCAGACCACTGTCACGATCACCGGCGCCGCGCACGGCTTTGGAACAGCGAAGCTGATCGTCGACTGTTACGACAGCAGCAGCCCCTCAGTGCGGCTCACGCCCAGTTCCGTCAGCGTAAATACGACCAGCTACGACGTCACGGTGGTCTTCGCGACGGCCCAGAGCGGGCGCTGCGTCATCAACGGTTCGGGCGCCGCCTTCGCGGCCTTGACCAGCGCCAGCAACACCTTCGCCAGCGGCACCACGCAGACCTTCCAGGGCGCGCTCATCGCCACCGGCGCCGGCCGCACCGCTCCCGTCATGGCCGGGACGGCTCTGCCGTCCACCTGCGTGCCGGGCGACCAGTTCTTCCGGACCAGCGCCGCTGCCGGACAGAACCTTTACTTCTGCACCGGCGCCAACGTCTGGACGCAGATGGCCGGCGGGCAAGTGGCGAGCGTGTTCGGCCGCACCGGCGCGGTGACGGCCGCCAGCGGCGACTACAGCTTTTCGCAGATCTCCGGCAGTGTGACCAACGCGCAGCTCGCCGCGGGCGTCGATGCCACGAAGATCGGCGCCGGGACGGTGAGCAATGCCATCTTCGGCTACCTGGCTAACCTCTCCGGCGACGCGCAGACTCAGCTCAACAACAAGGCTCCGGCGAACCACTCGCACCAGGCCGCCGGCGACGTCTCGGGCGACCTCGGCGCCCTCGTGGTGACGGGGCTTCAAGGGCGCGGAGTCTCCTCGACGGCGCCCGCCGATGGGCAGGGGCTCGTCTGGAGCAGTGCTGCGAGCGCCTGGCAACCCGGCACCGTCGGCTCGGGCGGTGGCGCAGGCATGGCCTCCCAGTTGAACGATCTGGCGGTCGGGCGCACCAACTCGACCGTGCTCACCATCGGTGCCGCCTGCTCCACCGCCACGCCCTGCAATGTGCGGTTCGGCAACACAGCCTACAGCTTCACTCGGAGCTGCACGGCCACCATCAGCGGGGGGACGGGAACCGCCTACATGTATGTCGCCTCGGGCGGAACGCTCACCATCGGCCACAATGTAACCCTGGCGGCCTCGGCCGGCTGCCTGGCCCAACCCAGCATCACCAACTTCCCGCCAGACGCCATCCCGCTCTGGACATGGACCGCGGCCAGCGGAACCTGGGACGCCGCCGGGGGCCACGATTTCCGCGCGCTGCTGAGCACTAAGAACGTCTCGGCCGGCACCGGGGTGGCCACCCTGGAATCGGGCGGACGCACCGTGGTGTCGGTCGATACCGCCACCGTGCCGGCATACGTCAGTGCGGCGGCTGCCCTGGACTTCCCGTCGATTCCTTCAGGAGCCTGCTCAGCGGACCAGACGCTGACCGTTTACGGCGCCGTGAGCGGCGATGCGGTGGCGCCCGGCTGGCCGGCCGTGCTCGAGTCCGGACTGATCGGCCTGATGCGGGTGAGCGCCGCCGACACCGTGGCCGTGCGGCTGTGCAACCTCTCCGGAGCCGCAGTCGATCCGGCGAGCAGAACCTACCGGGCCACGATCATCCGCAGCTTCTAGCCCGCATTTCTCACCACGACCGTGGCGAGGCTGACGCAGGTGGTTTGCGGTCGTACCCGGCATTCGTTAGGATCAGGCTTGATGACGATGCCCGGACCGCGCAAAGTTCCAAGCTGGGACGAGTATTACCTCCGGATCTGCCAGGTGGTCGGAGCGCGCAGCAAGGACCCCAACACGCAGCTCGGCTGCGTCATAGTGGGCCCGGCACACGAAATCCGCTCCACCGGCTACAACTCGTTTCCGCGAGGGATTCGGGACGACGTGCCCGAGCGGCTGGAGCGCCCGGCCAAGTACCTCTGGATGGAGCACGCCGAGCGCAATGCGATCTGCAACGCGGCGCGCGCCGGCACGGCTACCGAGGGCTGCACCATCTACGTCGAGATCATGCCCTGTATGGACTGCGCACGCGCCATCGTGCAGGCGGGCATCACCCAGGTGGTGGTCTCGGACGAGCGCATGACCCAGTACTCGAGCGACTACTACGACCTGCATTTCGGCATGGTTGAGGTGCTGTTCTCCGAGGCCGGGGTCAAAGTGAGGCGGGTGTAAGGTAGCCAGGTGGAGCGGGCTTTCAGTCTGCAACGGCGCTATTCTTGGCGCCCCCGCTCCGGATGCCGGCACCCCTGTCGGCTACAATGAGGTTGTCCTCGGGTTGAACTGACAGGGAGGAACGGCAGACTCCATGCGCAGCACGCTGACCGCTTGTGCCTGCGCCGCCGTTCTGGGCGCCGGCGCGCTGGCCGCCATCAAGCCCGTCTCGGGCGACGTCACCAAGGGAAAGGCCGTGTTCGAGCAGCAGTGCGCCACCTGCCACAACGCCGCCAGCGCCGAACGAAAGATCGGGCCCGGTCTCAAGGGCCTCTTCAAGAGGACCAGGCTCCCCAGCGGCCAGCCAGCCACTGAGCAGACTATCCGCGCCCGGATCGAAGATGGCGGCAACGGCATGCCCGCTTACAGGGATCTGCTCTCCGAGTCCGAGGGCAACGCCCTGATCGCCTACCTAAGGACCCTCTAATATGGGGAATCTCGTACGGCGCCGAAAGGAGTGAGCAGATGGGAGGTGGAGTGATGGGGTGGATTCCTTATCTTACGACGCTGCTGTTCTACGCCGCGATAATCGGCATGGCCCTGGTGTTACGCAAGCTCACCAAGGACGTCGATGAGATCAAGAAGGCAGTCCGTTCCCTGGAGGAGCACCTGAAGCAGGACCGCTGACGGAAGGACGGCGACAGGCTCAGCCGGCTGTCAGCGTTTTCGAGCGCGCCCCGGCGTGCCGCACGGTTTGCGGCCAGCCACCTGCTTGCGCGCGCGGAGCCCTCGACACGAGTGACCATGCGTCGGGGACGCACAACAGAGGATGAAAACGGGGGAGAGCGCCGGTACACTGGCAGTCAGCTTGGCTGCCGGAACGTGGTCGGCCGACACAGTGGTGGTGTAGTGAACCCGCACACGAGTATGACCCGGACGCCGTTCGGCACAACAGAATGTGACCATCGGTCGGTTTGACGATGAGTGCGCGAGAGAGATTCGCAGTGTTTAATTAGGCGTCCTCCGGCAGCCCGGTCCACAAGGAGGTCGCATGGAAGTAATGCATCCGTATTGCGCCGGCTTGGACGTTCACCAGAAGAGCGTAGTGGCGTGCGCGTTGGTGGGGGAACCGGGCGCAACAGCGGAGATGGAGAAGAAGACGTTTTCCGCCACAACCCGGGGACTGTTGGCATTATCGGACTGGCTGCGGGAGAGGGGGGTGACCCACGTGGCCATGGAGTCGACCGGAGTGTACTGGAAGCCGGTGTGGGCGATCCTGGAAGGATCCTTCCGTCTGATCCTGGCCAACGCCGCCTTTGTGAAGAACATGCCGGGTAACAAGACCGACTCCAAAGATGCGGCCTGGCTGGCCGACCTGCTGCGGCATGGTCTGATCCGGGCCAGTTTCGTCCCCCCACTGGAGATCCAGGATTTGCGGGAGTTGACGCGGTACCGCACGCAGGTGTCGGCGGACCGGGCTACGGTGGGCAACCGCATCCGCAAGCTGCTGGAGGGCGCCAACCTGAAGCTGGGATCGGTTGCCACGGATGTGATGGGAGTCTCCGGCCGGCGGATTCTGGAAGCCATCATCGCGGGAGAAACCGATCCGGCGAAACTGGCCGATCATGCGGTGAGCCACTTGCGAAAGAAGCTGCCGGAGTTGGAGCAGGCCATGGAAGGGCGGATCCGGGAGCATCATCGGCGACTGCTGCGGTTGGAATTGGCACAGTGGAAGTTTCTGGACCGCTTGATCGAGGAGCTCGATCAGGCGATTGCAGAGGCGGTGCGCCCTTTTCAGTCGAAGCTGGCGATTTGTGAGAGCATCCCCGGCATCCGCCGGATCAGCGCACTGACATTGGTGGCCGAACTGGGCTGCGACATGGGGCAGTTTCCGTCGGCGGCTCACGTGGCCAGTTGGGCGGCGTTGTGTCCGGGCAACAACGAGAGTGCGGGGAAGCGCCTGTCCGGCAGGACCAGAAAGGGGAACCCGTGGCTGAAGCGCGGGCTGTGCCAGGCCGCCTGGGCGGCAGCCAGCACCAAGAACACCTACTTCAGCGCCCAATTCCGGCGGCTCTGCGCCAAGCGGGGCAAAAAACGGGCCATCTTAGCGGTGGCCCACAGCTTGTTGGCGGTCGCCTACACACTGCTGAAGACCGGGCGGCGCTATCAGGACCTGGGGGCGGACTACTTCATCAAGCTCGACGAGAAGAAATACAAGCGCCACTACCTGCGCGGCTTGCGTAAACTGGGCTACAAAGTCACCCTGGAGCCCGCGGCCGCATAGGGTTTTCGAGAGAGTGTCGAGGCGGCAGCTGAAGCCCGCGCCACAACGCGGCGCCAGCGTGAGCCGCCGTGCCGCGCGGCTAGCGCCCGTAGCCCATGCTCTCAGCGTGCCGCGTCGGCACTCCTGCCGACGTTCGGCTGTCGCCGCTGGCCCAACCTGCACCCGCCTGCCGAGCTGCGACCGCCGGGAAACGGCGGCATCTGACCGAGGCGGAAGTGAGCGAATCAACCGCCGAACTTCCGACCCGCCGCCGGCGTATGGTTGAGAGGAGAGGCCTATCGTGATCAATCGTCGTTCCTTCCTGACAATCGGGGCTGCCGCGGCAGCCGCCTCCGCAGCGCAGGCTCCGCCCCCGCCGGCTGCGGCGCCAAAGGCCGCACCTGCGTCCCCATTCACCGACCCGGACTTCGGCTTTACCGCCCAGATAGCCTTGGGCGATTCCTACTATCGCGTAGGAGACCCCGGAAAGCTGCTCGCTATTGTTTCCAAAATCAAGACCGGGGATTTCGAGTCCGCCTGGCAGGCGTATCACCAGGCGGGCGTGGATTCGCGCACGCTGGCTGAGGCGGCTGCGGCCAAGCGCCACAAGGTGAGCGCACGTGAGGCCTACCTGTGGGCCGCGGGCTACTTCAGCGCCGCGCTTCGCTTCCTGGATGGCACGCCGGACCCCGAGCGGATGCTTCCCTGTTGGCAGGAGTATGCCGCCTGCTGGGCCGCCGCCGCCACGTTGTTCGACCCGCCCATTGAGCGCCTGGAAATCCCCTACGAAGGTACCAGCCTAACCGGCTGGTTCCTGCGTGTTGACAAATCGCGCCGCCGCAGGCCGCTGGTGGTGCTCAACAACGGCGCCGACGGCCTGGAAAAGAGCATGTATGTTCACGGCGGCGCCGGCGCGCTGGCGCGCGGATACAACTGCCTGATCTTCAACGGTCCGGGACAAGGCGATTCTCTCTGGGTGCGGAAGCTTCACTTCCGTCCGGATTGGGAGAAGGTCATTACCCCGGTGGTCGAGGCCATGCTACGCCGCCGCGAGGTCGATCCGAAGCGCATCGCCCTGGTGGGCGTCAGCATGGGTGGCTACTGGGCGCCGCGAGCGCTGGCGTTCGAGCACCGCATCGCTGCCGGGGTAGCCGATCCGGGCGTGTGGGATGTGTCGGATCCCTGGCTGCGTAACCTGCCTGAATTCGTTCGCCGCATTCTGGATGCCGGAAACAGAAGCCAGTTCGATCAAATCGTACAAATGGGCACCGCATCGAACGTGAGGGCCAGGATGATGATGCGCTTTCGCATGCGTCCGTTTGGATTCACCTCCAGCTACGACGCCTGTCACGCCGTGCAGGAATACAATCTCAAGGAGGTCGCCGACCGCATTCGCTGTCCCATGCTGATCACCGACCCGGAGGGCGAGCAGTTCTTCCCGGGCCAGTCGCAGAAACTCTACGACGCGCTGCGCTGCCCCAAGGCGATTGTCCACTTCACGCGCGAGCAAGGCGCGGATCAGCACTGCGAAGTTGCCGCTCCGGGGTATCGGGACTTCTGCATCTACAACTGGCTTGACGAAACACTGGCGTGAGATCCGGCTCGACACCTGAGGCCGGTATCTTCTCAAGTTGCGCTCAGGGGTGAGTCCTCGATTCCTAACGGACCTGCGGGCTCACCCGGTCGCGCGCCTTGAATCTACCGGCCTCACGCGCGGCTCAGCAACGGGATGCATCGTCCTGTCCCCCGGCCTATGGCTGGCGCTCGACGCCGCGCGCCATGCGGTTCAGGGTGACGTAGTCCGCCTTGCCGGTGCCCAGCGCCGGTATCTCAGGCACGTGGACGATGCGCCGCGGGATGGCCAGCTCCGGGGCGCCCATCTCGCGCGCGGCCTGCTGCAACTGCTCGCGCCGCAAGTGCGGGTCCTCGGTGAACAGAATGACGCTCTCGCCGCGTCCGGTTTCGCTGATCGCCGCCGAGGCGTGCTGGAACTCGCCGGAAGCCGCCGCCGCAACCCGTTCGACCAGCTCCAGCGACACCATCTCGCCGGCCACCTTGGCAAACCGCTTCAGGCGCCCCAGGATGCGGATGAACCCGGCCTCGTCGATCGAAGCGATGTCGCCGGTGTTGTACCAGCCCTCGCCGTAAAGGGACCGCACCGGCTCGACCGTGCCCGGCTGGGTCTCCGAGAGGTAGCCCAGCATCACGTTCGGCGCCTTGACGTGCAGCAGACCCGCTCCCTGAATGCCCTCAACGGGCTCTAGCCGCCACTCGACGCCCGGGAAGATCTCGCCCGCCGTCCCCGCCAGCGCAGCCGTACGCGTATTCACGGAGAGCACCGGAGCGGTCTCGGTAACACCATAGCCCTCCAGAATCCTGACGCCGAACTTCTCCATGTAGAGCTGCCTCACCTCCTCGGCCAGCTTCTCCGCGCCGGCCACCGCGATGCGGAGGTTCCGGAAGTCGTAAGGGTGGGCGCACCTGCCGTAGTGCCCGAGAAACGTGCTCGAGCCGAACAGCACCGTGCAGTTGCGGTCATAGACCAGCTCGGGGATCACGCGGTAGTGCAGCGGCGTCGTGTAAAGGAAGATGCGCGAGCCACTCATGAGCGGCAGTAACACGCCCACCGTAAGCCCGAACATGTGGAACAGCGGCAGGGCGCTCATGAACTTATCACTGGGCTCGAAGTCGATGACCGCGCGGCACTGGGCGACGTTGGCCAGGATGGCGTCGTGGCTCAGCACCACTCCCTTGGGCCGTCCCTCCGAGCCCGATGTGAAGGCCACCACCGCGGGATCCTCGGGCCGCGCCGGCCGCATCGCGCGCCGGGGGAACCAGCGCGCCCAGGCAACCAACCACAGCTTGTCACCCAGCCCGAGCGCTCTCCGCAGGTCCTCCAGGTACACCAGCCGCACGCCTTCCAGGCGCCCGGCCACGGCGCCCAGGCGCGTCCTGTCGAGGAAGGAGCGCGACGTGATAATCAGCCGCAGGTTGGCTAGGCGGCAGGCGTGCTGGAGGCCGTCGGCGCCGGCGCTGTAGTTGAGCATGGCCGGCACGCGCCGCGTGGCGAACATCCCGAACAGCAGCGCCACCGTGGGCGCCAGGTTCGGCAGCAGCACCCCCACGTATTCGCCTGCGGCGGTATGGCGGGAAACCACGCGGCCCAGCGCCAGGCCCGCGCGCAGGATGTCGCCGTAGCTCCACTCCTTGCCGCGCACGTCCTCGATCATCCTGCGGCGGCGCCCGTGGAGCGCGGCGGCGTCGAGCAGCGCGGGGAAGAGCGTACTCCGCTCACGCGAGGCGAATCCGGCTTCCTGCATGATCCTCCGCAGGCTCTCGGCCCCCAGGCGGCGCCGGATCTTGGCCTGCTGAGCATCCGCGGCCTCGATTCTGCGCGGCGGGTGAATCGTGATGGTGATCCGCGGGAACCACTTCCGTGGGAAGTCGCCTCTCAGGCGGCTGAAGACCGAGTACGCCGCACCCTCGATGTCGACCGGCACCACTGTCGCGCCCGTCTTCACCGCGGCGAACGCCGGCCCCTCGTAGATCTTCATCAGCGAACCGGTCGCCGTGACGCGGCCCTCGGGAAAGAGCAGGACGGGCTTGCCCGCTTCGATCAGGCCCACGACCGCCTTCATCGCCAGCGGGTTCGAGGTGTCCAGCACCAGGTGTGGGAACAGGCGCATGGGCAGGCGCACCGACCAGTGTTTCGCGATGGCGGCGTTGAGCACCCACACCGGCATCACCGGGAGAAAAGCGCCCAGCAGCACTCCGTCGAGCAGCGACTCGTGGTTGGAGACGATCAAGAGGCGGTCGCGGGGCTCGAGCTGGCCGCGGACGCGCACGCGGAACCACACTCGCAGCAGCAAACGAATGAGGATGCGGATCAGTGACACGGGCTCGCCTTGCCTCTCGGTCTCGGCGTCGAGCCGGCCTCTGGAGCGGAGTCTCGGGCCTGACTCGCGCACCGCGCGCTTTCCCGACGCATAGGACATTATACGGGCCTGTGCGCCCGGATGAAGCGCGGCTTCCAGACCGTAGTCCGTCCGTAAGCCGACGCGGCGGTTGTTGTAGCGCGCGCTCTCAGCGTGCCGCGTCGGCACTGGTGCCGACGCTTGGCGGAACCATTCCCGGGCCTGTCCCCGCACTCGCCCTGCGTCGCCAGGAGTGGCGACGCGGCAGGCAGGAGTGCCCGCGCTACGGCGAGCGCCGGCTGCACCCGCCGGGTGGATGCCGCATCCCAGCGCACCGCCCCCGTCATCTGAGTTCGTGCCCGCTACGCACTCATACGGACGGACTGCGGTCGGATGCTACCCTCGAAGTGTGCGGATCGCGGCTGGTAACGCCCTCCTCGTTGTGTTGACGCTCACGCCCGTCGTGGCCATCGCCTGGCAGCAGGGCGCGCCGCCGGCGGCGCCGGCGAAGCCCTCCTCCGGCGCCCGCCAGCCCGCACGGCGGCCGCAGGCGGCCGCGGCGAAGCCAGCTCCCGCGCCCGCTCCGAAGCCTGTTCCGAAACCGCTTGCCAATCCGCCCCGGATCGTCAACGCAGTCTACTTCACCGAGAACTCGGCCGGCTTGAGGCGCCGGGTGGACTACCTGGTCGATCTCCGCAAGACCACCGAGATCAACGCCGTCGTCGTGGATGTCAAGGACTACTCGGGCAACATCCCCTACCCCATGGCCCTGAGGGAGGCGCGCCAGTATGGCGCCGTCCGGCCCTTCATCCGCGACATCGACGCGCTGGTTGACCGGCTGCACGGCGAGGGCGTCTACGTCATCGCGCGCATCACCTGTTTCCAGGACCCGGTGCTGGCGCAGGCTCGCCCCAGCCTGGCCGTGCACCGCCTCTCCAAGCTGCCCAAGGACCGGAAGAGTCCCCTGAGGCGCGAGTCGCTGTGGCTCGACCGCAAGGGGCTGTCGTGGCTCGACCCGGCCTCGCGCGGGGCCTGGGACTACCTGGTGGCGGTTGGCAGGGACGCCCTCGCCCACGGCTTCGATGAGCTGAACTTCGACTACATCCGCTTCCCCTCTGACGGCGATCTGAACGACATGTACTTTCCCGACTGGGACGGCAAGACGCCGAAGAGCGAGGTCATCCGCGGCTTCTTCGCTCACCTGCGGAAGCAGTTTGCCGGCGTGCCGATCTCGGCCGATGTGTTCGGGCTGGCGACCGTCAGCACGGACGACCTGGGAATCGGGCAGGTCATCGAGGATGCCTACGCCAACTTCGACTACGTCTGCCCCATGGTCTACCCGTCGCATTACGCGAGGCAGTTCCTCGGTTTTCGGAGCCCCGCGGCGCACCCCTACCAGGTTGTGAACCACTCGATGAAGGATGCGCTCAGCCGGTTGAACAGCTTCCGTCGGCGCCCGCAGCACGGAGAGATTGGAGGCAACGGCGGGTCAGCGTCCCCGCAGCCGCAGGCTGCCCCGCCCCGGGAGACCGCGCCGAGGAGGGCGGCAAAGCTCCGGCCCTGGATCCAGGACTTCAATCTCGGGGCGCGCTACAACAGCGCGATGGTGCGCGCCGAGATCCAGGCAATTCAGGACGCTCTGGGCGAGGATTTCGCCGGCTACATGGTGTGGAGCCCGTCGAACGTCTACAAGCGCGAGGCGCTGCGGCCGCCCCCGCCCCAACCGCCACAGGCGAAGACGGAGCCGACGCGACCGACGGAGCCGCCGCGACCGACGGAGCCGCCGCGACCGACGGTGCCGCCGCAGGCGCCGGCGGCGACCGGCGCGGAAAAGAAGCCGGCGCCATGAGGGGAATCCCGTCCGCCGCCGCTCGCAGGGCCGGCCTTGCAACCGCTCCCGGCGGCTGCCAGGATGATGGCGTGACCCAATTCACGCTGGTGCGGCCGGCGGCCATCTGCATCGTCCTTCTTGCCGCGGGCACGTCCTTCGCCGCCCAACTGCAACCCCAGACCGTCCAAGCCTTCGAGCGCTACGCGCGGACGGTCGAGGCCCAGATCGACGCGCGGCTCCACTCGGACAGATTCCTGTGGGCCGAGGACTCCCCCGAGCGCCTGAAGCTCGTGCGGCAGGGGCAGATCGTGGCCGAGCCGCTGGTCGGAAAGGGCGACGTCGGGGTGCCCGACGGCCTGGTCCATGACTGGATGGGCGCGGTGTTCGTCCCCGGAGCGACCCTCGCGCAAACCCTCGCGGCGGTGCAGGATTACGACCGGAACAAGTACACGCGTCGGCCCGAGGTGCTCGACTCGCGCCTCCTGAGCCGCAACGGCAACGACTTCCGCATCTACCTGCGCCTGATGAAGAAGAAGGTCCTCACCGTCGTGCTTAACACGCAGCACGAAGTGCGCTACTACCCGCTGGATGCCACGCGCTGCCACAGCCGCTCCTACAGCACGCGCATCGCCGAGGTCCGCAGCCCGGGCCAGAGCGACGAGCGCGAGCTGCCCGAGGGCCAGGGTCACGGCTTCCTGTGGCGGCTCTACTCCTATTGGCGCTTCGAGGAGCGAGACGGCGGCGTGTATATCGAATGCCAGGCGCTCTCTCTCTCGCGCGACATTCCCACCGGCCTCGGCTGGCTCATCGAGCCCATCATCCGCGAGCTCCCGCGCGAATCGCTGATCCAGACGCTCCGCTCCACCCGCAACGCCATTCTGAATCCTCCTCCGGCACCGTGAGGCAATTCGGAGACACGACAGACTCGCTACTGCAGGTCGGCGCCTACTTCGGCGGCTGCTCCACGGTCCGGTCTTCCGGCAGCGCGTCCGGCGTGAAAGTGATCGTCGACTCGGCGGTGAACTTGCGGTACAGCCGGAACTCGACGTCGTTCTTCGTCAAGTAGCGTGCCTGGCCCATCCGGACCACGGCCTTGAGCGGCAGCATGTACTGGTGGCCGGCGATCTCAGCCCAGTCGTAATCCAGCGTCGTCATCGTCTGCTGGACGGGGAAGTCCGGCGGCAGCTCGGCCACCAGGGTAATGCGCAGCACCGCCAGCAAGTCGCGGTCCACGAAGACAAGGCCGTGGTAGGCGGGCACTACGTCGTTGGTGTGCTCGTAGATGACGTGCCATTTCGAGCGCGACTGCGCCACCCGGTAGGTGAACACGTAGGCCCGGCGGCCGCGCAGCGTGGCCCAGCGCTCCCAGCCGAAAGCCGCCTCGGCGGCCGGCGTGAACAACTCGTACATCAGGCTGCCGAACTCGCCCGCGGAGGTGGTCCCGCCCAGGGACTGGAACGAAACGTCGCGAACCAACTGGTTGTTCACCAGCACCAGCTTGTAGTCTTCCCTGTGCTCGGAATAGGCCACGCGGGCCGTCAGCGTGTCATGCTGGCGCCAGTACTCCATCCCGCTCGGGTCGACGTAGCGCCGGGTGACCTGGGTGCAGATGAAGTCGGGCAGGTTCTTGGTGTAGTTGAGCGCGTACTCGCGGACCTGCTCGATGATCCGCTGCTGCTCGACGGAATCCGGCGGCGGGATCGGCGGGGGCGGCGGCGGCGGCGGGGCCGGCTTGGGCGCCGCGGGCAAACTGCGCGAGGCGTCTCTTAGGGCGGTCAGGGCCTGCATCGTCCTGGGCCCGGCGCCCAGGCGGCTCAACTCCTCGAACGTCGCGTCATCCAGCCGCTCCCGGAGCTCCACCTTGTCGAGGTAGGCGGCCACCTGCTTGTCCGGCTGCTTCAACTGGACCGCGGAGCGAACAAAGCTGGCCAATCGCTCCACGCTCAGTTTCGTCTGCGCGGGCGCCAGCAACGACACCCCCGCCACGAGCAGCGCCAGCCTCAACCGCATACCATTCCATTGTCGCACGGGCCGTCCGGGCGGCCTTCCACGCAAAAAAAGATCGTGGCGGGATGGAACAAACCGCGACCCGGCGTCGTCTTCTGTTCGGTGAGGTCAAGCGCGTCACTAGGCGAGGCTGTGTCGGTAGCCGCCGGCTCGCTCCGCTCCAACAAGCTGCGCAGCTTCCTGACCCTGCTCGGCATCATCCTGGCCACCACCACGCTGATCGCGGTCATGTCGGTGATCCACGGCATGGACGTCTACGTGGCCCAGCAGGTTTCCGACATGGGCGGGGACGGCTTCCGTGTCGTCCGGCTGGCCATGATCGGCGAGTTCGACCCCAAGAAGTACCTCGAGCTGTTGCGCCGCAACCCCAAGCTCAGCCGGGAGGAGTTCGACTTCATCAAGAACCGGCTCACACTGTGCCGGGAGGTGGGCATGGAGGGCTACCGGCGCGTGGCCATCCACGTCGGCCAGGAATCCGCCGACGGCGTGCAGTTGCGCGGCGTCACCAGCAATATGTCGTCGATTGCGAACCTTCAGGTCACCTCGGGCCGGTTCTTTACCGACGTCGACGGCCAGCGGCGGCAGATGGTCGCCTTTATTGGCGCCGAAGTCAAGGAGAAGTTCTTCCCGAACGTCAACGCGGTCGGCAAGGTGATGGAGGTCGACGGCCGGCCGTTCCAGGTGATCGGCGTGGCCAAGGCCCAGGGCAGCGTGTTCGGCCAGAGCCGCGACAATTTCCTCATGGTGCCGATTGAGACCTTTTTCAAGATGTTCGGAATGCAGACCGACGTCAACTACTTCGCAGTGGCCATGGACCACGAGCATTTCTATCAGGCCCAGGACGAGGCCCGGGTGCTGTTGCGCAGCTTTCGGCATCTCCGCCCGAACCAGGAAGACAACTTCTCCATCGTCGGCTCCGAGTCGCTCACCGAAGCCTGGGACAAGCTGACCGGCGCGGTCGCGGCCACCGCCGTGGCGGTGGTCTCGATCTTCATGGTGGTGGGCGGCGTGGTCATCATGAACATCATGCTGGCGGTGGTGAGCGAGCGCACGCACGAGATCGGCATCCGCAAGAGCGTCGGTGCGCGCCGGGGCGACATTCTCCGCCAGTTCCTGGTCGAGTCCTCCATGCTGGCCGCCAGCGGCGGCCTCATCGGCTGGGTGGTCGCCTGGGGCCTGGCCGTGCTGGTCCGCAGTGTGACGCCGGTACCCATGGCCGTCCCGCCGCAGGCCGTCGTGATCTCGGTCGTGCTCTCGGCGAGCGTCGGCCTGTTCTTCGGAATCTACCCGGCGCGCCGCGCCGCCCTGCTGGATCCCATTCAGGCGCTGAGGGCCGAAAAATGAGCCGCTCGGAGATCTTCTCGGCCGCCGCCATGGCCCTGGGCACCATCCGCGAGCACAAGCTCAGGAGCTTCCTGACGGTGCTGGGCGTGATCATCGGCACGGCCACCGTGATTGCCGTCGGTTCGGTCGT
>JBEKLJ010000043.1:0-18257 GCA_050010255.1 Bryobacteraceae bacterium
TCTCCAGCGGTGCGCGCAGCTCGGAGGCAATGCCGGACATCAATTGCCCCACCGCCGCCAGCTTCTCGCTGCGGTAGAGCTGCTCCCGGACCGACTTCTCCTCCACCAGCCGCAGCGCGATGCCGATCTGGTTGGCCAGATGCTGCGTCAGCACCCGATCATCCCGCGTGAACTCGTGCTTCGGCCGGTCCTCATAAAGCTCCAGCACACCCAGCACGCCGGCTTCGGCAAACATGGGCACGAACATCACCGAACCCGGCTGTCTCTCGCTGCGGCCGTCCGGGAAGAAGGGACTGCGCCCCGTATCGGGAATGGTCAGCAGGGCCTGGTTCTGGAAACACGCCGCCGGCCCAAGCGGCAGGGAGCCCTCGCCTCCGGACACCGGAATGGCCAGCGCCCCCTCGGCGCTGCGGGCCACCCGCTCCAGCGTCCCGGTGGTGCGGTTGTGCAGGTAGAGGTGAACGCCGAAGACCTGCAACACTTCCGGCAGGACCGCATTCAGCCGGCTTAGGACTTCCAGCGGCGAGGACACTCCAATCAGCTCCTCACCCAAGCTGTAGAACGTCCGAACCATCTGCCGCTGCGCCCTCAGGCGGCGCTCGCGCACCCACCACACGCCTAGCGCAAACACCAGGAAAGCCAGAGAGACGGCGAGCCATTCGGGTGAGACCAGCCAGCGCTTCCGTACCACCACGATGTCGTCGTCCTGGCTTGCCACCACCTGGAAGTAGCGGTCGTACGGCGCAAACGGGCAGTACTGCGCGGCGACACCGGTAACGCGCACACTGTCGCCGTTCTCGAAACGGTCCAGGCTCGCCGGCCCGGTGCGCGCTTTGGCCGCCGGCAACAGCACTCTCAGCGGACGGCGCGCCTCCCCGATCAGCAGATACTCGCCTTCCGGACTCTCTCCCTTGTCGACCACTCGCCCCTCGGTCGTCACCAGCACGCCCAGGTGTCGGAACGACTGCAGGCTGGCCGGGCTCGTCGGTTCCGCCGCTGGCGCCGGGCCGCTCGTGAGCACCAGGATGTTCGACGGCAGCAGCACTACCAGCCCAGCTCGCTTGGAGATCGCGCCGCGCGCCTCGATGCGCTGGCCGGCCCGAAGACCCCTGAACTGCGCCGGGGGCCCCTCCAGCACCAGACCGTAGCCGGCCTCATCCTGAATCGCCAAGTGGGAATAGAAGGGATAGACGGCCGGGTTCGAGGAGACCACCCCGCGGACGGTGACGTGCTCGCCCTCCAGCGCGGGCTTGAAACTCACGCCCTGCCGGGCGCTGGCCTCCTCCAGGGACACGCTGCGCCTGGTCTCGGCCGGCGCCGCCAGCGCCAGCGTGGAGACCACCAGCGCGCCCGCCAGCCTCAGCGCTAGTGAACCGGTCTTTGCCTTGAGAGCCACTCTTCCAGTGCCGCATCCAGGAAGTCCCGGATGCTCAACTCCACGGGAGCAAGTGCCGATGCCGGGTGCGTCGTCTCAACCGCCACGACCCGGGCCCCGGCATCCCGCGCCGCCTTCGCTCCCGCAATTGAATCTTCAAAAACGATGCAATCGGCCGGTAAAATACCCAATCCGGCCGCTGCCCGCAGATAAACCTCGGGGGCGGGCTTCGGCTTGCTCACCTGGGCGCCGTCGATTACCACGCGGAAGAACCCACGCAGCCCGCCCCGTTCGAGGATGAACGCCACATTGGCCGGCTCGGCGTTGGTGGCCACCGCCATCGGCGCCTCCCGGTGTCTCTCCAGGAATGCGGCCACGCCGGGAACAAGGTGCTCGCCAAGCACCGGCCCCATCCTCTCGCGGTACAGCTTCTCCTTCTCCGCCCCGTGTCGGAACACCTCCGCGGCCGCGAGGCCCGGGCCGAACACCAGCCGCACGATCTCGCTGTTGTGCCGGCCGAACATGCGCTGGTCGAAGCCCTCCGGCATCGCAATTCCGCACCGCCGAAGATACTCACGCCAGCAGGCCGAGTGGACCCGGTTGGAGTCCACCATCACCCCGTCGAGGTCCAGGACTAGCCCTAATCCCCCCGACAGGCTATACGTTCTGGCTGTACAGCGGATCATATCATAAAACCGGAGAATGACCTATAGTACTCTCTAACCCCAACTTAGCCCCCCTCGGGGCCTTCCCCCAGGCGACCCGCCCCGCTCGAACCGCCGTGGGTAGGGACCTCTGGGGCTGGCGCTCCCTGCCGTTCAGCCGTCCCTTCCAAGGGCGCCGAGCTCCGCGATGCTATAATTCCAGCCTGATGGACGTCTTCGAGGAGCTGGTTCGCCTGCGCCGGATGGGCCAGAAATGCGCCCTGGCGACCATCGTCGATGCGCGCGGCTCCATACCAAGCTACCAAACGGCCAAGCTGTTGGTCCGCGAGGATGGCTCCATTCTCGGCACCATCGGCGGGGGTTGCGTCGAGGCCGAGGTCTGGAACACCGCCCGCGAGGTCCTCCACACCGGCAAGCCCAAGTGCCTCAGCTTCAATCTCGGCGAGGACGCGGCCTACGACAACAGCCTGATCTGCGGAGGCCAGTTCGAGGTGCTCGTGGAACCTATCCTGCCCCAGCCCCGCGCCTTCATCTTCGGCGCCGGGCACATTTCCAAGAGCCTGTCCAAGGTCGCCAGCCTGGCCGGCTTCGCCGTCGTGGTCATCGACGACCGCGAGACCTTCGCCTGCCGCGAGCGCTTCCCGGAGGCCGAGGAGGTCGTCGCCGGCGAATACGAGCAGGTCTTCCCCAAGTTGGCGGTGAACGACACGAGCTACCTGATCATCGTCACCCGCGGCCACCGCGACGACCTGCGCGTTCTGCGCTGGGCCGTCACCACCCCGGCGCGCTACGTCGCCATGATCGGCAGCCGGCGCAAGGTGCTCTCAATCGTTCAGGGACTGGAGAGCGAAGGCATCCCGCACGAGGCTTTCGAGCGCGTACACGCGCCCATGGGCCTGGAAATAGGCGCCGTGACACCCGAGGAGATCGCCGTCTCCGTCCTCGCCGAGATGATCGCCGTCCGCCGCAACGCCGCCTCGAGCTGGCGCGAGCTTTCTAAATCCGTTTTCGCCGGCGAGCGCTCCAAGGCACTCCTCAAGTGAGCCGGGCGGACGCAATCCCGGACGCGCGCGCGGCCCCGGCCGGCGTCATTCTCGCCGCCGGCGCCTCCAGCCGCATGGGCCGCCCCAAAGCCCTGTTGCAGATGCCTGGCCCCGGCCAACCCGGCACGTTCCTCGATCACCTGATCGCGGCGCTGTCGCCGCACTGCTCGCCCGTCGTGGTGGTGCTCGGTCACCAGGCCGCCCAGATCCGCTCGGCCGTGGCAGGCGCGGATACGGCGGTCTTCGTCGTCAACGAGGATTACGCCCGCGGCCAGCTCAGCTCGCTCCAGTGCGGCTTGCGCGCCGTTCCCGAGACGGCCGGCGGCGTCCTGTTCACGCCCGTAGATCACGCCTTCCTGGGCCCTGACACCGTGGCGCGCATCGTCGCCTGCTTCCGCGAGAACTCGCTCCGCCCGCTCGTTGTCATCCCCTGCTGCGGCGGCGCGCACGGCCACCCGGTCTGCTGCGCCCGCGAGTTGACCCCCGAGTTCCTCGCGCTCCCGTCCGGCGCACAAGCCCGCGACGTCATCCGCCGTCACCGCCAACGGACCTTGTACCTCGAAGTCGACGATCCGGGCGTCGTGCTGGACGTGGATGACCCGGCGACCTACCGCCGCGCCCTGGAGGCCGCCCAACCGCAATGAGGCTCCGCAAGCGAGTCGTCTGGCGCGCGCTGCTCCTGGCCGGCCTCGCGGCCGTGGCCGCGGGGCTGGTCCTGCCGCTAGTGAACGCCGACCGCTTCGGCCAGCGCGTCAAGGCCAGCCTGGAGCAGGCCCTGGGACGGCAGGTCGAGATCGGCTCCGTGCATCTGAACCTGTTTCGAGGCCCCGGTTTCTCGGTCGATCGCGTGGCCATCTACGACGACCCCGCTGCCAGCCTCGAGCCTTTCGCCTACGTCGAGTCCCTGGAGGCTCGGGTCAGCTTCAAGAGCCTCTGGACCGGCCGGCTGGAGTTTTCCAGCCTCCGCCTGGTGAATCCCAGCGTCAACCTCGCCCGGCCCGACGGCCGCCCCTGGAACTTTCAGCACCTCATGCGCCGCACCGAGGCGGCCAGGTCCGCGGCCGGCGGGCGCCTCCCGGTAATCCGGATCCGCGGCGGCCGCATCAACCTCAAGTTCGGTGACACTAAATCCATCTTCTACGTCTCGGATGCCAGCCTCGACGCCACCCCGCCGGATTCCCCCGGCGGCCAATGGCGTGTGCGTTTCGAGGGCGAGCCTGCCCGCACCGACCGCCCCACCCGCAGCTTCGGCCGGCTCACGGCCCAAGGCCGCTGGCGGCCCGGCGGGGACGTGGACGCCTCCATCGAGCTCGAGAAGAGTTCGCTCTCGGACCTCATCCGGCTGCTGCACGGCCATGACGTCGGGGTCCACGGTCAGATCAGCTTTCGCGCGCGGCTCTCCGGCCCGGCCTCGGCCATCGACATTACCGGGCGTGCCGAGCTCAGCGACGTGCATCGCTGGGACCTCCTGCCCCCGCACAGCGGCGTCTGGCCGCTGGACGTCAGCGGCAAACTGGACCTCAGCTCGCAGACGCTCGAGCTACGTTCCGCCTCCTCGGACGGCTCGCCGCTGCCGATCGCGCTGGAGTTCCGCGCCACCGGATATCTCCGCCAGCCGCGCTGGGCCGCCCTGGCGCGCTTCGAGCGGCTTCCGCTGGCTCCTCTGCCCGAGGTCGCCCGGCACATGGGGCTCGCGCTGTCTCCCCAGGTCGCTCTGAGCGGTGTGCTCAGCGGCGCGATCGGCTACTCGCCCCAGTCGAGCATCCAGGGCGCCGTGCTGCTGGACGACGCCTCGGTCACGCTGTCCGAGTCTCCCCCGCTCCGCCTCGCCCGCGCCGAGGTCCGCCTCACCGGCGACACCGCGCGCCTCGCGCCCGCGGTCTTCGGTGCGGGAAGTTCATCGGCTACCGTGGAGGCCACCTACAATCGGCGCACCGGCGCGCTGGCCGCGGAGATCACCTCGAGCGGCATGCCGCTGGTCGAGGCGGCGCCCGGCGGCGCGCGTCTCTTTGCCCCGCTCCCGATTCTCGGCCAGTGCCGCCGCGGGACCTGGCGCGGGCGGCTCGAATACCGGTTCTCCCCTCAGGCCGCCGGTGCCTGGGTCGGCGCTTTCCAGCTAGAAGACGCGGCCATCGACGTGCCCGGCCTGGCCAGCCCCGTCGAGCTGCTCTCAGCCCGCGTCACCGTCCGCGAGAACGGCGCCGCGGTGGACCGCATCAACGGCCGCGCCGGCCCCATCGAGTTTCAGGGCGACTACCGCTACGTTCCCGGCGCGCCCTACACGGACCAGTTCCACCTCTCGGTCCCCAAGCTCCAGACCGAGGAACTGGAGCGCCTGCTCCTGCCCACACTGCGCCGCGACGAGAGCCTGCTGGCGCGCGCCTGGCGTCTGGGCCGCACCACGGTACCCGCCTGGCTCGAAGCCCGCCGCGCCGACGGCGCCATCGAGATCGGCTCCCTGCTCATCTGGGATGTCCCCCTCAAGAAGCTGCGTGCCCATGTGCGCTGGGACGGCCCCGCCATCGACGTTGGCACCCTCACTGCGCAGTTCGCCGAGGGATCCCTCGCCGTCAGCCTCACCGCCAACCTCCGCCGGCCCGCCCCCAGCTACCGCTTCGCCGGCCGTTTCCAGGCCCTGGGCTGGAGCGGCGGTAAATGGGATGGCAGCGGCACGCTGGAAACCGCGGGAACCGGCCCGGAGCTGGTCCGCAATCTCCGCCTCCTGGGTTCCTTCAAGGCGCGCTCGTTCGCGCTGGCCGAAACCGAACTGAAGGACGTCTCCGGCGCCTGCGCCTTGAGCATGCCCCGCGGCGTCCCAGCGCTCGAATGCTCCGAGCTGGAGATGACTCTCGGCGAGGTCACCTTAAAAGGACAAGGCACGACCGGCCCCGACGGCCGCCTCTACTTCGACCTTTCCAGCGGACCCATGCAACTCCGCTTCACCGGCACGCTCTGGCCACTCCAGCTCGAGTTCGCCGCCCCCCTCACCTCGCCAGCACCCTAGCCCGATCTTTTGACCCAAGGAGCTTGTTGAGGGGATTTGACAACGGCGCCGATACTGTGTAATTATTCAGATTACTGAATAAAGATGCATGGGGGCCCCGCTGTCCCCGGCCCCAACGCCCTGCCCCGCAGGGTCCAACGTGAACAGGAGAATGACGATGCCCGCCGGAGCGTCTAGCGAGCCCATTCTGAAGATCGCGGCGCCGGATTTCGCCTCGGATCTCGACCTGTCCGGCGATGAGGTCGTCCATCTGCTGGATTTGGCCGGCCAGGTCAAGTCCGCGCCCGCCCGGTACGGAGAGGCGCTCCGCGGCCGCTCCATCAGTCTGCTGTTTGAGAAGCCCTCGCTGCGCACGCGGGTGACCTTCGAGCTCGCCATCAAGCAGTTGGGCGGCGACTCCGTCTTCACCAGCGGGATGATCGGCGCCCGCGAACCGCTCAAGGACGTGGCGCGGAACCTCTGCCGCTGGACCCAGGCCATCGTGGCGCGCGTCTTTTCGCAGAAGACCATCGAGGAGCTGGCCGCCTGGTCAAGTGTGCCGGTGGTCAACGCGTTGAGCGACCTCTACCACCCCTGCCAGGCGCTGGCCGACATGCAGACGCTGCGCGAGCGCTTCGGCGCACTGCGCGGGCTGAACCTGGCCTATGTCGGCGACGGGAATAACGTGGCGCATTCGCTGATGCTATCCGCGACGCGCCTGGGGGTGAACCTCGCCATCGCGACGCCGCCCGAGTACGCGCCGAACAAGGACGTTACCGGCGAAGCCGGGGGCCTCGCGGCCGCGTCCGGCGCCACTTTGAAGATCACCACCGATCCACGGGAAGCCGTCACCGGGGCGAACGCAGTCTACACGGACGTCTGGGCCAGCATGGGCACCGAGCACGAGATCGAGAAGCGGCACCGGGCCTTCCGGGGTTACCAGGTCGACGAGGCCTTGTTCTCGCTGGCCGCGCCGGAGGCGGTCTTCATGCACTGCCTCCCAGCCCACCGGGACGAGGAGGTCACCGACGCCGTGATCGAATCGCCGCGCTCGCTGGTCTTTGAACAGGCTGAGAACCGGCTGCACGCGCAGAAGGCGCTGTTGCTGATGCTATTGGAGTGAGCGGGCGGCGGCTGGAATTGCCGCTGATAACTTGTCGCTTGCAGGTTCGCGTCGCGCACCGGCCGCGAGCCCCGGGCCGCAAGTCACAAGCCATGAGCGAACTATGAACCAACCCAAGAAAGTGGCGCTCGCCTATTCGGGCGGGCTCGATACATCCGTCATCATTCCCTGGCTCAAGGAGCGCTATGACTGCCAGGTGGTCGCCGTGTGCGGCAACATCGGTCAGGGCGACGAGGAACTGACCGGCCTGGAAGAGAAGGCGCGCAAGACGGGGGCTTCGGAAGTCTACATCGAGGACCTCCGCGAGGAGTTCGTCACGCAGTACCTGTGGCGGCTGGTCCGCTCCGGCGCGGTCTACGAGCACAAGTACCTGCTGGGCACCTCGATCGCGCGGCCGCTGCTGGCCAAGAAGCAGGTCGAGGTGGCGCTCAAGACCGGCTGCGACGCGCTGGCGCACGGCTGCACCGGCAAGGGCAACGACCAGGTCCGCTTCGAGCTGACGTACAAGGCGCTGGCGCCGCACTTGCGGGTGATCGCGCCCTGGCGCGAGTGGGACATCCGCTCGCGGGAAGACGCGCTGGAGTACGCCGTCAGGCACAACGTGCCGGTAGCTGCGACGGCCCGGAAGATCTACAGCCGCGACCGCAACATCTGGCACATCTCGCACGAGGGCGGCCCGCTGGAGGACCCGGCCAGCGCCGCGCCCGAGGACGTCTGGATGCTCACCCGGAGCCCCAAGGACGCGCCGGGCACGCCGGGCCAGGTGACCATCGGCTTCGAGAAGGGCGTGCCGGTGTCCATCGACGGCCAGTCCGTCGCGCCGGTCACGCTGGTCGAGCAGTTGAACCGGATCGGCGGCGAACACGCCATCGGGCGAATCGACCTGGTCGAGAACCGCTGCGTGGGCATGAAGAGCCGGGGCTGCTATGAGACGCCGGGCGGGACGCTGATCCTGGCGGCGCACCGCGAGCTGGAGTCGCTGGTGCTGGACCGGGGCCTGGCCCACTACAAGCAGAAGCTCGCGCTGGATTACGCCGAGCTGGTCTATAACGGCCTGTGGTTCACGCCCTTGCGGGAGGCGCTGGACGCCTTCTTCGAGGTCGCCAGCCAAGCCACCACGGGCGAAGTCACGCTGCGGATGTTTAAGGGCAACCTGGAGCCGATCGGCCGCAAGTCGCCCAATTCGCTCTATTCCCTCGACATCGCCAGCTTCACCATGGGCGCCAGTTACGACCAGAAGGACGCCGAGGGCTTCATCAACCTGATCGGGCTGCCAATGAAGGTGCGGGCGGCCATCACTTCCGGGAAAACATGAAACTGTGGGGCGGACGGTTCGAGCAGGGGCCTTCCGAGGTCTTCGAGCGTTTCTCCGGTTCGCTCGCCTTCGACCGGCGGCTGGTGTTCGCCGACCTCCGCGGCTCGAAGGCCTGGGCCAACGCGCTGGAGCGCGCCGGCGTCCTCTCGGCGACCGAACGCGCGTCGGTGGTTGAGGCGCTCGACGCGCTGGTGGAGGAGGCGTGCGATCCGGCCTTCTTCGCGGGCGCAAGCGACGAGGACGTGCACACGCTGGTCATCCGCAAGCTCGGGGAGCGCATCGGCGGCCTGGCCGAGAAGATCCACACCGGGCGCAGCCGCAACGAGCAGGTCTCCCTCGATACCCGGCTCTGGCTGCGGGAGGAGATCGACGCGGCCGAGGCGCGGCTGCTGGGTCTGATGGAGGCGCTGCTGGACTGCGCCGCGCGCCACCCCGAGGCGGTCGTCCCAGGCTACACGCACCTGCGCCGCGCTCAAGCCGTGCTCTGGCCGCATTACCTGCTGGCCTACTTCGAAATGTTCGCCCGGGACCACGAGCGCTTCGCCGAGGCCCGCCGCCGCGCCAACCTGCTCCCCCTCGGCTCGGGCGCCCTGGCGGGCAGCGGCTTTCCGTTCGACCGCGCGGCCCTGGCCCGCGATCTCGATTTCGACGGTCTCACCCGCAATTCGATGGACGTTTCCGCCGACCGCGACTTCGTCCTCGACTTCCTCTACGCCGCCTCGACCACGATGCTGCACCTCAGCCGGCTGGCCGAGGACTGGATTCTCTATTCCAGCGACGAGTTCGGCTGGCTGGCGCTAAGCGACGCGGTCACCAGCGGCTCGAGCCTGATGCCGCAGAAGAAGAACCCGGACTCGCTGGAGCTGATCCGCGGCAAGTGCGGCCGGGTGTACGGCGCCCTCACTTCGCTGCTGGTGACGATGAAGGGCCTGCCGCTCACATACAACCGCGACATGCAGGAGGACAAGGAGCCGCTGTTCGAGGCGGCCGATGCGATGTCGAGCTCGCTCGAGATGGCCCGGGCGGTGGTGGAATCGGCCCAGCTCAACCCCGAGCTTCCGGCCGCAGCCGCCGAGGAGAGCTGGGTGGTGGCCACCGACCTGGCCGAGGCGCTGGCGCGCGCCGGAACGCCCTTCCACCGCGCCCACCAGATCGTGGGCCGGCTGGTGCTCGAGAGCCTCCGCCAGGGCCGCAAGCCGACGGATTGGACCGGGGAGCAACTGGCGGCCTTCGCGCCCGAGTTCACCGCGGAGATGGCGCGGCTGCTCGCGCCGCGCGAGGGCATGAAGAGCCGCGAGATCCCCGGCGGCACCGGGCCGCAAGCAGTCGCCTCAGCCTTGCGGGAAGCGCGCCACAGGCTGGCTGAAATGGGACGCGGCCGCGTATGAATAAGGCGTACCGGCACGGGCAGATCCTCAAGCTGATCCACGGCGGGAACATCCACACCCAGGAAGAGCTGGCCGAGGCGCTCCACGAATACGGCATCGCGACCACGCAAGTGACGCTCTCTCGCGACATCCGGGAGCTGGGACTCGCCAAGACGACGGAGGGCTATCGCCAGATCCAGCCCCAGCCCTCCGGCCCGACGCTGGCGACGCTGGCCGCCGAGTTTCTGCTGGATATCCGCCAGGCTCAGAACCTGCTGGTGCTCAAGACCGCGCCGGGACACGCCAATTCGGTGGCTGTCGCCCTGGACCAGGAGGCCTGGGCGGAGATCGTCGGCACCGTGGCCGGCGACGACACCATCCTGGTGGTTCTTCCGGATCCGGCGACCGCGGAGGCGATCCGTCAACGGTTGCTGGAGTTGTGACGCAAGAGGTCAGCGGCGCCGAATCCACCCGAGACCTAGCCCACCAAGAGCGCGGTTCTGGCACGTCGAAGCAGTAGAGGGCCCGGCTCCCGCGGCGCCGGTGACGGCGGGAGCCGGGGCAATCTCAGTTCACTCGAACACGCTGTCCACCGGCACGATGGTAATGTTCTCGGGCTTCAGGTCCAGCTTCCAGCGCTCCACGATCCGGTCCTCATCCAGGATCTGTTGCGGCTTGGGCGAGTTGTAGGTCATGGGCGAGGGCGCCCCGGCCAGGAACTGCTTCTTCAGCTCCTCGCAGTTCCTCGCCACGACCACGATGAGCAGATCGGTCGCGCGCAGGTGCTTGCGGATGGCTTGGTTGACGTCCGCCACAGTGAGTTTGGCCAGCGCGCTCCTCAGGTAGGTGCTGTAGTCCGGGATGCCGTAGAACCGGCTGTCGATGGCGTAGCCCAGCTCGGCGCGCTTGGTCTTCATGAGCAGGTTGACGTACTTGGTGAGGAACATTCGGGTCCGCTCGAAGTTCTCCTCGGAAATCCCCTCCCGAATCAGCTTGTCGAGCTCATACATCGCCAAACGCAGCGCAAAGTGCGCGGTCGGCGGCCCGACGGGCCGGATCCAGATCTGGAAGATCTGCTGCCGGCGCGCCAGGTTCGGGTCAGGCTCAAACTGGAACATGCCGCGCGGGAAGTACTCGATGTAGGCGTAGTCGCCGTAGTTCAGCCCGCGCACCTCGCGCATGCGCTCGTACAAGCGCCCGCCGCTCAGGCGGTGCTGCCCGAAGTAGGTCTGCGCCAGAAGCAGCGCGGCGTAGTCCGGATCGCCGCGCCTGACGTCGATCGGAAAACCGATCGAATAAGCCACCGACCGGGTGTTCTTCTCGACCATGAGCATTCGCAAACCCTGGATCGCGCGCGGCGCCGGCAGGACGCCCCCCTCGCGCCCCGTCCCCACCGGAAGCCGCCGGAAGTCGGCTTCGACCCGCTGGAGGAAGCCCTCCGGGTAGCCCCCCGCCAGGCCGATCACCAGGCTCGACTGCGTGAAGTGCTCGCGATAGAACTGTTGAAGGTCCGCGACGGTCATTCGCTCCAGCGCGGAGACGGCGCCAAGGTCATGGTGGCCGTAAGGATGCCCGGCATAGATCTGGTTGTAGAGAACCTCCTTGCCCAGCTCCTCGTCGTTGTTGCCGCGGAGCGACACGCGCAGGAAGTTGACCGCGTCGTCGCGCAGGCGCACGAAGTCCTCCTGGCGCCAGCCGGGTTCGAGCAGCATCGTACGCAACAAGCTGTAGTAGGCCTCGAGATTGTCGACGTGCGTCGTTCCCGAGAACGTGATCATCTCCTGGTCCACCTGCTCGGAGACCGAGGCCGCCATGGGGAACAAGGCGTCCACGATCTGCTTGTAGGTCATGGTGCGCGTGCCGCCCTCGGCCAGCATTGCGGCCGTGAGCGCCGCCACGCCGGGCTTGCCGGCGGGGTCCGCAGCCGCGCCCGTCAGGAACACGAACCGGAACGTCACCAGCGGCGACTTCGAGGGCAGCGCCACCACTTGCGGGGGGGCGGCCGCCAGCACCGTCGAACTCATCAGCAGAGCTGCAACCCACAGTGGTTTCATTGCGCCTTCCCTCCGGTCAGTGTGACGATGGTTCGGCTGCTGTCGCTGAAGTACTTCTGGGCGACGGCCTGGATGTCCTGGGGCGTGATGCTGTCGTAAACCTCGTACAGGCGGTTGATGGTCTCCGGCGTCCGCCGCAGCGCCACGAAGCGCGCCACGGAGCCTGCCACGGCCTCGCTGTTGTTCATGCTCAGAGCGAAAGCGTAGCGCAGGTGCCGCTTCACGGCCTCCAGCCGCGCCGCGTCCACCGGCTTCTCCCGGAAGCTGTTGACCGCCGCCAGGATGTCGTCGCGCACCGCATCCATTTCAGCAGGCTTCTTCACCCGCGCGAACACCGTGAACAGGCAGGGGTCCACGCGGTCCGGGTTGTCGGCCTCGAGCTCATCCACGGTTTGCTGCTGGATGACCAGCTTCTGGTACAGGTCCGAACTCTCCGAGAAACCCAGGTAGGAGATCAGGTCCAGCGCGGCCTGCTCCTTGCGCTCATCCGAATACGCGGGGCCGTGGAAGGAGACGGTCACCCATGGCAGGGTGGGCGTCGGCCAGTCGATGTGGTTGGTGCGCGGCCCGCTCTGCGGGGGCTCGGCGGGGACCGCGACCTGGTAGCTGCCGCGCTTCCAGCCGCCCCAGTACTTCTCCACCAGCGCGCGCACCGCCTGGGGCTGGACGTCTCCGGCGACGACGATGGTGGTGTACTCCGGCCGGTAGTAGCGATCGAAGAACTGCCGGCTGTAATCGAACTGGTTCGGCATGTCCTCGATGTCCCGGAGGAAGCCCATGGTGGTGTGTTTGTAGGTGTGACGGTCGAAGGCCGTATCGCGCAGCACCTCCTCGAGCTTCGAGATCGGGTTGGCGCTGTTCTTGTTGTACTCGCCCAGCACCGCCAGCGTCTCGGTGCGGAACTTCTCGCGCGAGTAGTCCAGGTTCTGGAAACGGTCGGCCTCCATCCTCAGCACGGTCTCCAGGTCTTCCCTGGAGAAGGTGGTGTGGTAGGCCGTGTGGTCGTCTGTGGTGTAAGCGTTCGAAGCCGCGCCCATCGACTTGAGGACGGCTTCGTACCTGGCCGTCGGGAAAGTCGCGGTGCCGCGGAACATCAGGTGCTCGAACAAGTGCGCAAAGCCGCTCTTGCCGGGCTCGACCTCGTTCCGCGAGCCAGTCTGGACGACAATGAAGACCGACACCACGTTCGGGTAGTCAGTCGGGATCGTGATCAGGCGCAACCCGTTCGGGAAGTCGTGCTGATCGTAGGCGTACGGGAAAACCTTTCCCGCCGGGCCTGCCGGCAGGGCCGCCAGGGCGCTCACCAGCAGCAGAACAATCCATCGGAGCATACGCCTCCATCTTAACCCGCATCCCTCACCGGCGAGGCGAACGGCCCGCGCGCTTCCTCCAGCCGCACGGCTAGCTCCAGCAGCAGCTCCTCCTCGAACGGCCGGCCGACCAGTTGCACGCCCACCGGCAGGCCATCGGCGGCGCGGTCAAACGGGATCACAACGGCCGGCAGGCCGAGCAGGTTGACCCAGGTGAGCGGCATCATCGCCTCGAGCAGGCCAATTGGCCGCTCTCCGGTCTCGTAGCGCCGCTGGCGGTGCGGGAAGGCGATTACGCCGCAGGCCGGGGTGAGCAGCACGGGGCAGTCGCGCATCTGCCGCAAGAGCGCGCCGCGCATGGCGTCGCGCGCGGCCAGATTCTCCACCAGTTGCTCCATCGTCGGCACGGGCTCTTCGAGCGCCATGTTGACGAGCTCGAGCCCGGTCCAGTGAACGTCCTGCTCGCGGCCGGCCACCATCTGCTTGATGAACGGCGCGGCCAGCCGGCCGAAGAAGAACCACCACAACTCCGGGGCGCGCTCCAGGCCGCGCGGCTGCATTGGCTCGACGGCGAAGCCGAGCTGGCCGAGCGCGCGCGCCGCCTTCTCGACGGCTTTGCGGATGGGCGGCTGCACCGGCACGCCGTAGAACTGCTCCCACACCCCGACACGCAGCCCCTCGAGCGACGGCTGGCGTAGCGGCACGGGCGCCGAGAAGGGGTCATCGCTGTCGTAACCCGCGGTCACCTGGAACAGCCGCCGCACGTCCGCGGCGGTGCGGGCCATGGGGCCGCCCACACCCAGCAGGCCGCCGGGGTGGTTGATGAGCGGGAAGTGGCCCGCGGCCGGAACGCGTCCCGGCGTGGGCTTCAGCCCGGCTATGCCGCAGAAATGCGCCGGCACGCGGATGGAGCCGCCGCCGTCGCTGCCCATGCCTCCGGCCGAGCAGAACGTCGCAATCGCCGCCGCTTCGCCGCCGCTCGAGCCGCCCGAGGTGCACATGAGGTTCCAGGGATTGTTCGTGCGGCCCACGATGTAGTTGTCAGTCTCCCAGTTGTAGAGGAACTCGGGCGCGTTCGTCTTTCCCACCAGGATCGCTCCCGCCTCGCGCAGGCGCCGCGCCGCCGTTGAGTCCTCCTGGGCGCGATGGTCCAGGCGCAGCTTGCTGCCGCAGTAGGTCGGCTGGCCGGCGACGTCGAAACTGTCCTTGATGGTGAGCGGGACGCCGTGAAGCGGGCCCAGCGCCAGGCGGTGAAGGCGAGCTTCGTCAGCGGCGCGCGCCGCCTCCATCGCCTCCTCGGCGAAAACGCGGACAAAGGCGTTGATGCGCTGCTGCTGCGCCTCGATCTGGTCGAGGTGGGCCTCGACGAGTTCGGCGGAGCTGATGCGTCCCGACCGCACGCCGGCAGCCATCTCGGTGAGCGTGAGCTGGTTAAGCATAGACCCTACTAGCCCGATCTTCTCACACGCCTTCGGCTGTGGCTTGCGGGAGGCCGGTATCTTCCGGATGTGGCGCGCCTCGGCGGCTGCTAGAATTCGGGCGTGGTGACACTCAGCTTTGAGCAGGCGCGGGAATGCGTGCTCGAGAGGGTGCCGCGCCGGAGCGCTCCGGCCGTCACCGTGCCGCTCGAGAGCGCCTGCGGGCGCGTGCTGGCGGCCGCAATCGCGGCCGACCGCGACTTCCCCGCCCTGGCCCGCTCGGTCCGGGACGGCTACGCCGTGCGCGCGGCCGACACGCCGGGGCGGTTGCGCGTGGTGGCCGAAGTGCGCGCTGGGGAGATCCTCGAGCGCACCCATGGCCCCGGCGAAGCGGTCGAGATCATGACCGGCGCCCCCGTCCCGGCGGGTGCGGACGCCGTGGTGATGGTCGAGCACATAGAGCGCGAGGGCGCGAGCATCACCGCGCCCAAAGCCGAGCCGGGCCAGTACATTAATCCGCAAGGCTCCGAAGCCCGCGCGGGAGACGTGCTGCTCGAGGACGGCGCGCGCATCGGAGCGGCCGAGGTGGCCCTGCTGGCCGCCGTCGGCCGGGTGCAGATCCCGGTTTACCCGCAGCCGCGGGTCGCCATCCTGGCCACGGGCGACGAAATCGTCGATGCCGGCGCGACGCCCGCCGCGTACCAGATCCGCAATTCGAACGCGCACTCACTGGAGGCGCAAGTGCGCCGTGCCGGGGGAATCCCCGTCGTGCTGCCGGTGGCCGGCGACACGCTCGAGGTCACGCGCGCGCTCCTGGAACAAGGTCTCAGGGCCGACCTCTTGCTCGTCTCCGGCGGCGTCTCGGCGGGCAGGTACGACGTGGCCAAGCCGGCGCTGGCGAGTCTGGGCGCGGAGTTCTACTTCGACGGCGTGCTGATCCGGCCGGGCCGGCCAACGGTCTTCGGCCGGGCCGCGGGCACGTTCTTCTTCGGCCTGCCCGGCAACCCTGTTTCCACCCTGGTCACCTTCGAGCTGTTCGCGCGCGCGGCGCTGGAGCGGCTGGGGGGCGTACCGGACCCGCCGCTGCCGCTGACGCTGGCGCGCCTCACCACTAGCTTCCGGCACAAGCCGGGGCTGACGCGCTTCCTGCCGGCGCGGCTGAGCGCGGATGGCGCCGCAGTGACGCCCGTGCCCTGGAAGGGCTCGAGCGACCTGGCGGCGCTGGTGCGCGCCAACTCATTCCTGGTCGCCGAGGAGGACCGCGAAAGCTGGGCCGGCGGCGACCTCATCCGGGTGATGATCCGATGAAGAAGCACTCTCCAAGTCCAACCGAGACCGTTTCGCCGGCACAAGACGCGCTGCCTCTCGGCCGCGGGCGCCCCGCCGCGCGGTCAGCGCTGTCCCATTTCGACGCGGCCGGCCGGGCGCGCATGGTGGATGTCTCCGGCAAACCGGCCACCGCGCGCACGGCGCGGGCCCAGGCCTTCGTCCGCATTCCACCTAAGGCGCTGGCCAAGCTCTCGCGCAACCCCAAAGGCGACCCACTCGAAGTGGCGCGCATCGCGGGCATCGCCGCCGCCAAGCGCACCTGGGAACTCATTCCGCTGTGCCATCCGCTGCCGCTCACGCACGCCGACGTGGAGACGCATCTGGAAGCCGGCGGCGTGCGCATCCTCACACGCGTCGCCACGCTGGCCCCGACCGGCGTCGAGATGGAAGCGCTGACGGCGGCCGCGGTCGCCGCGCTGACCGTGTACGATATGACCAAGGCGCTGGACAAGTCGATCGCCATCGAAGACCTCCACCTGCTGGAGAAGACAGGAGGAAAGAGCGGCGACTACCGGCGCGCGGGATCTCCCCAGCGATGATTCAGGCCGCGGTGCTAACCATCAGCGATTCGGTCTCGGCGGGCCGGCGCACCGACGTTTCCGGCCCCGCGGTGCGCGCGCGGCTCGAGCAGCTCGGCTGGTCGGTGAGCGCGCCCGAGGCGCTGCCGGACGAGCTGGAGGTCATATCGCGGCGTCTGGCCGCGCTGGCCGACGGCAACCAGCTCTCGGCGATCTTCACCACCGGCGGCACCGGCGTCGCGGCGCGCGACGTCACGCCCGAGGCCACGCGCGCGGCCATCGACCGCGACATTCCGGGCCTGGCCGAATTGATGCGGGCAGTGGGCCGCCTCTCGACGCCCCTGGCGGTGCTGTCCCGGGGAGTCGTGGGCGTGCGCGGCCGGGTCCTGATCGTCAACTTGCCCGGCTCGCCGCGCGGCGCGGTGGAATCGCTGGAGGCTATCATTGGTGTGGTACCGCATGTTTTCGAGCTTCTCCGCGGGGAGACCGAACACTCGGCCGGCAACTGAGCTTCCCGCAGGGGCAGTCGCACCGCCGCCGAGCGGAAACGGCCGGGTGGGCGGCGGCGTCTGGATTGTGAGGCCCATGAGACGATCGTTCATCTTCAGCCTGCTGCTGGCCGGTCTGGCGCCGGCCCAGGAGCCGCCGACATTCCACGCGGGCGTGCAGGTCGTCGTCGTACCCGCCGTCGTCACCGACAGCGAGGGCAACTACATCAACGGCCTCCAGCCACAGGACTTCCGCCTCACCGACAACGGCCAGCCGCAGCGCATCCAGGTCGATGTCACCTACGTGCCCATCTCGCTGGTCGTGGCCATCCAGGCGAGCTCGGCGACCGAGTCGGTGCTGCCGAAGATCCAGAAGATCGGATCGCTGTTGCAGAGCGTGGTCACGGGCGAGCAGGGGGAGGTGGCGATTCTGGCCTTCGACCACCGCATCCAGACGCTCCAGGACTTCACCTCGGACACGGACAAGATCGAGGAGGCGTTGAAGAAGCTGCGCGCCGGCAGCTCGAGCAGCCGCCTGACCGACGCCGTGGTCGCCTCCGCGCGAATGCTCAACCATCGCCCGCCACATCGCCGCCGAATCTTGCTGCTCATCAGCGAAACACGGGACAGAAACAGTGAGGCCCGGGTGCGCGATGCGCTCACCGACCTCCAGTTCGACAACGTCACCGTCTACTCGGTCAACATCAATCGGGCGGTGACCACGCTGCTGGCGAAGCCCGAGCCGCCGCCGCCCGATTCGATCCCGTTCAGCGCCCGTCCGCTGCCCGCGGGCGTGCCGTCCACGCCATCGTCGGCCGAGCAGGTGGCGCCGGTCATCGGAAAGAACGCCGGCAACGCCATTCCCGCCTTCGTCGAGCTCTTTCGCCAGGCCAAGGCGATCTTCGTCGCCAACCCGGTGGAGGTCTACACCCAGTTCACAGGCGGCAAAGAGCATTCGTTTGTTTCGCAGCGAGACCTGGAGCGCGCCATTGCCGGCATCGGCAACGAGCTGCACTCGGAGTATCTGATCACCTACTCTCCGGGCAACAAGGAGGAGGGCGGCTTCCACGACATTGCGGTCACGGTAAACCGCCGGGACGCGAAGGTCCGCACGCGCCCCGGCTACTGGGTAGCCACGCGGCAGTGAGCGCTAGCCCGGATGTTTCACGCGGAAAGCGGTTTGGCGCGCCGGACGCGGCAAAACGGGGTGGCGGTGCCGCGCTGAGCGAGAGCACTGCTGGCCGTAGCGGGTAGGACCTGGATTTCAGG
>JBEKLJ010000044.1:0-18155 GCA_050010255.1 Bryobacteraceae bacterium
TCGCGAATCTCGTGGTGACCGACGGCGAGCTGTTCGGGGAGAAGACCAAGGTGAGGTACGTGTTCATCGACGGAGTGAAGTTCGAACCAGCGCCGGAGACCGGCGAGGAAAAGGAGGTGGCGCAATGACGCGGCTGGCGGCCATCGCTTTCGCGGTCACGGCGGCGCTGGGGGCGCCGCCCACCCTCATCCGGAACGCCAACGTGATCACGGTGACGAAGGGCTCGTTCTACGGCTCGATTCTGATCCGCGACGGCAAGATCGCGGCGCTGGGCCCGGACGTCGCCGCGCCCGAGGGCGCCACGGTGATCGACGCCGCGGGCCAGTACGTGATGCCGGGCATCATCGACCCCCACTCGCACATCGCCTCGGAGAGCACCAACGAGGGCAGCATCTCGGTCTCCTCGATGGTGGCGATCGAGGACGTGCTGAACCCCGAGGACATCTCCATCTACCGCGCGCTGGCCGGGGGAGTAACGACCGCGGCGATCCTGCACGGCAGCGCCAACGCCATCGGCGGGCAGTGCTCGGTGATCAAGATGCGCTGGGGCCGGGACGCGCGGGGCATCCTGTTCGAGGGCGCCAGGCCGATACTGAAAATGGCGCTGGGGGAGAACCCCAAGCGGCGCGGCGCGGTGGCCTTGATGCTGGGCACGACGACGCCGCGCTATCCCACCACGCGGATGGGAGTGGAAGACGTCATCCGCGAGGCCTTCACCGAGGCGCGGCAGTACCGCGAGCGCTGGCGCGAGTACGAGGCCAAGCGCGCGCGCGGCCAGGAGGCGCTGCCGCCGCGGCGGGACCTCAAGCTGGAGCCGCTGGTGGAGGTGCTCGAGGGCCGGCGGCTGGTTCACGCGCACTGCTACCGCGCCGACGAGATCCTCATGATGCTGAAGCTGGCCGATGAGTTCGGCTTCCGGATCCATGCGCTCATCCACGTGCTGGAAGGTTATAAAGTGGCCCAGGAGATCGCGGCGCACCACGCCGGCGCGACGACCTTCAGCGACTGGTGGGCGTACAAGATGGAGGCCTACGACGCGATCCCCTACAACGCCGCCATTTTGACCCGCCGGGGCGTGGTGGTCTCGCTGAACTCGGACGACCCCGAGCTGATGCGCCACCTGAACCAGGAAGCGGCCAAGGCGGTGAAATACGGCGGCCTGAGCGAGACCGAGGCGCTGGCGCTGATTACGATCAACCCGGCCAGACAGCTCGGTCTGGAGGGCCGCGTCGGCTCTATCGAGCTGGGTAAGGACGCCGATCTGGTGATCTTCGACCGGCACCCGCTGTCGAACTACGCCAAGGTGCTGAGGGTGTTCATCGACGGGGAGCTGTACTTCGACCGGGAGCGCGACCTGAGCCGCCGCGCCGAACTGGAGACGAGAAAGAAGGCGCTAGTCGAGCGGGAGCGGCAGCGGCAGGAGCAGGAGAAGAAGGAGAGGGAGAAGGAGAAGAAGGAGAAGGAGAAGGGACCCGCGCCGGAGGGCGCCAGGAGGCCGTCATGACCAGGATTGCGTGGCTGGTTCTGCTTGCCTCGGCGCCGCTGGCGGCGGCTGAGACATTCGTATTGCGCGGGGGAACGGTTCACACCGTCTCGGGCCCCGACATTCCGAACGGCTCGGTGGTGGTGAGCGACGGCCGAATCGTGGAGGCCGGCGCCAAGGTCGCCATCCCGCGCGGCGCGCGGGTGATAGACATCCCGGGCCTGCACGTCTACCCCGGACTGATCGATTCGGCCACCGAGATCGGCCTGACCGAGATCAGCGCCGTCCGCGAGACCAACGACGACAGCGAGATCGGCGAGTACAATCCGCAGCTCCGCGCCATCATTGCGGTGAACCCGGCGAGCGAGCACATCGCGGTCACGCGTGCCAACGGGATCACCACCGTGGTGACGGCGCCCTCCGGGGGCGTGCTTTCGGGCCAGGCGGCGCTGATTCACCTGGACGGCTGGACCTGGGAGGAAATGCAGGTGCGGCCGGCCGTGTCGATGCAGTTGCAGTTCCCGTTGATCGAGACCAGGCCGTCCCGCGGCTTCGGCGCACCGGGAGGGCGGCGGCCCTTCACCGAGGCCAAGAAAGACTACGAGCGCCGGCTGCGGCAGTTGCACGAGTTCTTCGAGCAGGCGCGGCGGTACCAGAAGGCCAAGGCCGCCCGCGCGCCGGGCTTCGAAACCGACCTGAAGCTCGAGGCCATGCTGCCGGTGCTCGAGGGCCGGCTGCCGCTGGTGATTTACGCCGAACGCGAGCGCGCAATTCGCGAGGCCATCCGCTTCGCGGAGGAGGAGAAGCTGCACGTGGTCATCTCGGGCGCGGCGCAGGCGTACCGGCTGGCCGCCGAGCTGAAGGCGAAGAACATCCCGCTGATTCTGGGCCCGGCGCTGGCTCTGCCGCTGGAGGAGGACGACCCTTACGACCAGTGCTTCACCGCGCCCGGCGAGCTGCACAAAGCCGGGGTGAAGTTCGCCTTCGGCACCTTCAGCGCGGCGTTCTCTCGGAACCTGCCCTACCAGGCCGCGGCGGCGGTGGCATTCGGGCTGCCTTACTCCGAGGGCCTCCGCGCGCTGACGCTGAACGCGGCGGAGATCTGGGGCGTGGGGCAGGAGCTGGGCTCGATTGAGAGGGGCAAGCGGGCCGACCTGATCGTCACCGACGGAGATCCCCTGGAGACACGCACGCAGGTGCTGCGGGTGTTCATCCAGGGCCGGGAAGTCAGCTTGGAGAACAAGCACCGGCGACTCTACGAACAATACCTGAAGCGGGAGTAGGGGCGGCTCAGCGGCGGGTGCGGCCGGGCGAGTTGGCCTGCCGGGCGGCCCGGCCTGCTTGCTGGCGCGGGCGCGGGCCTGGCGGGCCGGCGGGCGTGATGGCCGGCCGGATGACGGCCACGCCCAGCGGGCGCATGGCCTCGGCGAGCGCGGCGAACATGGCCTCGCCGCGATAGGCGCCCACAATCGCTCCGCCCGAGCCGGCGAAATTGGCGCTCGCGCCGGCGCCGCGCGCGGCCTGGATCATCTGCCGGTTGCCGTCGCTGATCTGGGAGATGCGCGCCCGCAGGTCGAAGTTGGCGTTGATCAGCTCATCCAGGGTCCCGTAGTCGCGAGCCAGCAGCGCCTGGCGGCCGCGCTCGGCGTAGCCGGCCCAGGTCCGCATGGCTTCCACCACGGCCGGGTCGCCGGCCCGCCAGCGTTCGCGCACGTGGTTGTGAAAGACCTCGGTGCCTTCGCTGAGCGAGGTGCGGTAGGCCAGGTATAGGCTGGGCAGCAGCTCCGGGTCCAGCGGCTCGTAGAGGCCGTAGCCCTGGCGCTCCATTACCTCCCGGGAGAAGTCCATGTAGACCATGCCCTCGTAAACCTGGATCACGCGGTCCTGCAATCCGGCGGGAACGCCGAGCTCGCGGGTCTCGGTCTCGAGGACGAGGTTCGCCATCAGGGGGCGGGGGATCTCCACATCGAAGTACTCCGCCAGGGCGCGCAGCGCGGCGGTGATGATAGCGCTCGAGCCGCCCAGGCCGAGCCGCATGGGGATGGTGGATTCGTACTCGATGGTGAAGTTACGGTTCGGGAGGCTGATAGCGTGCTCGCGGCAGTAATCCAGAAAGCGGACAATCAGCGCCTGGATAATCCGGATGCCGCCATAATAACCGCGCCAGCGGGTGGCATGATATAGGTCGTCGAGGTTCTCGAAGACGGGCATATCGGCCTTGGAGGGCCTGATTTCGAGGCGGGCGCTGGGGCGAAGCAGCACGCGGGCGCGAAAGTTGCGGACCAGGAACGAGATAGTCTTGCCAAAGTAGCCGTCGCTCGGATTGCCGAGCAGCCCGGCCCTGGCATAAGCATAGGTTTCGATCACGCGGCCCCCCGGCAATTCGGGCTCGGAAGGGGCGGCGGATGGCGTCGAGCCGCCGCCCGGAGCATTACACTTATACCATATGCGAATCGTGGTCCAGAGAGTCAGCCAGGCGCGGGTGGAGGTGGAGGGTAAGAGCGTGGGCCAGATCGGAGCCGGCCTGCTGGTCTTGTTGGGGGTCGCCAAGCAAGACACGCGCACCGACGCCGACTACCTGGCCGACAAAGTCACCGGGCTGCGCATCTTCGCCGATGAGGCCGGGAAGATGAACCGGAGCGTGGCCGAGACGGGCGGATCGCTGCTGGTGGTTTCGCAGTTCACGCTGTACGGCGATTGCCGCAAAGGACGGCGGCCGGGATTTGATCTGGCGGCGCCGCCGGACCAGGCGCGCGCACTCTACGAGTACTTCGTGGAAGCTTGCCGGAAACGCAACGTTCGGGTCGAGACGGGTATCTTCCAGGCGCTGATGGCGGTTCACCTGACCAACGACGGCCCCGTGACTATCATCCTCGATTCGGAAAGAACTTGACTCAACTAACCCAGGCGTGTGCTATGGTGTATTTAGCATGCCAAGACGCAAGGTAGTACCAAACAAAGATTTATTGACTGCTGCGCTGGAAGGTCTCGAGGCGCATAAGCGAAGGATTGAGGAGCAGGTGGCGCAGGTTCGCAAGATGCTGGGCCAGCGGAAGGCAAAGGCCCCCGCCGCCGAAGCGCCGGCCGCGCAACCCGCCCGCAGGCGGAAACTGAGCCGGGGCGCGCGCAAGCGGATCGCCGCGGCGCAGAAGAAGCGCTGGGCTGAGTACCGCAAGAAGATCGCCGCCGCAGGAAAGGGCTAATTACCGCCCGAGCTCCGCGGTTTCACCGGCGGCTGGGTCCCAGCCGAACCGGGTTAGGATGGCGGCGACCGGCCCATCCGCGACAATCCTTCCTGCTGTAAAGAACAGCGCGCGCGACGCGAGCGCCCGAGCCAGATGGGGCTCGTGTGTTACGAGGATCTTGGCTTGGGGCAGCCGCCCGAGTAAGTCAAGCAAGTGGCGCCGCGCTGGGGGGTCCAGGAAAGTTGTCGGCTCGTCCAGGACCAGGATCTCCGGGTCCATGGCGAGCACCCCGGCCAGTGCGACGCGTTTCTTTTCCCCGGCGCTGAGGTGATAGGGGGCCTTGCCGGCCGCGTGCGCCATGCCGACCTGCGCGAGCGCGGCGGTGGCGGCCGCGAGCGCTGCCGCGGAGGCGCGTCCCAGGTTCAGCGGACCGAAGGCGACGTCTTCGAGCACGGTGGGCATGAACAACTGCTCGTCGGAATCCTGAAAGACCAGGCCGACCCTGCGACGGATCTGGGCCAGGTTCCGTCCGTTCACTTCCAGGCCGCACACCGAGACGAATCCCGGACCCCGCAAGAGGCCGTTGAGGTGATGGACGAAGGTGGTCTTGCCGGATCCGTTGGGGCCGAGCAGCGCGACGGTCTCGCCCGGCCAGAGCTGGAAATCGACGCCGTCTAGGGCCAGCGTGCCGTCGTCATAACGGTAGCGCAAGCCCCGGACCTCGACCAGCGGCGTCATCGCGCCACCGCCAGCGGCAGGAGCCGGAGCGCGGCCGCGGCAAGCACGCCGGCGGCCAGGAAGAGCACGTCCGCCGGGCGCAGGCGCGAGGGAGCCGCGGGCGCGATGCGGCCGCTGAAGCCGCGCGCCAGCATGGCCTGGTGGATGCCCTCGGCGCGGGCGTGCGAGCGGGCGAACAGCGTCGCCAGGGCGCCGGCGGCGGCGCGGAACCGCAGCCTCCGCGGGGAGGACTGAGAGGCCCGCGACAGCGCCGCCAGGCGCATGTGCTGAGCCTGCTCGGAGACGACGAACAGGTAGCGATAAAGGAACTGCCCCACCAGCGTCAGGAAGCGCGGCGCGCCGAGCGACTCCAGCCCATCCAGCAGCTTTGGCAGCGGCGTGGTCGAGATCAGCACCAGCGCAGCGGCGGCTGAGATGTAACTCCTGGCAACCAGGTCAGCGGAGCGCGCCGCGTGGCCCGCCAGGGCGCTCGCCAGGCCCACGGCGGCCGCGAAGGGCAGCACCACGGAGGCGCGCAGAAGAACTCCCGGTGCGGGCAGTCGCGCCGCCGCCACGGCCGCAATCACGAGCCCCAGGTAAGCGGCCGCGAGCGGCGCCGTGAGCCGCGGCGTCGTCCCCAGGGCGACCAGGAAAGCCAGCAGGACAACCACCTTGGCGCGGGCATCGCGCGCGTGCAGGACGCTCTCCTGGCGGCTCCAGCGGTCGATGACGGCGTGGTGCAATTAAGCTCTCCGGCGGCGCACCGCGGCCCGTCCCAACAGGACGCAGAGGCCGGCAATCAGGGCCACCCCGGCGAGGCCGGCCGCGGCCTGCGCCGGCCAGGGGGAGCCGAGGAACGCGGCCCGGTAGTTGGCCAGCGGCGCCGGGATCAGGTTCACGGCCCGGCTGGAGAGGCCGATGCGCTCGGCGAGCTTCTCGAGACCGTCCGGCGCGACGGAGGTGAGCAGCACGCCAAAGACCGCCAACAAAACCGCGGCGCCGCCGATGGCCGGCAGCGCCCAGCGCCGGACTGGGCCGGGCTCGGGCACCAGCCGCGGGCTGAGCCTTGCGATAGCCGCGACGGCGGCCAGCGTGACGGCGCCTTCGATGGCGGCGGTCACCAGGAATAGCCCCAGGGACAGGCCCAGGACCGCGCGCGGAATCGAGATGCCGGAAAGGAGGAGGTCGGCGATGGCCATGGCCGCTCCCGCCAGCACCGACGCCGCGCCGGCCAGGAACACCGCCACACGAGGGAATCGCCCGCCCCAAAGCCGGTAGGGGAGCCAGGCGGCCAGCACGCCCACCAGCGCCATATTGAAGACGTTGGCGCCGAGCGCGAGCACGCCGCCGTCCTGGAACACCAGGGCCTGGAGGGCCAGGATGGCCGTCATGACCACGGCGGCGGCCGCCGGGCCCAGTGTGATCACGAGCAGGGCGCTGCCGAGCAGGTGGCTGCTGGTGCCCACGCCGACGGGGAAGTTGATCATCTGCGCCGCGAAGACGAACGCTCCCAGGACGCCCAGCAAGGGCACGCGCGCCGGCTCCATCTGCCGCTCGGCCCGGCGGGCGGCGAAGGCGACGGCGGGGAGGCTCAGGGCGTCGAAACCGAGCCAGACCGGCGTGGCCAGGAATCCGTCGGGGATGTGCACAGCGTACTCACGGTAGCACGAATTCAGAAGTCGTGCCACGGCGGGGCGCGGCCGGTCTCCCTATAATGGATGGCAGATGAGTGAGTTGAGCCGAATCGGCGTCGCCATCGACTCCGAGCTGCTGAAGAAGTTCGACGACCTGATCGCCCGGCGGGGATACACCAACCGCTCGGAAGCCTTCCGCGACATGATCCGGGAGGAGCTGGTCGAGAAGGCCTGGGGGGAGCCCGACCGCAAGGTGGTGGGCACGGTGTCGATTGTGTACGACCACCACGTCCGCCTGCTGAGCGAGAGGCTCACGCATCTACAGCACGAACACTACCACCAGATCCTTTCCACCTTGCACGTCCACCTGGACCACGACCACTGCCTGGAAGTGCTGGTAGTTCGGGGCAAGGCGAGCGAAGTCAGGAAAATCGCGGACCACCTGATCTCGGCCAAGGGGGTCAAGCACGGCCGGCTGACGATCACCACCTCGGGCGCCGAGCTGTGATCAGCGCGCCTGGGGCTTTTCGGCCGGCGCGGGGCGGAGCTGCGGCTCGTCGAGCTGCCGCGTCTGCTGCCAGGTGTAGAGCATGCGGTGAACGACGGTGATGTTGGCGATCACGGCGATCACCCACAGCACCGGCGCCATGCGGTTGAACAACGCACCCAGGATGAGCAGCACCATGCGCTCGGGCCGCTCCATGAAGCCGGCCTTGCACTTGGGGATGACGCACTCGGCCCGCGCGCGCGTGTAGCTCACCATGACCGAGCCGGTCATCACCACGGCGGTCAGCACGACGTAGAAGAAGCGGGCGATGGAGGCGTAGTAGACCAGCAGCCCCATCAACAGCACCAGGTCCGAGTAGCGGTCCATCACCGAATCGAAGAACGCGCCGAAGAGCGTGACCTGGTTGGTGGCGCGGGCAACGCGGCCGTCCACCATGTCGAACAGCCCCGCCGCCACCATCACCAGCCCGGCGGGGAGGAAGCGGCCGGAGGCCAGCAGCGCCGCGGCGACGCCGTTGATCACCAGCCCGATGAAGGTCAATACGTTCGGATGGATGCGCGAGAGCGCCAGGCCGTGCACAATCAGCCGGATGAGCTTGTTCGTGGCCAGGCCGATCGCGCGCGTGAAGGTCATCTAGGCCTGACTTTCGACGTCGTGGATGGTGGTGAGCTTCAGGATCTCGAACTCGCGTACGCCGCCGGGGATCTGGATGTTCACCACGTCGCCGACCTGTTTGCCGAGCAGGCCCCGGCCGATGGGGGAGCTGGCGGAGATGCAGCCCCTGGAAGCATCGGTCTCCTCGCTGGCCACCAGCCGGAAGGTGATCTGCTGGTCCTTGCCGGTGTCCAGGACGACGACCTCGGATCCCAGCCCGACGCGGTCGTGCGGGATCCTGGAGAAGTCAATCATTGAGATCTCCGTCATCCGCTGCTTCAACTTCCCCAGGCGCGCGTTGACGTACCCCTGCCGCTCCTTGGCCGCATGGAACTCGGCATTCTCGCTCAAGTCCCCGTGCGCCCGGGCCTTCAGGATCTCCTTAGGCAGCTCGTTGCGCAACTCATGCTCGAGCGCCGCAATCTCCTCGGAAAGTTTCCGCTTGAGATCCTCCATCGAGAGGCTAGTACTCCCCGCAGGCCATTATAAGGCAGACGGCAAGCGGGCACTGCGACGTGCACCGTAATCCCTCCGTCAGCCCAGGCTGCGGCGGGCGCCGGCGGCGTGCCGGTGAAACCGTTGAAACCATTGAAACAAGCCCATTAGACAATGGTTTTGCCGGCTGCTATTCTATAGATAGATGGGAATCAGAACAGCTTTCCCCCAAGGCGCCCAGATCGAGCACCTGAAATTCGGCTTTGGCACGGTGCTCTCCTGCAACGAAGAGCACATCGTGATCAAGTTCGACGATTTCGGCGAGAAGAAGTTCCTCACTCAGATCGTGGTGACCGCGATGAAGAAGAGCGACCGGCAGCCCCCGGTCGAGAAGCGGGCGCGCCGGAAACCCAAGGTGGCCGCGCCGGCGGCGGCTCCGGCGGCGGCGCCAGCGGCGGCGGCAGGCCAATAGCCGGGCCCGAGTCCCTTTGTTCAGATCCGTCAGGATGCGCAGGCTAGAAGTGTCCGCCGGGGGCGGCGGCTCCTGATGCTACACTGAGGTTCTCTCCCATGAGATTCGGTGTGGTGGTTTTTCCCGGCAGCAATTGCGATCACGACGCCTGGTACGCCGCCTCGGCGAACCTGGGTGAAGAGGCGGAGCTTCTGTGGCACGACTCGCCGCGGCTGGGCGACGTGGACGCGGTGATTCTTCCCGGCGGCTTCGCCTACGGCGACTACCTGCGCTGCGGCGCGATCGCGAAGTTCTCGCCGGTGATGGCGGCGGTGAAGAAGTTCGCCCAGGACGGCGGCCTGGTGCTGGGCATCTGCAACGGTTTTCAGATCCTGGTGGAGAGCGGCCTGTTGCCGGGGGCGCTGATTCGCAACCGCGGGCTGAAGTTCATCTGCAAACCGGTGCGGCTGCGAACCGAGACCATCGACTCGCCGTTTACGGCGTGCGCGGCCAGAGGCCAGGTGCTCACCATGCCGATCGCCCACGGCGAAGGCTGCTACTACGCCGACCAAGGAACGCTGGACAGGCTCGAAGCCGAAGACCGCGTCGTCTTCCGCTACCTGGAGAACCCGAACGGGTCGCTGCGCGACATTGCCGGAATTCTGAATGAAGGGCGCAACGTGCTGGGCATGATGCCGCACCCGGAGCGCGCCTCCGACCCGCTGATGGGTTCCAGGGATGGGTTGGTGGTTCTCCGATCGATGACGGCGGCGCTGGCGCGCCGATAGGCCGGTGGCCCGCGGCTTGTCGCCTGTCGAGCAACAGACCACAAGCCACCAGCCACAGGCCATTGCGCTATGACCATTACTGCCGACCTCATCGCCTCGCATCAACTCTCCCCGGAGGAGTACGAAAAGATCGTCGCGCTGCTGGGGCGCGAGCCGAGCTACACAGAGCTGGGCATTTTCAGCGTGATGTGGAGCGAGCACTGCTCCTACAAGAGCTCGCGGCTGCACTTGAAGAAGCTGCCCACGCGTTCCAAGCTGGTGGTCCAGGGCCCCGGCGAGAACGCGGGCATCATCGACATCGGCGGCGGCTGGGCGCTGGCCTTCAAGATCGAGTCGCACAACCACCCCAGCTTCATCGAGCCGTTCCAGGGCGCGGCCACGGGCGTGGGCGGCATCCTGCGCGACATCTTCACGATGGGGGCGCGGCCGATCGCGGTGATGGACTCGCTGCGCTTCGGACCGCTGGATGACGTCGAGGCCGGCCCGCGCAACCGGCGGATTCTGGAGGGCGTGGTGGCCGGCATCGCGCACTACGGCAACTGCTTCGGCGTACCGACGGTGGGGGGCGAGTGCGTCTTCGAGCCTTCCTACAACGGCAACCCGCTGGTGAACGTCTTCGCGTTGGGGGTCTTCCGGAGGGACGAGATCTTCTACGCGCGGGCGCGGGGCCTGGGCAACCCGGTGATTTACGTGGGCGCGAAGACGGGGCGCGACGGCATCCACGGCGCGTCCATGGCCTCGGCCGAGTTCGGGGAGGAATCCCAGCAGAAGCGGCCCAACGTCCAGGTGGGCGACCCGTTCATGGAGAAGCTGCTGCTGGAGGCCTGCCTGGAGGCCATGCAGACCGGCGCGGTGGTGGGCATTCAGGACATGGGCGCGGCGGGCCTGACCTGCTCGACCTGCGAGATGGGCAGCCGCGGCGGCACCGGCATCGAGATCGAGCTCAACCTGGTTCCGCAGCGCGCCACCGGCATGACGCCTTACGAGATCATGCTGTCGGAATCCCAGGAGCGGATGCTGCTGGTGGTGGAGAAGGGCCGCGAGGCCGAAATCTTCGGCGTCTTCAAGAAGTGGGGACTCGACGCAGTCCAGATCGGCGTGGTCACCGATGACGGCATGATGCGGGTGAAGGAGAACGGTACGGTGGTGGCCGAGATACCGGCGCGCGAGCTGGCCGACGAAGCGCCCCTCTACGACCGGCCGCACGCCGCGCCGAGGCGGGAGGCGCCGATCGAGGGCCCGGAGTTCGCCAGCGCCGGCTTGAACGGGGACCTGCTCAAACTGATGGCCGCCGGCGACCTTTGCTCGAAGCGCTGGATCTTCGAGCAGTACGACTACATGGTGCGCACCAACACGGTGGAAGGCCCGGGCGGCGATGCGGCCATCCTGCGGATCAAGGAGACGGACACCTGGGTGGCCATGGCGCTGGACGGCAACGGCCGCTACACCTACCTGTCCCCCCGCGAGGGGGCGCGGCTGGCCGTGGCCGAGTGCTGCCGCAACCTCTCCACCGTGGGCGCGCTGCCGGCGGCGGCCACCAACTGCCTGAACTTCGGCAACCCGGAGAAGCCCGAGATCATGGCGCAACTGGTGGAGGCGATCGAGGGCATGGGCGAGGCGTGCCGGCACTTTGAGACGCCGATCACCGGCGGCAACGTCTCGCTGTACAACGAGACGCTGGGAGAGGCCATTTACCCGACGCCGGTGCTGGGCATCGTGGGCCTGCTCCAAGCCGGCCAGCCGGTGACCATGGACTTCAAGGCGGCGGGCCGCGCCGTGATCCTGCTGGGCGGCTGCGGCGACTGCGACCCGGTGCAATTCGGCTCGACCCAGTACGCCAAGGTCATCTTGAAGCAGCTCTGGGGCATGCCGCCGGCGCTCGACATGGATTACGAGAAGCGGGTGCAGGCGGCGGCGCGGGAGATCGCCGTGCGGGGCCTGGCGGAGTCGGCGCACGATCTGAGCGACGGCGGCCTGGCGGTGGCCCTGGCCGAGTGCTCCTTCGGCCCGGCCGGAATAGGCGCCGAGCTCGAGCTTTCGAGCGAGCTGCGGCCGGAGTTCCTGCTGTTCCACGAAGGGCCTTCGCGAGTCCTGATTTCGACGGACCGCCCCGAGGAAATCGAGCGCATCGCGCGCGATAATGGAGTAGAGGTGCTGCGCGTGGGCACGACGGTGGCGGGCCGCCTGGGAGTACGCAACCAGGGGCGTGCGCTGATCGATTGTGAGATCTCAAAGCTGCGCGAGGCCTGGGAGCGGGCGCTCGCAGCCGGTTTGAGGGGCTAACGTGAGCACGGACAAATACCGCGACGAGTGCGGGGTTGTCGCCATCTACGGCCATCCGGAGGCGGCCAACCTGGCCTACCTGGGGCTGCAGGCTTTGCAGCATCGCGGGCAGGAGAGCGCGGGCATCGCCTCGGGGGACGGGCGCGAGGTCTACTGCCTCAAGGAGATGGGCTACGTGGCCGACATCTTCACGCCCGAGGCGCTGGCCAAGCTCCCCGGCCACCTGGCCATCGGGCACACGCGCTACTCGACGGCGGGCACCACGGTGCTGCGCAACGCCCAGCCGTTCGCGGTTTCGTGCAACAAGGGGCGCATCGCCGTGGCGCACAACGGCAACATCACCAACGCCGCCGAGCTGAGGCAGGAGCTGGAGCGGGAAGGCTCGATTTTCCAGGCCTCCAGCGACACCGAGGTCATTCTCCACCTGGTGGCCCGGTCGCGTGAGCGGACGCTGGCCGGCGCGTTGCGCGAGGCCCTGCTTCAGCTCGAAGGCGCCTTCTCGCTGGTGTTCCTGGCGCAGGACCGCATCATCCTGGCGCGCGACCCGCACGGTTTCCGCCCCCTGGCGATGGGCCAGATGGAGCTCTCCGGCGGCCAGAAGAGCTGGGCCTTCGCCTCGGAGACCTGCGCCTTCGACCTGATCGGCGCGGCCTATCTGGGCGAAATCGAGCCGGGCGAGATGGTCACGGTCGGCCCCGAGGGCCTCGTCCGCGAGCGCTACTGCCCGGAGCGGCCCAGGGCGCAGTGCGTCTTCGAGCACGTCTACTTCTCCCGGCCGGATTCGATCGTCTTCAGCCGCTCGGTGCAGGAGTCGCGCGAGATGCTGGGGCGGCTGCTGGCGCGCGAGCACCCGGTGGAGGCCGACGTAGTGGTGCCGGTGCCGGACTCGGGCGTGGCCGCCGCCATCGCCTACGCGGCCGAAGCGGGCATCCCGTTCCGGCACGGCCTGATCCGCAGCCACTACATCGGGCGCACGTTCATCGAGCCGTCGCAGGCCATCCGCGACTTCGGCGTGAAGCTGAAGCTGAACCCGGTACGGCATTTGCTGGAGGGCAAGCGCGTGGTACTGGTGGATGACTCGATCGTGCGTGGGACCACCTCGCGCAAGATCGTCCGCATGATGCGCAACGCGGGGGCGCGCGAGGTGCACGTGCGGATCACCTGCCCGCCGACGCGCTCCCCCTGCTTCTACGGGGTGGACACGCCGACCAAGCGCGAGCTCATCGCCGCCAACAACACGGTGGAGGAGATCCGGCGGTTCATCGAGGCCGACAGCCTGGGGTACCTCTCGCTCGCCGGCTTGCGCGAGGCGGTCGCCGACGACAAGCACGAGTACTGCTACGCCTGCTACACGGGCGATTACCCCACCGAGCTGGTGAACATCGAAGCGCTCATGACCGAGAAGGAGCGGCGGGGGTAAGAGCAGCCTTTTTCAGCGCAGAGACGCGGAGACGCAGAGAAATACCTATTTGAAAGGGGCGGTCTCGGCGTCTCTGCGGTTCATCAGTCCTCGGTCTAACAGAGTCAGCGGCGTCTTAGGGCCGTCTCAACCGGGGATCACGCCTGAGCAACCTTGTTTGCGGGCCAGAGCGAGCAGCGCTTTGTCGAATGTGACGAGCGTGGCATGGCTCTCGTTGGCGTACGCCAGCAGGAAGCAGTCGCCGACCCATTTTGGGGCTGCCTTGCCCGCGAAGGGCGCCGTGGCTTGGCGGAATCCGGCGTCCAGGCCGCGCGGTTCCGGATAGAACTCCACGCGTGGGTCGTTCAGCCAGCGGTCGTAGACGCCCCAGGCTTTTCGGAGCGTCAGCGTCTGTTCGCCCATGGCGGATTCGTTCGTCAGCAGACGCAGCAGGCCGAGCTGGGTGTAGCGCGAGAAGATCAGCCTGGCCTCTCTTGGCAGCAGGTTCAGCCAGTTCCAAGCTTCGGCGGTGTGCCGATGACCGCCTACGGACAGAGCGAGCCAGACGTTCAGATCAGGGAAGAACAAGATCATGGGGGTTCGCGTCTTCGGGGAAGGCAGGGCCAAGCTTGCCCGTACCCGCAACCAGCGGGCCGGTCACGTGCTCGCCTTTCTTCTGCTCGCTGTATGACTGCTCGATGGCCCGGACAATCAGCGCGCGGATCGAGGCGCCGGACTGCTGCGCCCGGTGACGGAGCCGGTCATGCAAGGGCTGCGGTATGTCGACGGTGGTTCGGACTGCCATGACATCATTATGTCACATGCAACAGTGATATGTCGGACAAACGGTGCTCTCCGAGCGTTCGCCCGCATCCGCGACGGCAAGCCCGCCGGCCGCGCAAACGCTGCCGAAGGCGGAGGCTACGCTCAGCCGGAGGCTAGTCGCGCGCCGCTGGCCGCGTCAACTCGACGACCCGCTTGCGCACTTGCGCCGTGAGCGCGTGCCGGTCGCGGACGGTGAGGCCGGCGGTCGGGATCGGCTCGCCGATCCGCAGCGTCACCTGGCCCGGCCGCACCAGTAGTGAGCCCATGGGCAGCACTGCGCGCGTGCCGGTGAGTCCGATCGGCACGGCAGGCACTCCGGCCTTGATGGCGATGTAGGCCGCGCCCTCTTTGAACTCGCGCAGCTCGGCGGGCGAGCGGCCGCCCTCGGGGAAGACCAGCACAGAGACGCCGCGCTCGCGAATGACGCGCGCCGCCTCGGCTAGCGTCTTCAGCGCCGCCCGCGCATCCTCGCGCTCGACCGGGATATGCCCGGCGCGCCTCAGGTGGTAGCCGATGAAGGGGACCTTCCACAGGCTCTTCTTGGCCATGAACCGGAATTGCACCGGGATGCTGGGCAAGATCGACGGAATATCCATGTAGCTGAGGTGATTGGAGACGAAGACGTAGGTGCCGCCGGGCTCGATTCGCTGCAAGCCCTCGATGCGCAGCTTCACCCCCGCGATCTTCAGCAGCATGCGCCCCCAGGCGCAGGCCACGCGGTGTTGCGCCCGCCCCGTGCCGTCAACGAGCGAAGCCACCAGCGAGACCGTCCCCATGACCATGGTGGCCAGAATGATCAGCGGGTCGGTCACGAAGAGCGCGCGCAGAGTCGTGAGCATCCGGGAACGCACCATTGTAGCGGCTTGCGCATTCGGAAGATGCCGCGCGCTGGTGGGGCGAACTCTCGAGTTCGCCAGCCGGCTCTCTGGCCGGCGACCCGGGCCGGAGGGCCCGGTGGCGGCTTTGAGAAGCCGCCCCACTAGGAGACGAGCAGCTCTCGTGCCTCCCCCACCAGAAACAGTGAACCCGTCACGAACACGGCGTCTTCGGGCGCGGCCTCGCGCCGGACGATCTGGAGCGCCTGGGCCACGGTCTGGGCCACGCGCAGCCGCGGATGCTCGGCCAGCGTGGCGATGGTCCCCGGCCGGACGGCGCGCGCCTGGAGGGGGGCAGTGGCGATGACCTCGTCGGCCAGCGGGAACAGGATCCCGGCCATCTCGGCAACGGCCTTGTCGCGCATGGCGGCGTAGATCAGCCACACGCGGCGGTCATCGAAGAAGCGGTTGATGTAGGCCGCCAGGGCGCGCGCGCCGGCGGGGTTGTGCGCCCCGTCGAGGATGATTTCCGGCGCCTGGGCGACGCGCTCCAGCCGGCCGGGCCAGCGGGCCTGCCGGATGCCCTCGCGGATCAGCTCGGGCGCGAAGCCCAGGGCGTCCAGGGCCAGGGCGGCGGTGAGCGCGTTCTCGACCTGGTGCTCGCCCGCCAGCGGGCAATCGATGCGCAGCTCTTTGCCGTCGCCAACGGCGCGGAAGCAGCTCCCGCCCGGGTAGAGCGCCAGGTCCTGGACCCCCCAGCGCGACGCCCAGACGGGTTCGATCTCCAGGCCGGCTGCCGCGGAGGCCAGTGTCGCCTCCACCTCCTGCCGCTGCGGAGCAAACACCGCCCCGGCGCCCCGCTTCAGGATTCCCGCCTTCTCGAGCGCGATGGCCTGCAAGCTCTTGCCGAGAAACGCCTCATGGTCGAAATCCACCGGAGTCACAATAGCCAGCCGGGGCAGGATCACGTTGGTGGCGTCCAAGCGCCCGCCCAGCCCGACCTCGAGCACCGCGGAGGCGACCTGCCGCTCGGCGAACAGCACGAAGGCCATGGCGGTGACGGTTTCGAAGTAGGTGGGGTGCACCTCCAGCACGCCGGCGGCGATTAGGCGCTCGGCGGCCGCGTGCACCCGGTCGAAGGCGGCGGCAAACTCCTCGGGGCTGACCGGGTGTCCATCGATGCGGATGCGCTCGGTGGGCTCGGCCAGATGCGGCGAGGTATAGAGGCCGGTGCGCAGGCCGGTGGCGCGGAGCCCGGATTCGATCATGGCCGCGGTGGACCCTTTGCCATTGGTCCCGGCGATGTGGATGAACTCGCCCCCGCGGTGCGGCGCGCCCAGCGCTTCCAGCAGCGCTGTCATCCTGGCCAGCTCGAGCTTGGCGGCCTTGACCTCGTTGCCCAGCGAGTAGAGAAACCGGACCGCCTCGGCGTAGTTCATCGGCGTGCGCGCGTGCCCCCTGGAAAGCCCATTCTAGCGGTCGCCGGGCCAGCCCGCTTTTCTCACCACGACCGCAGCGAGGCGCGATGAGAGGGCCGCAGCAGGTTGTTGGTGAGAAATGCGGGCTAGTGGCGCAGAATGTATACTCGCAGTTGAGAGCGGGCGCGCGCGGGCGCGGATGCGCCCGTCCGAAGGAGGGTTGACGTTGAAGGCCGTGAGGATGGCGGCCATCGTCGCCGTGCTGTGCGGAGCCGTTTGGGCTGAACCCACGCCTTGGGAAGCGGCCATGGCGGCCGGCAAGACGGCTTACGAGCAGGGCCGCTACGACGAGGCCGAGAAGCACCTCCGGGCAGCGCTCCAGGAGGCGGAAGGCTTCGAGCCGAAGGACCCGCGGCTGGCGCAGACGCTCGACCAGCTCATCACGGTCTACCGCACCGAGGGGAAGGCGCTGCTGGCCGAGCCGCACTACCACCGGCTGCTCGGCATCCAGGAAGGCACCTGGGGACCGCTCGACCCGCGCCTGGTCACGGTGTTGAACGGTCTGGGCACACTGTACGGGGCGAACCGGAGGTTCGGCGAAGCCGAGGCGGTTTACCAGCGCGCCCTGGCCATCCGCGAAAAGGCGTTTGGCCCCGAGCATCCGGAAGTCGCGGCCACGCTGGAGAACCTGGCGGCCGTCTATGTCATCCAAGCCAAGTTCGACAATGCCGAGGCCTACTACCTGCGCGCGCTGGGCATCCGCGAGCGCACCCAGGGCCTGGACCACCTGAGCGTCGCCACCACGCTGGACGGTTTGGCCGGCGTCTACCGCGACCAGGGCAAGTACTCCGCGGCCGAGCCTCTGTTTCGCCGGGTGCTGGCGATCCGGGAGAGGGCGCTCGGCCCGGACCACGCCGAGCTGGTGCCGAGCCTGGATAATCTGGCCTGGGTCTGCTACGCGCAGCGCCGGTTCGCCGAGGCCGAGCCGCTCTACGGCCGCTCGCTCATGATTTGGGAGAAGGCCGTCGGCTCGGACCACCCCACCGTCGCCACGGCGCTCGACAACCTCGCTGGAGTCTACGTGGCCGAGGGGAAGCTGGCCGAGGCGCGGCCGCTCTATCAGCACGCGCTCGCCATTCGCGGCGCCTCGCTGCTCTCGAGCTACGACAAGCTGGCGTCGGCCTACGTGGGCGAGCAGAAACACGCCGAGGCCGAGAGGGTCTATCTGCAGGCGCTGGCGGTGGCCCAGAAGGGGCAGGTTGTGGGCGAGCTGGAGGTGGGCATGATCCTGGAGCGCTATGCCGATCTGCTGAAGCTGATGAAGCGGGACGCCGAGGCCGCCCGGATGTACGCGCGGGTGCGTGAGATCCGGGCGCGACTGTCCCAGGAGATTCCGCCGCCGCCGGCGACGGCCCCCGCCAAGCCGTAGCGGCGGCGCCTAGCCCGATCTTCTCACACGCCTTCGGCTGCGGCTTGCGGGAGGCCGGCATCTTCTGCGTTGCGCTCGGGGTGAGTCCTCGATCCGTTACGGACCTGCGGGCTCACCCCGTCGCGCGCCTT